>SLIG01000020.1 GCA_007135755.1 Cyanobium sp.
CCCAGCACGGCCGCCACCAGGGTGCTCTTGCCGGCGCCGTTGGGTCCCACCAGGGCCGTGTCGCTCTCGGCGGGCAGCTGAAAGCTCACGTCATCCACCACGGGCAGGCCATCGCGCAGCACCCGCAGCCCGCTCACCTGCAGCACCAGCTCAGCCATGGGCCGCCCCGCCATCTGCCATCCAGAGCCCATGAGAACGATTCTCAGCGCACCTTAGGCGCGCGGCCCCGCTCCCCAGGGCAACCAAGGCCAGCGCGGCGGCGGGGCAGCAGCCCATCATTCATAATGAGAACCGTTCTCAGGCCCTGACCGGCTCAGCCCGACGCCGGGGCTGCGCTGGACGCCGGGCTTGAGCGCTTTAGGGAGTCGTCATGGGCCACACCTTGCTGATCTCCGGCCCCCCCGGGTGCGGAAAAACCACCTGGATCTGCCAGCGGCTCCAGGCCCACCGCGGGCCGAGGGCCTACCTGCGCCTCGGCGGCTTCGGTGACGAGGGCCAGCAGCAGGCCCGCGACGGCGGCATCGATGCCGCTGTGCTGCAGGACCGGGTGGATCTCACGGGTGGGGGCATCGATTCCCACGTGCGCGATCTGGAAGGTGAACGGCAGCTTCAGCAGGTGGTACCCCAGCGCAAAGTGATCGGCATTGGCTCAGGCCTCCACTACACCCTCTACGACCCAGGCAGCGACAGGATTGAGTTCAGGACAGTGGACCAGCAGCCTGGATCAAGGGGCCGGGGGTTCGCATGACGCCAGCCTTCGGGGGTATTGCGCTCATGGCCTAGTCCCCTCGTCCGGATCGAGGGGCCACATCACCCAGCCACCCTCCTCACCGCCAGCCGCCAGGGCCTTGCGGTCGGATCGCCAGGCCACGCTGCTGAGCGCCTGGCCATCGAGCTCGAGCACCTGCAGCAGGGATCCTGTTTCGCTCGACAGGGCCGCGGTGCCATCACGCGAGGCTGTGACGATCGGGGCCTGGGCAGGGCCACAGGCCAGCGCTGAGATCCGATCCAGATGAAAGGGCAGCAGCACGGCGTTCCAGGCCTCAGGGTCATCCCCCTGCCCCGACCACACCACTGCGGCCTCCGCGGCTGCCACCAGCAAGGCCTGCTGGCCATTGGGTAAACGCGACAACGCGAGGGCGTGGATCTTGCCGGGCAAGTCACCGACGCCAAGCATGGGTTGCTGCAGATCCCGCCACAGCACCAAGCGCCGATCCATCAAACCAGCCACCAGCCAAGGGGGATCCACCCCCCACACCAGCTGCAGCACGGCCGAACCCGTCTCCAGCTGCAGGGGCCCTGCGGCTTGCGGTGAGCCCAACGGCAAGCTCCAGATCCACACACCCTGCCCTGTGCCCGCCGCCAGTTGATCGCCCGCTGGGCTCCAGCTGAGGGCCATCACCGCAGCGCCTGGGCTGCACAGCGGCGGCAACCAGACCTGGTCCTCGCCGTGCCAGATCCAGATCTCGGCACCCCGTGCCACGGCCAACAGGGGGCCATCCGGTTGCCAGGCCAACTTATCAATCCAGCCCCCGATTGCCGGTACGAACAGAAGCACCGGCGCGTCACCGTCCAGGCGCCAAAGCGAAAGCGCACCACCCTCGCCGCCCGCGGCCAGCCAGCGGCCACAGCTGGAGAATCCCAAGGCGTCGAAGCCCTGACTGCCGGAGTCGTTGGCTTCCTGCAGGGGCCAGTCCACGCCGGCGGCGAAATCAACAAGGCTGAAATCCCCAGCAGCGCTGGCGATAGCCAATTGGGGAGCATGGGGAGCCCAGGCCAACCCCGTGACAAAGCCCTGAACCCTGCCGCGCAGTTGTTGTGTCACCGGCCCCTGGTCCGTCGGTAGTGCCGGCCGTGAGAGCTCAATCATCACGGCTGCTGCTGCGCTCCAGCAGCTGATTGAGCCGCATCCGCTGCTCGCACTGCGGATCCGGCGCCATCTCGCCGACGAGCTCCTGGGCCAAGCGCTCGACCAGCTGCGGCCACTCCACCTCACCGGTGCGCTCCAGCAGAACTTCCACCGATAGCAACCGGGCCTGCACAGCCCTCAGATCGCTGAGAACCTGCCGCCGTCCGATGATCCGCCGCTCCAGAGAGGGTGGATCGCTGGTCAACTGCTGAACAACGGACGCCGTTAGGCTCTGCATCGCCTGGATGCAGGCCCAGAGCTGCTCTTGCTGACCCCTCAGGCTGCCCTGGCGGCGTAGCAATCCATCGTGCATCTGCTCGAAGCGGGCCTGCTCCTGGGCTGAAGGCTTCTGCTCCGAGGGGTCCTGCTCAGAAAAGTCCCACGGGTCAGAGGCCATCAGCAGATGGCCCAGCCTTTGCGCCGAGGGCCGCGACATGGGCTCCACATTGGCGAACGAGAATCATTCTCATAGAGTACGGCACAGACTCTGGTCCATCCGGCGATGCAGCGCACAACTCCCTCAAGGCAGGGGCAGGACCCCATCGCCCCTGCAGGGTCTGCGCCAGTCCTGACCGTGGCGCTCCATGCCACAGATCTCAGCGGTAGACGCCGCACAGAACGTCAACTCCTCTCTCTGGCCCTGGGCCAGGGCGTCCTTTCGCCCTGGCTGGAAGCGGAGCTGGCCTCCATGAAGCCGGGCACGCTGAGACGCTGGCGCGTGGGGCCTCGCGAGCGACCGCCCTTCCTGGTGGGCCATCCCTTCCTTCCCCGCAACGGGCTGATCTGGCTGGAGATTGAATTGCTCGAATCCCGCCAGCCATCGCTGGCGGGCGACGGGCCGAGCGGCTGCGCCCTGATCAGCCAGAGCGATGTTCAGTCCTTGTTTGAGCGCTGGAACAAGGCGTTGCAGAGCCAGGATCCGGAGCGAGTAGCTCGCCTCTACAGCCGCGATGCCGTGTTACTTCCCACGCTCTCGAATGAGCCCCGAACCGACCACGACACTATCGTCGATTACTTCAGCCACTTTCTTGAAAAGCAGCCCCATGGTGAAATCAGGCAGCGGGAAATCCTGATTGGCTGCAACATGCTTCAGGACGCGGGGCTCTACACCTTTCGTTTTGCCAATGGCAGCAGTGCCCAGGCCCGCTACAGCTTCATCTATGTGTTGGAGGATGGTGAGTGGAAAATTTCACACCATCACTCCTCCTTGCTGCCGGAGACAAGAAAAAACTGATGACTGCCCTCACGATCCAACTGCACGACAGCCTGAGCCGGCGCACGTTCCCCTGCGACTGGAGCAGCCTGACCGGGTGACGCTTTATGTGTGCGGCCCCACCGTCTATGACTTGCCCCATATCGGCAATGCCAGGCCGGCCGTTGTATTTGATGTGTTGGTGCGCTTGCTGCGCCACGCCTTCCGGCAGGTGCTCTATGTGCGCAATTTCACCGATGTGGATGACAAGATCAATGCGGCGGCTGCCTCTTCGGGGGTGCCCATTCGCACGATTACTGAGCGCACGATTGCCGCGTATCAGGCTCATATGCGCTCCCTCCAGGTGATGCCACCGGATCGGGAGCCCCGCGTTACCGAGCACATCGGGGACATTCAGGATCTCATCAACCAGCTTCTGCGAAGGGGCCATGCCTATGAGGCGGCTGGCCACGTCCTTTTCGAGGTGACCAGCTTCGCCAGCTACGGCCTGCTCTCCGGCCGCTCGCCGGAGGCGATGCGCGCCGGCGCCCGTGTGGAAGTGGCACCGTTCAAACGCAATCCCATGGATTTCGTGCTCTGGAAACCTTCAAGCCCCGAGCTGCCGGGCTGGGAGAGTCCTTGGGGTCGTGGCCGACCTGGTTGGCATGTGGAATGCACGGCCATGATCAGGCGGCACCTGGGCTTCCCGATCGACATCCATGGGGGTGGCCAGGATCTGATCTTTCCCCATCACGAGAATGAGATCGCCCAGGGCTGTGCCGCCACCGGTTTGCCCTACTGCCACACCTGGATGCACAACAGCTTCGTCACCGTGGCGGTACAGAAGATGTCGAAATCCCTCGGCAACGTCGTGCTGGTAAGGGATCTGCTCCAGCAGACTCCCGGCGAAGCTATCCGTCTGGCCCTGCTGGCGAGCCATTACCGCCAACCACTGGACTGGAATCAGGAGCGGCTCGAGCAGGCGAAGCGCACGCTCACGACTTTTTACCGGGCCCTCACCAGTGCTGATCCTGGCGACACACACCGCATCAGCGCTGACGAGAGCGGCCCCGATTCGATCGTGCTGGAGGCCCTCAGTGCAAGCCTGCTGGCCTCAGGCCAGCTGCTCGGCTTGCTGCAGCAGGAGCCCCACCAGGCGCTGGCCGCGCTGCATCAAGCACACCGGCAGGCAACTCCATCGGAGGTAAGGCTGTCGAAGGAAACGATCGCCGAGTTGCACCTGCGCCGCCAACGGGCTCGCCAAGCCAGCGAGTTCCAGCTGGCGGATCAATTGCGGCGACAATTGATCGAGGCCGGGGTGCCGGTGGCCGATGGCAAGGCCAGCCGTTGCAGCACCTCTCCAACCCCTGCGAACCCTTGAGATCGCCATGGTTGTCGTCTCGACGCGTTTCCTGTTGCTCCTGATCCGCAGCTATCAGATCCTGATCAGCCCACTGCCGGGGCCCAACTGCCGCTTCACCCCCAGCTGGTCCCAATACGCCATTGAAGCCATTCAGAGCCATGGACCCTGGTGTGGCTGCTGGCTGGCCCTCCGCCGGCTGGGCCGCTGCCATCCGCTGCATCCCGGGGGTACGACCCAGTACCGCCTCTTGCCATCAGCCAAAACCGCTCCCGGCAGAACTGCGCTGACGCTCCCGCACCGGCACCGACACCGGCCAGAGCCACCAGCGCCCCTGGGCATCACCCGCCGCCAGGTGCCGGCCGTCCCGGCGCCAGGCCAGTGAATTGAACCCAGCTCCCTGCCCTTCGATCGGCTGCATCAGCCGACCGCGCCCATCCCAGAGCGCCACGGTGGCATCGCTGGAGGCACTGGCCAACAAGGTGCTCCCGGGCGCAAAGGCCAATGCATTGACGCGCTTCTCATGCCAGAGCAACGGTTCTGGTTGCCAGGCCTTAGAGCCCTGCTGCACCTGCGTCCACAGGATCACAGCCTCTGCCGAGGCGCTGGCCAGCAGCGGCGCCAACCGCCCAGGCTGATCACTCCACGCCAGCTGGCGCACCTTGGCGGGAAAGCCGCTGAACTGCCAAGGCTGGCCTTGGCACTCCTGTGGCCACAGCAGCAAGGAGCGATCCAGCAGGCCACAAGCCAGATGATGCCCTAGCCGTGAAAATGCCAGCGCCAGACCAGCAGACCCAATTGCATGGCGCAGCGGCGGATCCAGTGGGGTATCCAGGCAGGGCTGCCACAGCACAAGCTCGCCGTGGCAACTGGCCGCCAGCTGCACCCCATCGGCGCTCCAGGTCAGGGCTTGGATAGTGCCAGGCATAGTCAACGGTTGCTCACGCCATTGGCGGCTGCCCCCATCCCAGAGCCTCACCTCGCGCCCGGCCGCCACCGACAGGAGCTGGCCACCTGGCTGCCAGGCCGCCGCATCGATCCATCCGCAGCCCAGGGGCATGGGATCCATGGCCAGCGGCCGCACCCCCGTGCCCCCCAGTTCCCACAGCAGCACCTCACCGCCCTGACCAGCGGCCATCAGAAACTGGCCGTCGGCACTGAATCCGATCACATCGAGGCTGTTGTCGTGGTCGCCGCGCAGCAGCTCTTCGCAGCCGGCGCGGAAGTCGAGCAGCAGCAGTTCACCACCGGCGCTGGCGATCGCCAGGAACTCACCATCCGCTGACCAGGCCAGGGCCGTGATCGGCTGCTGCAGATCACCGCAGAGCAGCTCACGCACCAGGGGAGCTGCCTGTGCCATCGACTGTTCAAGCCACGCAGGCGTGGAAGCCCGCGCGCAGGCCATCGGCATCGAGATCGCGGCCGATGATCACAAATTCAGTGCGCCGCCGCTCACCCAGCTTCCAGGGGCGATCGAAATCGCCGTCGATCAGCATGTGCACCGACTGCAACACATAGCGCTCGTTCTTGCCGGCCAGCTGGATGATGCCCTTCATCCGGAACAGATCCGGACCGCGGCTGCTCACCAGATCCGAGATCCAGCTGCCCAGCTTGTCGAGATCCATGGGGCGCTCCTCCACCAGGGCCAGTGAACCCACGGCATCGTCGTGCTCATGGGCGTGCTCGTCCACCAGAAAGCCCGGATCGAGGCTCAGGGCCCGCTCCAGCTCAAAGGCTTCAACACCCAACAGGTGCTGCATCGGCACATCAGCGTTCTCACTGGTAAGCATGCGAGCCACGGGGTTGATGGCGCGCACGCGACGCTCGATCGCCAGGAGTGCTGATTCGTCGACCAGATCACTCTTGTTGAGCACCAGCACATCGGCAAAGGCCAGCTGCTCCTGTACCTCTTCCGTATCCCAGTGCTGCTCCACGTGTTTGAGGTCAACCAGCGTCACCACGGCATCCAGCCGCAGCTCATCGCGCAGATCCTCATCCACGAAAAAGGTCTGGATCACGGGGGCGGGATCGGCCAGGCCAGTGGTTTCGATCACCAGGTGGTCGAAGCGATCACGGCGCTTCATGAGATTGCCGATGATGCGGATCAGATCGCCGCGCACGGTGCAACAGATGCAGCCGTTGTTCATCTCGAAGATCTCTTCGTCGGCATCAATCACCAGCTGATTGTCGATGCCCACCTCACCGAATTCATTCACGATCACCGCCACCTTCAGGCCGTGCTCATGGGTGAGGATCCGATTGAGCAGGGTGGTTTTGCCGGCGCCGAGGTAGCCGGTGAGCACGGTCACCGGCAGGCGTTCGCCGGCGGGAACGGCGGAGGAGAAGGCCATGCCGGGTCTGGAGTGGGAATCGTTCCTGTTCTAGCGGCCTTTCAGCCGGCACAGGACACGACCTGGACGCTGAGGGCCGCTGGCCCGGAGGTGCGTCGGCGGGCGGCGTTGCCACAGGACACCTGGCACGCACCTCCACGGGTGCCATTCGCTACGTGCCTGGGTAGCTCCTTGACGGCGGCTGCGTGGAGAAGCCCTTAGCACTGAGAAGTCTTCCTGTCCCGCCGGCGAATTCACCCTCCCGTGATTCCCATGCCACCCCCCGCTGCGTGTTGATGCACGGCCGCAACCGACCCGGTGACCACCCGGCCTGGGGGTCGCCCTCCTCAGCCATGCCTGCCAACGGCGGCCAGCCACGGCGGCGCTGGCGTCTCGGCTGGAAGCCCGCCGCCAACGCTGACCTGCGAGAGACCTGCTTCCCACTCCCGGAAGCCCGCATCGAAGAACTGGTGTGGGTTGTCAGTGTGCGAGCCAGCCGCGACCTGCGGGACAAGCTGGTGAGCATGGGGATCCACCGGGGGAGTGAACTGCGGGTGGTGATGCGCGGCGACGACGACTCCGTTCTGATTTCAATCGCCAACACAAGGCTGGGGCTCGACGGGGCCATGAGCCGGGCCATCGAAGTTCGCAGCTCGGGAATCGAGACCAGCCCTGGGACAGCCCGTCGCCGCACTCAGTTACCACCTCAAGCCATGGTTTTGCCTTCAGACCGATCACCGGATCCAGCACCTTCCCTGACCGATCCCACCCCGGAGCGGCTGCAGCACCTTCCCGTTGGCAGCCGCGGACGCGTGGAAGGGTTTCGGGATGGGTCCAGGAGTTACCGCCAGAAGCTTCTGGCCATGGGCCTCACACCGGGTACACAATTCGAGGTCACCCGCCATGCCCCCATGGGCGATCCGGTGGAGCTGCGGGTGCGCGGCTTTTCACTGATGTTGCGAAAACAGGAGGCAGACATGTTGATGATTGCGGTAACCCACCATGGCTGAAAAGGTGATCGCCCTCTGCGGCAATCCGAATTGCGGTAAAACAACGCTGTTCAATGAGCTCACCGGAACCAACCAACGGGTGGGCAACTGGCCGGGAGTCACCGTTGAGCGCAAAGAAGGCCTGTTCCGCATCGATGACATGCCCGTGCGGCTGGTGGACTTGCCAGGCATCTACTCCCTGGATCTTGCCGATGCCCAGGGAGGCCTGGATGAGAAAGTCGCGCGCGACTATCTCACATCTGGACATGTTGACCTGATCATCAACATCGTTGATGCCTCGAATCTGGAGCGCAACCTCTACCTCACCGCCCAGATCATGGAGATGCGTTTGCCCATGGTGGTGGCCCTCAACATGGTGGATGCGGCTGAGGATGCCGGGCTGGAGACTGACACCGTGGCCCTCTCCGAACGCCTGGGCTGCCCCGTCACCCCCCTGGTGGCCTCCCGGGGCATCGGTGTGGACACCCTGCTGCATGTGCTGCATCGGGAGCTGCTCTCTCCCGCGCGCCCCCATCCCTATGTGGCCTACCCCGCCGTGGTGGAGGACGCCATCGCCGAGCTCATGCCCGAACTGGGGACCCTTGCCAATGCCGAGAGCGTGGGGTCCCTGGTGCCGGATGCACGCTGGCTGGCCCTCAAGCTGCTGGAAGGCAGCAACCACTCCGAGACCCTGCTGCGCGGACGAGGAGATCTGAACCGGCGAGTTGTGGAGCATCGCCGGCTGATCCGCCAGGTGCTGAAGGAGGACCTGGATGTGGTGTTTGCGGACAGCCGCTATGGCTGGATCCGGCAGCTGGTGTCCGGCGTCGCCAGGCAGACGCGGGCGGTGAGCCGGAGCGTGTCTGATCGCATCGATCAGGTGGTGCTGAACCGCTGGCTGGGCATCCCCATCTTCCTGATGGTCATGTACGGCCTGTTCCTTGTCACGATCAACGTCGGCGGGGCATTCATCGATTTCTTCGACATTGCAGCGGGAACGATCGCCGTTGATGGGTTTGGCGCCCTACTGGCTTCCATCAACACACCCGAATGGCTCATCCTGATTCTGGCCGGAGGAATCGGCGCCGGCATCCAGACAGTGGCCACCTTCATCCCCATCATCGGCATACTCTTTCTGTTTCTGGCCGTTCTCGAGGACTCCGGCTACATGGCGCGAGCGGCTTTCGTGATGGATCGCTTCATGCGTTTCATCGGGCTGCCTGGAAAGTCGTTTGTGCCGATGCTGATTGGCTTTGGCTGCAACGTTCCAGCCATCATGGCCACACGCACCCTGGAGAACAGGCGGGATCGACTGCTCACCATCATGATGAATCCCTTCATGTCATGTGGGGCAAGGCTGCCGGTGTATGCGCTGTTCGCCGCCGCTTTCTTTCCGGCATCAGGCCAGAATGTTGTGTTTGCCCTGTATCTGATCGGCATCGGCATGGCCGTGCTCACAGGCCTTATTCTCAAACGTACCATTCTCCGCGGCGAAACCTCTCCCTTTGTTATGGAGCTTCCTCCCTATCACATGCCCACCATCAAGGGTGTGTTGATCCGAGGCTGGGAGCGGCTCAAGAGCTTCATCATCAGGGCAGGAAAGGTGATCGTGATCATGGTGATGATCCTCAGCATCCTGGCCTCGATTGGTGTCGACGGCAGCTTCTCCAATGAGAACAGCGACAAATCCGTTCTCAGCCGCCTCAGCCGCACCATCACACCGGTGTTCAGCCCGCTGGGCGTTCGCCAGGACAACTGGCCCGCCACCGTTGGCATCTTCACCGGGGTCTTCGCCAAGGAAGCGGTGGTGGGCTCCCTCGATGCCCTCTATTCAACTCTGGGGGCGGAGGATGACGCGGCCAGGGGCCTGGTGAGCGACGAAGGGGACACCTTCAGCTTCTGGGGCGGGCTCTCCGAGGCGTTCGCCACCATCCCGGCCAACCTGTCGGAGGTCCCCGGCATGCTGCTGGACCCCCTGGGGCTGAGCGTGGGTGATGTCAGCACCATCGACACAGCCGCTGAAGAGCAGGAGGTGGGTGTGGGCACCTTCGGTGCCATGGCCAGCCGGTTCAACGGCCGCATCGGCGC
>SLIG01000130.1 GCA_007135755.1 Cyanobium sp.
CTCGGTGAAGTTGTTGGTGTTGATCCCGCCGTCCACGCCGCTGTAGGCGCTGTAGTTCACTTTCTCGAAGCGAACCACCACGGGGTAGCGGATGCCGGAGGTGTCCACCGAGGCCACGGTACCGACTTCGTTGAACCAGTAGGACTCAGGGCGCTTGATGCGGACCTTGTCGCCGCGGGAAATGGCCATCGCTGCGCTGAATTGGGGGGCTGCCAGAGGGAAGATACCCGTGCCGGCGGGGGGCTCCGGCGGCGACGTCACGTTTCGTCGTCCAACCCGGCCGCCCACCCCAGCCCTGCGTGGGAGCATCGGCCCTTGTGCCCCTGCCGAACCCCTTGGCTCTCCCCGCGCCCGAGGCCCCGGTGCTCAGCCTCGACCTGCCCGATCCCGAAAGCGACACCATCAGCACGATGGAGTTTCTGGCCCGGCTGGAGCAGGCCTGGGCCGTGTGCGACCGCTTTGATCTGCACACCGAGATCTGGCGCGGGCGCATCCTGCGGGCCGTGCGCGACCGTGAGAAGCGCGGCGGGGAGGGCCGGGGCACCGGCTTTCTGCAGTGGTTGCGGGAGCGGGAGATCAGCAAGACCCGTGCCTACACCCTGATCCAGCTGGCCGAGTCGGCCGACCGCATGCTCGCTGAGGGTGTGCTGGAGGAGGCCAGCGTGAACCAATTCTCCAAGCGGGCCTTTCTGGACACCGCCGAGGCCGATCCGGAGGTGCAGCTGATGATCTCCGAAGCCGCCAACGAGGGGCAGCAGATCACCCGCAAGCAGGTGCGGCGCCTCGCTGATGAGTTCACGGCCGCCACCAGCCCCCTGCTGCCGGAGGAGATCCGCCAGCGCACCGCCGAAAACCTGCTGCCGCCGCGGGCCGTGGCGCCGCTGGTGAAGGAGCTGGCCAAGCTGCCGGAGGAGCAGCAGGAGGACCTGCGGCGGGTGCTGCGCGAGGAGCCGGAGCTGGATCGGGTGCGCGAGGTGACCAGCACAGCCCGCTGGTTGAGCAAGGCGGCCGAGGCCTCCCTGGCGGTGCGGGCGTTCCAGCAGGGGGAACTGGACTTCGAAAAGGCCCTGCAGGAGGCCCAGCGGCTCGAGGCCCTCGGCCTGCTGGCCGATGCGGTGGGCCAGGCTCAGGTGCTGGAGGCCGCCGTGCTCAAGCTGCACACCAGCTGGCGGCGGCTCAACGGCCTGCAGGAGCGCCTGTGGGTGGAGAGCGGCAGCAGCACCCCCCATCTGCGCGAGCTGCTCAAGGCCCTGCAGTCGCTGAGTGGCAGCACCCTGCGCGTCTCCCTCGGTGAGTTGGCGGGCGGCAAGCGGCTGCGGCTGCAGCTGGTGGAGGAGTCGCCCGATCAGCTGGAGGCGCCTCCCCTTCCCTGAGGGGGGGTGGCGGCCCTGAGGGTGCTGGTGCCGGGCCTGCGCTTGGTGGCGTGCTGACGCACCCGATCGGTATCGTCACGGCGATGGCGAGTGCTGACGTTGCCTGAGCCACAGTCCGGGGATCGCCAGCGCGGTGCGGCCACGGATCGGGGCCCGGGATCGACCGATCGCCCCGATGCTCTCGAGAGCGCCCTGCACTGCCATTTCGGCTGGGAGGAGTTCCGGCCGGGGCAGCGCCCGGTGGTGGAGTCGCTGCTGGCGGGGCGGGACTGCCTGGCGGTGTGGCCCACGGGTGCCGGCAAATCCCTCTGCTTCCAGCTGCCGGCTCTGATTCGGGATGGCCTGGTGCTGGTGATCTCCCCGCTGGTGGCCCTGATGCAGGACCAGGTGGTCCAGCTGCAGCGCCGTGGCATCCCGGCGGCCTGCCTGCACCGGGGGCTGGGGTCCGCCGAGCGCCTGCAACTGGTGCGTCGCATCCGTGAACGGCGGCTGCGGCTGCTCTACCTGGCGCCCGAGCGCCTGCAGGCGGAGGCCACCCGCCAGCTGCTGGACGACCTGCTTGCCGACGGCGCCCTGGTGGCCCTGGCGGTGGATGAGGCCCACTGCATCAGTGCCTGGGGCCACGACTTCCGCCCCGATTACCGGCGCCTGGGCCAGCTGCGCCGTCTCTGCCCCGGGGTGCCGCTGGTGGCCCTGAGCGCCACGGCCGCCCCGCGGGTGCGGGCCGATATCATCCGTCTGCTGGAACTGCGCCGCCCCCTGATCCAGGTGCGCTCCGCCCGGCGGACCAACCTCCACTACGCCATGCGCCGGCGTCCGGTCGATCCCCTGCCGGAGGTGCTGGCCGCCATCGGCCGCTCCCGGGGGGCGGTGCTGATCTACGTGCGGGCCCGCCGCTCGGTGGATGCCTGGGCGGCCCGACTGCAGGGGGCCGGCGTGCCGGCGATCACCTACCACGCCGGCATGGATCCCAGCCTGCGCCAGCAGGCCCTGGCCCACTTCCAGAGCCGGCCCCGGCCCGTGCTGGTGGCCACCGTGGCCTTCGGCATGGGGGTGGACCGCCCCGATGTGGGCCTGGTGCTGCACCTGGATCTGCCCGCAAGCGTGGAGGGCTACCTGCAGGAATCCGGCCGCGCCGGCCGTGACGGTGGTCCGGCCGAGTGCCTGGTGTTGTTCGATCCGGCCGACCGCACCAGCCTCGGCTGGGCCATGCGCGCCGCCGGCCGCGGTGCCCAGGGCCAGGGCATGGAGGCGGAGCGGCAGCGCCTGGAGCTGGCCCAGCGGCAGCTGCGCCGCATGGAAACGGTGGCCGAGGGGGAGGGCTGCCGGGAGCAGGCCCTGCTGCTGGCCATGGGCGAACTGGTGCCGCCCTGCGGGCGTTGTGATCGCTGCCGGGCCCGGCAGCGCGGCGCTGAGCCGCGGCAGGACTGGTCGGCGCAGGTCTGTCAGCTGCTCGAGCTGCTGGGAGAGCGGCGGGGCCGGGCCCTGCGCAGCGTGGTGGAGGAGCTTTCCCGGGAGGACGGCAGTGACGAGAGCCGCTGGGCCTGGCTGGCGCGGCGGCTGGTGGAGGAGGAGCTGGTCAGCGAGAGCGACGACGGCGCCCAGCGGCTGTACCTGAAGCCCACGGGCCAGGGCTACCTGCGGCAGCCCTGGCCGTTGCACTGGGCGGCCTGAACCACCCGGGAGGCCTGCACCGCCTCAGTTGCCCTTCTCGCGGCAGATGTCCTGCACCAGCTTCGTCTCGAAGTCCTCCTGCGGCGACTCCCAGCTGTTCCACTGGCCCGAAGCGGTGGTGCGATTGAGCTTGCGGGCTGTGCAGTTCACCGCCAGGTAGCGGGCTTTGCCGTCGCTGTTGAGGCTGGGGGCCACATGGCTGCCGCCCATGGCCTGCCACTTGGACCAGTCGATCTGCAAGGGGCCGTAGGAGCGCCAGTCGCCGGCGCTGGCGGCACCGGAGCTGGTGGCGGTGCTGGCCGGGGCGGGACGGGCGGCGGTGGTGGTGGCGGCCGCTGGGGTGGTGGCCGAGGTGGTGGCTGCGCTGGCCTGAACGCCTCCTGTGGCCGCCCCGATGCGGCTGGCCGCCGTGCTGGCCGTGGTGCTGCGGGCGCTGGCCTGTTGCAGCGCCGTTGATTGGGGAGTGGGTGCTGCGGCCGCTGCCCGCGTTGCGGTGGCCGTGGTCCTGGCGGCCGAGGTTGCCGAGCTCGCCACGCTCCTGGCGGCCGTGGCCGGGGCTGCCGCGGCGGCAGCGGCAGCGGCCGTGGTTGTGGCGGCGCTTGCGGCCGCGCTTGTGGCTGCTGCTGTGCTTGTGGCGGCGGCGGCGGTGGCGGCGCTTGCCGTGGCGGCTGTGGCTGCTCCCGCCGGTGTGCTGGCAGGGCTCAGCTGGGACCTGGCCACTGTCTGGGGCTGAGGCTCAGGTTGAGGTTGCGCTTGAGGTGTGGGAGACGGCGCCGCTGTGGCTGCGTCCGCCGGCTCGGCCTCGCTGGCGGCGGTTGGCGCCCGACCTTCCTGGGTGGCGGGGGCGCTGGCTGGGGTGGAGGTGGCTGGGGTGGAGGTGGCCGGTGTGGCTGTCGCCGTTGCCGGCTGGGGCTCTGGTTCTGCTGTGGCCGCTGGCTGGGGTGTCGCCTGGACTGCTGGCTGGGATTGGGCTGCCGGCTTGGGTTGGGCTGCCGGCTGGGCCTGGGCAGCAGGTTGGGTTTGGCTGGCCGGTTTGGGTTGGGCCGCTGGCTTGCTCTGGGCCGCTGGCTTGCTCTGGGCCGCCGGGGGTGTGCCCCGCAGTTGCAGCCGGGTGCCCGCCAGCAGACGATCGGGATCCTCGATGCGGTTGAGAGCCACCAGCTGGCTCACCGAGGTGCCGTAGCGCTCGGCGATCACTGAAAGACTCTCCCCTCCCTGCACCACGTGCTCGCGAGCATTGCGGTCGGGGGCCGGTCTGGCGGCTGGCGCGGACGCTGGGGCCGCGCTGGAGCGGGGAGTCATCGGAATGCGCAGGCGGGTCCCGCTCGTGAGCAGGTCGGGGTTCTGGATCCGGTTCAGCTGGATCAGACGCTCGGTGCTGGTGTTGAAGCGCGCGGCGATCTCCGAGAGCGTTTCGCCGCTCTTCACCGTGTAGGGCGCTGTGGGCTGGGCACTCGGGGCCGCCGGCGCGGCGCTGCGGCCGGATGCACCGGGGATGGTGAGGCGCTGACCCACCATCACGAGGTTGGCATCGCTGATGCCGTTGGCCTGCATCAGCCGGGTGACCCCTACGCCATGGCGCGCAGCGATGTCCGAGAGGGTGTCGCCCGGCTGCACCGTGACCGTGCCGCCACTTGTGCTGCCGGAGGCTGCCGGCCGGGCGGAGCTGCCGGGGATGGTGAGGCGCTGGCCCACCACCACCAGGTCGGGATCGCTGATGCCGTTGGCCTGCATCAGGCGGGTGAGGCTCACCTGGTGGCGAGCGGCGATGTCCGAGAGCGTGTCGCCTTCCCTGACCACCACCACCTGGGCCCGCACGGGCAGGGCCAGCAGCCCCGTGGCGGGCAGGGCCATCGCCACGGCCAGGGCGGCAAGGGTGCGGCGCATGGGCTCCACGGATCGCTGATCGAACCTTAAGGGGCTCTTTGTGGTCGATCCAGTGGCACTGGATCGAATCCGCCGGGGTCAGCCCAGCAGGCGCTCCACCAGGGCCAGCTTGCCGGCGTAGGGGGGGTAGCGGAGCGGCAGATCCAGCCAGAAGGGCCGTCTGAGCACGCTGCGCAGATGGGAGAACGTGAGGAAGCCCGCTTCGCCGTGGTAGCGACCCATGCCGCTCTCGCCCACGCCGCCGAAGCCCAGCTGGCTGGTGCCTGCCTGCATCACCACGTCGTTGAAGCAAACGCCGCCTGAGCTGGTGGTCTCCAGCGTGCGGCGCTGGGCCTGGCGGTCGTTGCTGAACAGATAGAGAGCCAGGGGTTTGGGCCGGCGGCGCACCTGGGCGAGGGCCTCCTCGAGGTGGGCCACGCTGAGGATCGGCAGGAGCGGTCCGAACAGCTCCTCCTGCATCAGTGGATCATCGGCCGAGTCGACGGCCAGCAGGGTGGGCTCGATGCGCCGCCGCTCCGGGTCACAGCGGCCGCCGTGCAGCACCTGGCCCCGCTCCTGGGCACCGGCGAGCAGCCCGGCCAGCCGGTGGTACTGGGCCTGGTTGACGATGCTGCCCAGATCCTCGCTCTGCAGCGGGTCGGGGCCATGGAAGCGCTCCAGCTCCGCCGTGAGGGCCTCGATCAGCCGGTCGCGCAGGGGGGCCTCCACCAGCACGTGGTCGGGGGCGATGCAGGTCTGGCCGGCATTGATGCTCTTGCCCCAGGCCAGCCGCCGTGCCGTCACGGCCAGATCGGCATCGGCGAGCACGATGGCGGGACTCTTGCCGCCCAGCTCCAGGGTCACCGGGGTGAGGTGGCGGGCCGCGGCGCTCATCACCAGCCGCCCCACCCGGCCGCCGCCGGTGAAGAAGATGTGATCGAAAGACTCCTCCAGCAGCCTGGCGGCCACGCTGCCGTCTCCGCACACCACCTGCACGATCTCGGGGGGGAAGGCGTCGGCGATCGCCTCGGCGATCAGGGCCGCCGTACGGGGGGCGTGTTCGGAGGGCTTCAGCACCACGCTGTTGCCGGCGGCCAGGGCGCTCACCAGGGGGTGCAGGCAGAGCTGGAAGGGATAGTTCCAGGGGCCGATGATCAGCACGCAGCCCAGGGGCTCGGCCTGCTCGAAGGCGCGGCCGGGTTTGAGGGGCAGGTCCACCGGCACCGGGCGCGGAGCCATCCAGCGCCGCAGCCGCCGTCGGGTGAGTTTCAGTTCCTGCTGCACCGCCACCAGCTCGAAGCTGGCCTCCAGGGCCGGTTTGCCCAGGTCGGCCGCCAGGGCCTCCAAAATGGCCGGGCGATGGCGGCTGAGCAGGCCCTCGAGGCGATCCAGCTGCTCCAGCCGCCAGGCCCGGGCCCTGGTGAGCCCCAGGCTCACCGGTTCACGCATGGCCTCGATCGGAACCGGAATCGGAGCCTCGATCGGACTGGCGTTCGGCGGTGACACGACCATCCAGCGGGCGATAACAGATTCATCCACCCTGGCAAACCCCCTGCTCAGCTGCGATCACGCTGTGCTGGCGCCTGGGGAGCGCCGCCCCTGGCCAATCCCGGCCGAGCTGTTTACCAGCCCCCGATTGCCATGCCGAAGGCATGGCGAATGGGGCCCAAGAAAGGCAGGCCGGGCTATCACCGGGCCGCCCAGCCTCCAGTCTCCGGCCTCCAGCCCGCGGGCCCAGGCCCGGTGGTCGCACAGCACAGCGCCCGGGCACTCGATCGTTGGCCGCGACCTTGGCCGCGAAGGTGCCTGTCCTGTAGCTGACTGCAGCCACTGTGGACTGGCGAGCAGATGATCAATGGCCTGCTTGCCCTGAACGCCCTGCTGGCCCTGAACGCGCAGCGGCAGGCCGACGATCGGCCAGGTGGGCTGGGAGGATCTGTGGGCCTGGAGAGATAAGCCCTTGACGAGACTTGAACTCGTGACCTCTCCCTTACCAAGGGAGTGCTCTACCGCTGAGCTACAAGGGCGTGTGGAAGGTGGGCCGGGTTGGATTTGAACCAACGTAGGCAGAGCCAGCGGATTTACAGTCCGCCCCCATTAACCACTCGGGCACCGACCCGAACCACACCTCGACAACTTACCAGCCAGCCTTCCTGCCCAACCCCATGCAGCTGCTCGCCCTCCATGGCCCCAACCTGAACCTGCTCGGCAGCCGCGAGCCGGGTGTTTATGGCAGTGCCAGCCTGGAGCAGATCGATGCCCTGCTGGCCCGGCGGGCCCAGGAGCTGGGGGTGGGGATCACCTGCTTTCAGAGCAACCATGAAGGGGCCCTGGTGGACCGCATCCAGCAGGCCCGCGGCCAGGCGGACGGCGTGCTGATCAATGCCGGCGCCTACACCCACACCTCGATCGCAATCCGCGATGCCCTGCTGGCGGTGGCCATTCCCTACGTGGAGCTGCACCTGAGCAACGTGCATGCCCGCGAGCCCTTCCGCCATCACTCCCACCTGGCCGACCGGGCGGTGGGGGTGATCTGCGGTTTCGGCCCCGCCAGCTACGGTCTGGCGCTGGAGGGCCTGGTGGTCCATCTGCGCCACCGGCCGTGATCGCTGCTCCGCCCAACGCCGCCGCCGCCCGGATCCGCTGGCTGGCGGCCCCCAGCTCCGCCGCCTGGCTGGAGCAGGCCCTGGCCCATCCCGAGCTGCTGCTGATCGACCACGCCCACTGCGAGCGCAAGGCGGCCGGGGCGGCCCTGCAGCTGATGTTCCGCTATCCCGGCGACGCTGAACTGGCGGCGGTGCTCAGCCCGCTGGCACGGGAGGAGCTCGAGCACTTCGAGCGGGTGCTGGTCCTGCTGCAGCGCCGGGGCATCGCCCTGCGTCCCCTGCCTGCTCCGCCCTACGGCGGCGAACTGGGCAAGGCGGTGCGGCGCCGGGAGCCTGAGCGCATGCTCGACAGCTTTCTGGTGGCCGGTCTGATCGAGGCCCGCAGCCATGAGCGCATGGCCCTGCTGGCCGAGCATGGCCCCGATCTGGAGCTGCGGGGGCTCTACGCCGACCTGCTTGCCAGCGAGGCCCGCCACTTCGGCCTCTACTGGCTGCTGTGCGAACGGCGCTGGCCTCGCGAGCAGGTCATCGAGCGACTGGAGCAGCTGGCAGCCCTGGAGGCCTCCCTGCTGGCCAGCCTTCATCCCGAGCCGCGCATGCACAGCTGAGAGGCGCGTGCGTTTGGCCTCGCTTCAGGCCGGCGTGCCGGCAGCGAGCAGGTCGTCGAGCAGCGGGTAGGCGGAGGCGATCGGATCGCCGGTGAACTCGGCCACCCAGCCGTCGGGATTGTGGAAGAAGCGCAGGGCGCAGAACCGGGGCCGGGGGCCCATGTCGAACCAGTGGCGGGTACCGGCTGGCACGGCGATCCAGTCGCCGGCCTCGCAGATCAACTGCAGCACCTCCTCACCGACGTGCAGGCAGAACAGGCCGCGCCCCTCAACGAAGAAGCGCACCTCGTCTTCGCTGTGGGTGTGCTCGGCCAGGAACTTCTGGCGCAGGGCGTCGCGGTCGGGGTGGTCTGGGGCCAGGCGGATGGCATCCACGGTGGGATAGCCCCCCTCGGCCTGCACCCGGGCGATCTCCTCGGCGTAGGCGCTGAGGATCTGGTCGCATTCCGCGCCTGCTGGCAGGGCGGCTCGGGCCGGCCAGCGCTGGAAGCGGATGCCGCGGGCCGCCAGCTGGCGCTGGATCTCCTCGCCGTCGCTGCTGCGCAGCAGCGGATCGGGCGGGTTCTGGGGGCGGCCCGCCGGGCTGGCAGGGTGCCGGTAGATGGTGAGCTCACTCATGGCTGGCCCGACGCCGGTGGCGATCAGCGTAGGCAGTGCTCCGCCCGGTCTCACCCTGGTGGGAGTGGGGCCTGGTGATCCGGAGCTGGTGAGCGTGGCGGCCCTGCGGGCCATCCGGGCGGCGGCGGTGGTGGCCTACCCCGTGGCCCGCGAGGGCGGCGAGGGCATGGCCGCGGCAATCGCCGCCCCCTGGCTGGAGCCCGGCCAGCGCCGGCTGCCGTTGCTGTTCCCGATGGTGCCCGAGGCCGCCCCACGCATCGCCGCCTGGCATGCCGCTGCCGATGCGCTGGCGGCTGAAGTGGCGGCCGGGCAGGCGGTGGTGCTGCTCTGTGAGGGGGATGGGTCGCTGTTCGCCAGCAGCAGCTACGTGCTCCTGGCCCTGCGCCAGCGCCATCCCCACTGCGCTCTGCGCGTGATCCCCGGGATCCCCGCGGTGTGCGCGGCGGCGGCGGCGGCCTCCAGTGCCGGCATCCCCTGGCCCCTGGCCCTGCAGAGCGAGGCCCTGCTGATCCGCCCCACCCCCGATGGGGCGGCGGAACTGGAAAGCCTGCTGGAGCAGGCTGCCGGCGCGGCCACGGTGCTGGCCCTGCTCAAGCTGGGCCAGCGCTGGCGCTGGGTGCGGCCCCTGCTGGAGCGGCGGGGTCTGTTGCCGAACGCCCTGTTCGCCCAGCGGGTGGGCTGGCCCGACCAGTTGGTGACGCCTGCCGTGGCGGTGCCGCCAGAGGAGCGGCCCTACTTCTCGCTGCTGCTGATCCGCCAGGGCTGGCCGCCGGTGCTGCCCTGAGCTGCCGCGGCCGCCAGCTGCGCCTGGGCCTGCTCCAGCAGGCCCAGCGCCTCGGCAGGGCTGGGGGCGCGCATCAGGGCGTGGCGCAACTGGGGCGCACCGGGGAAGCCGGTGCAGGTCCAGCCCATGTGCTTGCGGGCGATCAGCAGGCCGTGATCGCCCTTGGCGGCCACCAGGGCCTGGAGCTGCTCGGCGGCCAGGGCCAGGCGCTCGGCCGCCGTGGGGGTGGGCGGCACCCGTCGGCCCCTGAGGGCGGCGTCGATC
>SLIG01000135.1 GCA_007135755.1 Cyanobium sp.
CAGCTGTGGCGCACCACCAGCACGTTCGCCCCCATGGCGACGTAGGTGCGGGCGGTGTCCAGCAGGCTCTCGCCCTTGGTCAGGGAACTGGACCCCGGCGCGAAGCTCTGCACATCGGCCGAAAGGCGCTTGGCGGCCAGTTCGAAGCTGCTGCGGGTGCGGGTGCTGGCCTCGAAGAACAGAGTGGTCATCAGCCGGCCCTGCAGGGCCGGCAGCCGGCGGGCTCCCACCACCGGCAGGCTGCGGAAGCGCTGGGCGAGCTCCAGCACGGTGGCGAAATCGTCGGTCGAGAAGGCCGACAGATCAAGCACGTGGCGGTGAACCCAGCCGCTCAACCCCGGCCCTCGACAAGTGCCCTCAAACTAGGGGCCGGCGGGGCGGTGGCCGATCACCGGCTGCGCGGCGGCTCACGGCCCGGCTTCGACGCAGGTACCAGCGCCAGGGCAGCTCCTGCCCCTGGCTGACGCCGATGCGCCGGGTCTGCACCAGATCGCCAGCAGCCACGGCGAGTCCCGGGGGGCGGGGCGCCAGCCACACAGACCCCAGCCCGTCCAGCGGCGCACCGTCGTGGCTGCGGTCGAGGCCAAACCGCCGGGCCAGCAGCCCCGGCCCCGCGGCCGTGCGCTCCGCCTCGCCGGGCAGTTCAGCGGCCCGCAGCAGCACGCCATTGGCCCACCCGGGCCGGCCTGTGACCACATTCACGCAGTGGTGCACCCCGTAGGTGAGGTAGACGTAGAGGTGTGCGGGCGGGCCGAACAGGGTGGCGTTGCTGGCGGAGCGGCGGCGATGCCCGTGGCAGGCCGGCTCGCTCTGGCAGTAGGCCTCCGTCTCCACGATCAAGCCCCAGAGCCTGGTGCCTTCGGGCCGTTGCCGCACCAGCAGACAGCCCACCAGCTCGGGGGCCGCCTGCTCGGCCGGGCGTGCAAAGAAGGCGTCGGGCAGCACAATGGATGTCAACTCCTGCGCCTCGGTCATCTCCATGGACAGCTCTGCCGCCACTGCGGCCTCCGGCTTCACACTCGGCACCCTGCTGCTGGCGGTGAGTGGTCTGTTCTGCCTCACCACGCTGTTCTTCGGCACCAAGGGCGGCTACTACGACACCGACGACTACGACGGCAACGGCACCGCCCACTGATCCAGCGGCTGAGGCGCTCACCGGCCGCTGCGCTCAGCCGCTGAGGCGCTCCGCTTCGGGGCAGTCGTCGGCCATGGGCAGGTCTTCCCCCGGAGCGCGGCACACGTAGGACAGCCGCGTGCTCACCGCGCCGATGGAGTCGAGGCGCACACTTTCCTCCCAGCTGTGGGCCTCATCGTCATCACTGGCGTCGTAGCGCAGGGTCACCAGATCGCCATCGATCTCCACCACCAGGGCTTCCTCGATCCAGCGCTGCTGATCGCGCAGAAACACCCACACCGGACGGCGTTCGACGCTGAACTGGGAGAGCTTGCGATGCAGCATCGGCCACGGGCTGAGCTCGCTGCCGAATCCTAGACACACTGATCGGGGCCGCCGCTGTTCAGGCTGACCCGTTTGCCGCCCCCCTCACCCCCGTTCCACCCCTTCATCCCCACCCGCACGATGCCCGAGAGCGTCCAGCCGCCAGACCACGGCCCATTCAGCGGCCACGCCGTCGCCGCGGAGGCGGGGGGCACCGATGCCATCCGCCTGCAGCTGCGCAGCTGGCCCGAGGTGGAGGACTACCTGCAGCGCTGCCGGGGGGTGATCGTGCCCCTGGGCTCCACGGAACAGCACGGCCCCACCGGTGCCATCGGCACCGACGCCCTCACCGCCGAGGCCGTGGCGCTGGAGGTGGGTCGCCGCACCGGCGTGCTGGTGACGCCCACCCAGGCCTTCGGCATGGCCGAACACCACCTGGGGTTCGCCGGCACCGTGAGCCTGCAGCCCAGCACCCTGATGGCCGTGCTGCACGACGTGGTGCTCTCCCTCGCCCGCCATGGGTTCGAGCGCGTCTACGTGATCAACGGCCACGGCGGCAACATCGCCACGGGCAAGGCCGCCTTCGCCCAGGCCTACAGCACAGCCGCCGCCCGTGGGCTGCCGGTGGCGCCGCGGCTGCGCTGCAAGCTGGCCAACTGGTTCATGGCCCCGCCGGTGATGGCGAAGGCGCGAGAGCTCTACGGCGGGCGCGAGGGCCACCACGCCACCCCCAGCGAGATCGCCCTCACCCTGCACCTGGAGCCGAGCCTGATCGGCAAGCAGCGGCCCCTGCCGGAGCCGGCCCCACCGGGTCCGATCCACGGTCCCGAGGACTTCCGCCGCCGCCATCCCGACGGCCGCATGGGTTCTGACCCCTACCTCGCCCAGGCGGAGCACGGCCAGACGCTGCTGGAGCTGGCGGCAGCCGCCCTGGCCGCGGATCTGCAGTCGTTCCTGGCCGACGACGAGCCGGGCTGACCCGGACAGGGCGGCGGGCGGCCCGGCGCTAGCGTCGCTGGGCCGCTGCGACCCATCCGATGAGCCAGATCAGCGCCGACGATGTGCGCAAGGTGGCCCACCTGGCCAGGCTGGCCCTGCCTGAGCAGAAGATCGCCACGTACACCACCCAGCTGGAGCGGATCCTCGAGTATGTGGACCATCTCCAGGCGGTGGACACCGAGGGCGTGCCCCCCACCACCCGGGCGGTTGAAGTGGTGAACGTGACCCGCGAGGACCGGGTGGAGCCCACGCCGGTGCGCGAGGACTTGCTCAACCTCGCCCCGCAGCGGGAGGGTGACTTTTTCCGGGTGCCAAGAATCCTGGCAGAGTGAAGGCTCATCGCACCGGCGAAATCGCGGTGCGATGCAGCAGCGATAGCACTCTCCGCCGGGCATGGCTGGTGGGCATCAGCGCCGCTATGGGTCGCAACTTGCTGCGGCGCTTGCGGTGACTGCGTACACCGACCACGATGTCATAGAGAAAGTTGAGACCGTCGCTGCGGGACTCGAACAGTCCGAGCCGCTGGGGTGAACCCTTGGCATCCAGCAGGTGCTTGGTGGCGTGATAGGCGGGGCGGTATTCAAACCAGGGGATGGAGGGCCAGAGATGGTGAACCAGATGGTAGTTCTGGCCCATGATCAACCAGTTCATGACCCTTCCGGGGTATACGCGGGCGTTGTGCCAACGGTTGCGCGACTGGAAAGGCCGGTGCGGCAGATAGTCGAAGAACAATCCCAGAGTGACACCCACCATCAAAGCCGGCGCGAACCAGCAGTTAAAAATGAAGGGCAGAAAATCATATTTGGCGGCGGCAATCACAATCGCCACAAAGATTCCTCGCGCAATCCCCCATTCCAGCAATTCATAACGCCTCCACAGGCGACGCTGAAAGAAAAACAGCTCGTGATAAAAGAAGCGTGGCGCGATCAACCACAACGGTCCGAACGTGCTGACGATGTGGTCAGGATCGTTCTTGGGATCATTGACATGGGCATGGTGCTGCAGGTGCACCCGCGTGAACACCGGAAAACTGAAGCCCAGCAGCAGGGCCGCGCCGTGACCCATCACGGCATTCCAGAACCGGTGGGGGTGGGCCGCGTTGTGGCAGGCGTCATGGATCACCGTGCCCTCGAGATGGAGGGCCAGAAAGCCCGTGACCACCAGCGGCAGCAGGGGCCAGTGGCCCACGAACCAACCCCAGATCGTGAGGGCCGCCAGGCCGTACCCGGCCAGGAACAGCCCAACG
Source organism: Cyanobium sp. (assembly GCA_007135755.1). Classification (GTDB taxonomy): domain Bacteria; phylum Cyanobacteriota; class Cyanobacteriia; order PCC-6307; family Cyanobiaceae; genus NIES-981. The sequence goes on from SLIG01000135.1 coordinate 3,684, forward strand.
GTGGGGTTCCAGGGACCCGGAGGATCGATGAACTGCCTGGGTACCGAGCGGGGCAGTGCAGCGGCCGGGGCCTGGGTCATGGGCGCAGACAAACCCGACAGGAGAAAACTTAGGACTGAAACTTAGGCAAGGGCCAGGGCCTGCCGGGATTGGCGGCCACCACAGCCATGCCCACCGGGGGACTTGAACCCCCACGACCGAAGCCACTGGAACCTAAACCCAGCGCGTCTACCAATTCCGCCAGGTGGGCAGCCTGGCGACTCTAGGCAGGGGGAAGCCTGCGGCCAGCAGCTCACAATGGGGGGTGACCCGCCCCCTGGCCATGCTCGCCATCCTGGGCGGCGCCCTCGCACTGCTGCTGGGGCTCGCCGTGCTGCTCCTACCGCTGTTCCTGCCGGAGTTGAGCCGCTCCCGCGACGCCGTGTGGGGAGCCCTGGTTCTGCTCCTGGGCCTGGTGCTCGTGACCAGTGCCGAGCGGCTCACCGGGGCCCCGATGCTGGGGGTGCTGTGCGGCGGTCTGCTGATCGGGCGGCTGGGGGCGGAGGTGGCCCAGGGACGCTGGCGCCAGCTCACAGCCGAGGAGCAGCAGCGGCTGGCCTCCGCCGAACGCTGGCAACAGGCCCTGGGGGAAGCGGGCAGCGCCGCCGGCCGTCTGCTGGAGCTGGCCAACCAGGGGCGGAGCAATGCCGGCGCCTGGCTGCACCAGCGGCGCCAGCCCCGCAGCAGCGGCAAGCGCTGGGTACGGCCCGAGCAGCCGCCATCGCCGGAGTCGGCAGCCACGGGCAGTGCCGCCCAGCCGCCCTTCAGCGACGATCCGGTGGTGGTGACCTCATTGGCGGAGATCGATGCCCTGATCGAGGCCATCGAGGAGGAGCCCCACCGGGACGACGCCAGCACGGGCAACAACCGCAGCACGGGCAACAACAGTGGCGATGACGCCGAGGGCTCGAGCAGGACGGGATAATCCGTGGTTGCTGCAACCGGCCCCGTGACCGCCAGGCCCGCGTCCGAGCCGACCTCCTACAAGGACACCCTGAACCTGCTGCAGACGCCCTTTGGCATGCGGGCCAACGCCAAGGTGCGCGAGCCGGAGATCCAGGCGTTCTGGGCCCAGCAGCGGCTCTATGAGCGTCTGAGCCAGCAGAACCAGGGCGACACCTTCACCCTCCACGACGGCCCCCCCTATGCCAACGGGGCCCTGCACGTGGGGCACGCCCTCAACAAGATCCTCAAGGACATCATCAACAAAACCGCCCTGCTGCAGGGCAGAAAGGCGCGCTTCGTGCCGGGCTGGGACTGCCACGGCCTGCCGATCGAACTCAAGGTGCTGCAGGGGCTCAAAAGCGCCGAACGGGCCGAGCTCACGCCCCTGAGCCTGCGCCAGAAGGCCCACGCCTACGCCCTGGAGCAGGTGGAGGGCCAGAAGCTGGGCTTTCAACGCTGGGGCATCTGGGCCGACTGGGACACGCCTTATCTCACCCTGCAGAAGCGCTACGAGGCCGCCCAGATCGGCGTGTTCGGCGCCATGGTGCTGGCCGGCCACATCTACCGGGGCCTCAAGCCGGTGCACTGGAGCCCCAGCTCCCGCACCGCCCTGGCCGAAGCCGAGCTGGAATACCCCGACGGCCACACCTCCCCGAGCGTGTACGTGGCCTTCCCGGTGGAAGCCGTGCCCACCGCCCTGGCCCAGCGCCTCAAGGCCGTGGGCCTCGAGGCGGAAGACAGCGGCCAGATGAACGCCACCGGCCGGCCGATCACCCTCTCGGTGGCGATCTGGACCACCACCCCCTGGACCCTGCCCGCCAACCTGGCGGTGTCGGTGAATGGCAGGCTCGACTACAGCATCTGCGAAGTGAACGGGGGCGACAGCCTCTCCAACCATCTGGTTGTGGCCAGCGAACTGGTGGAGGGGTTGGAGCAGACCCTCGGCCTGGGGCTGAAGCCCCTGCTCACGCTGAAGGGCGAAGAGCTGGAGGGGATCGTGTACCGCCACCCCCTGCTGGAGCGCCGCGGCCAGGTGGTGCTCGGCGGCGACACCATCACCACCGAAACAGGCACAGGCCTGGTGCACACCGCCCCCGGCCACGGCGTGGACGACTTCAACACCGGCAAGAAATACGGGCTGCCGGTGCTCTGCCCGGTGGATGAGGCCGGCACCCTCACCGCCGAAGCCGGCCCCTTTGCCGGCACCAACGTGCTCAAGGACGCCAACCCCACCATCATCGAAGCCCTGGAGGCCGCGGGTGTCCTGCTCAAGCAGGAGCGCTACGAGCACCGCTACCCCTACGACTGGCGCACCAAGAAGCCCACGATCTTCCGGGCCACCGAGCAGTGGTTCGCCTCCGTGGAGGGCTTCCGCGCCGCCGCCCTCGACGCCATTGCCCAGGTGGAGTGGCTGCCGGCCAGCGGCCGCAACCGCATCGAGGCGATGGTGAGCGAGCGGGGCGACTGGTGCATCAGCCGCCAGCGCACCTGGGGTGTGCCGATTCCTGTTTTTTACCACCGCGACACCGGCGAGGTGCTGCTCAACGAGACCACCCTGAGCCACATCCAGGGCCTGATCGCTGAGCACGGCTGTGATGTGTGGTGGCAGCGCGATGAAGCCAGCCTGCTGCCCGAGCCCTATGCGGCCGAGGCCGGCCAGTGGCGCAAGGGCACCGACACGATGGACGTGTGGTTCGACTCCGGCTCCTCCTGGGCCGGGGTGCTGGGCGGGATCACGGGCGGCGACAGCCAGGTGCCCGGGCTCAGCTACCCCGCCGATCTCTACCTGGAGGGCAGCGACCAGCACCGCGGCTGGTTCCAGAGCAGCCTGCTCACCTCGGTGGCCGTGAATGGCCACGCCCCCTACCGGCGGGTGCTCACCCACGGCTTCACCCTCGATGAGAAGGGCCGCAAGATGAGCAAATCGCTGGGCAACGTGGTGGATCCAGCGGTGCTGGTGGAAGGCGGCAAGAACGAAAAGCAGGACCCCGCCTACGGCGCCGATGTGCTGCGCCTGTGGGTGAGCTCGGTGGACTACTCCGCCGATGTGCCCCTGGGCCCGGGGATCGTGAAACAGCTGGCCGACGTGTACCGCAAGGTGCGCAACACGGCCCGCTACCTGCTCGGCAACCTGCACGACTTCGATCCGCGCCCCCAGGCTGAAGGGGGTGATGCCATCGCCTATGGCGACCTGCCGCTCCTGGATCAGTGGATGCTGCAGCGCACCGCCGCCCTGATCGAAGCGGTAACCGGGGATTTCGAGCGCTTCGAGTTCTATCGCTTCTTTCAGGCCCTGCAGAACTTCTGCGTGGTGGATCTCTCCAACGTGTACCTCGACATCGCCAAGGACCGGCTCTACGTGAGCGGGGCTGGTGAGTTCCGCCGCCGCAGCTGCCAGACGGTGCTGAGCCTGGTGGTGGAACGGCTGGCCGGCCTGATCGCGCCGGTGCTCTGCCACATGGCCGAGGACATCTGGCAGAACCTGCCCTATCCGGTGGCCGAGGCCTCCGTGTTCGAGCGGGGCTGGCCCACGGCTGCCGCTGCATGGCGCCAGCGGGAGCTGGACGCTCCCATGGCGGCGATCCTGGAGCTGCGCGCCCTGGTGAACCGCCAGCTGGAGAGCTGCCGCAAGCCGGGCGGCAAGGACAGCAGTGATGGCCAGGAGCAAGGCATCGGCGCCTCCCTGGAGGCCCAGGTGCAGATCGCTCTGGCCGCAGACCAGAGCAGCGCAGCCCTCGGCGAGGCCCTGGCCTGGCTGGAGAGCTCACCCCATCCCAGCGTGGACAACCTCACCGACTGGCTGCTGGTGTCAGCCGTGCACATCGGCGGCGCTGCGCCGGAGGCCGTGCTGGCCGAGGCCAGTGCCGGCGGCGTGACCGTGCGGGTGGCCCGCGCCGCCGGCCAGAAATGCGAGCGCTGCTGGCACTACGAAACCGACATCGGCCAGCACCGCGCCCACCCCACGCTCTGCGGCCGCTGCGTGGCCGTGCTGGAAGGCCAGGAATGAAACCAGAGCAGCTGATCCGGGCTCTGGAACTGGTCCCCCATCCCGAGGGCGGCCACTACCGGGAGACATACCGCTCGGGAGCCCAGGTGCCCACACCACGGGGACCCCGGTCCGCCAGCACCGCCATCCTGTTTTTGTTGACTGCCGGAGAAGTCTCCCACTGGCATCGCATCCACTCCGACGAGGCCTGGCACCACCATGGCGGCGGCAGGCTGCTGATCCACGAACTCAGTCCAGCCGGCGCGGTGCGCCGCACGGGACTGGGGCTGGATCTGGCGGCCGGTGAGCAGCCCCAGCACGTGGTGCAGGCGGGCCACTGGTTCGCCGCCGAACCGGCCCCGGCCACCCCCTGGAGTCTGGTGAGTTGCACAGTCGCGCCAGGCTTCGACTTTGACGACTTCGAGCTGGCCAGCCCCCGGGCCCTGGAGCCCCACGGCGCCGCCCTGGCCGCCCATTGCCCCCACTGGCGCCGGCTGTGCCTTGAGGCCTAGCCTGGCAAAGCGCCCCAGGAGCTCAGAGCCAGGCCGCAGGCTCGAGGAATGACGCCACGGGTTGTGCCGCCGCCAGCACCTGCTCGGCGGCGGGGTTGAGGGGACCGAGCAGCAGGTCGGCCGCCTCGATGCGGGCCTGCTCGCCCAGGGCGGGCTGATCGGGATTGAAGGCGGTGGGATGGCTGACGCTGCTGGAGAAGCCCCGGAAGATCAGCAGTTCGAACGGTTCGTCTCCGCTGGCAGCAGGCAGGATGCCACGCAGGCGCAGCACCCGGTCGGGCCGGCTGCGGCTGGCGGCCTCCAGGGCCGAGAGCAGCTCAGCGATGGTCATGGGCATCGGTGTTCCCCTCGGTCACGGCTCAGAGGTCACGGCTCAGAATTCCCCGGCCACCCGGCCCAGCCGCGGCAGGCGCACCAGCAGCCACTGCAGCAGACCCACCGCATAGGCCACCAGCCCCAGGTAACCGATGAAGGCCGCCACGGGTGGGGTCCACTGGCCGCCGAAGACGAACTCGAACACCCGCTCCAGATGGCTGTGCAGCCGGATCGGCGCCTCCATCCACTGGCTGCAGCGCTCCGTGGCCCGCACACCGGCATCGAGGCAACCCAGGGCCATGGCGCTGAAAGCAGCGCTGAGCAGCGCCCAGGTGGTGAGGCTCCAGCGCCAGATGCGGGTGGTGAGCGGCAACGCCCGCCAGGGGGGCAGATCGGCCAGCTCCTCGTTGAGGTCCACCCAGAACCACAGGCTCACCACCAGCAGCAGCGGCGCGATCACCAGCAGCACGAAGGCGATCGGGCGGCGGTCGGTGAGCAGCAGATTGGCCACCAGCAGCAGGCTGGCCACCTTCCAGTAGATCCCCAGCAGGCGCACCAGCGAGCGCTCCCGGCGCAGGGCCGCCCACACCAACAGCACCAGGGGCACCCCCAGGCTGAACAGCACCCCGAGCCGCACATCGAGCCACACCAGGGAGCGGTAGAGGGTGTCCGGCACGGCAGCGGGTCCAGCAGGCGTCATTATCCGACCCACCCCCGTGGCGATAGGGTCCCCCCCATGGCTTTCCCTCTCCCTGGCTGGCTGGGCCGCGGGCTGGGATCCCCCGGCCCCGGCCCCTGGTGCCGCACGGCCCTGGCCACCGACGTCTCCCTCGAGACGGCCGTGGCCAGCGTGGCCGCTCAGCTGCGCGGCACCGGGGCAGCCGACCTGGCCCTGGTGTTCGTGTCCGCCAGCTACGCCAGCGACCTGCCCCGGCTGCTGCCCCTGCTGCAGGAACGCCTCCGGGCCCGGCACTGGCTGGGCTGTCTGGCCGGCGGGGTGATCGGCACCGCCCCGCAGGCGGCCCCACGGGAACTCGAGCAGGAGGCCGGCCTGAGCGTGACGCTGCTGCGGCTCCCGGGAGCGCGGCTGCAACCCTTCGCCATCCAGCCCGGAACACTGCCGGATCTCGACGGCCCCGCCGACCCCTGGCTGGCCCTGCTGGGACCGGACGATCAGGCGGCTGCCCTGGCGGCCAGCCGCTCGATGCTGCTGTTGATCGACCCCGGCTTCGCGGGCATCAATGACCTGATCAGCGGCCTTGACTACGCCTGCCCCGCCGCCACCAAGGTGGGCGGGATCGCCTGTCCGCACAGCGCTTCCAGCAGCTCACTGCTGTTTGAGCAGCAGGTCTGCGGCGGCGCCGTGGGTTGCCTGATCGACGGTGCCTGGAGCCTCGATCCGGTGGTGGCCCAGGGCTGCCGCCCGATCGGACCGGTGTTCGAGGTGGAGGAGGCCCAGCGCAATGTGGTGCTCAGGCTCAGCTGCGGGGAGCGGCAGAGCACGCCGGTGGCGGCGCTGCAGGCGATCCTCACCGACCTCAGCGCCGAAGAACGGGAACTGGTGAAGCACTCGCTGTTTCTGGGGGTGGGGCGGGACAACGTCCTGCTCGAAGCCAGCGGCGGGGCTGCCAGCGGCAGTGTTGACAGTGGCAGCGAAGGGACCGCTGACGGCGCGCCCCCCACCTTTCTGGTACGCAACCTGCTGGGGGTGGATCCCCGCAACGGGGCCGTGGCGGTGGCCGAGCGCATGCGCGTGGGCCAGCAGGTTCAGTTCCAGCTGCGCGACGGCACCACCTCCCGGCAGGAGCTGGAGCTGCTGCTGCGCCGGCAGCGAGGCCGGCCCGCCGAACCACTGGTGGCCCTGCTGTTCGCCTGTCTGGGGCGGGGCCAGGGTCTCTACGGCGGCCCCGACGGCGACGTGACGGTGGCCCGCGAGGTGTTCGGCACCCTGCCGGTGGCTGGCGCCTTCTGCAACGGCGAGATCGGCCCGGTGGGCGGCAGCACCCACCTGCACGGCTACACCGCCAGCTGGGCATTTCTGGTGCCGAACAACGACGGCTGATGGTGCGCCAGCACGTCAATCCCCTCAGCCGCTTCTACCAGCAGCCCCTGGTGCTGCCGCCACCGGCCCAGCTGTTCGAGCACCCGGAGCGGCCCATCCACCTCGACATCGGCTGCGCCCGGGGCCGTTTCCTGCTGGCCCTGGCCCAGGCCGAACCCTGGCGCAACCATCTGGGAGTGGAGATCCGCCGCCCCCTGGTGGAGGCGGCCGAGGCCGAGCGGCGGGCCCTCGGGCTCACCAATCTGCAGGTGCTGTTCTGCAACGCCAACGTCAGCCTGGAGCAGTGGTTGGATGCGCTGGAGCCAGGTCTGCTGGAGCGGGTGAGCATCCAGTTCCCCGACCCCTGGTTCAAGACGAAGCACCACAAGCGCCGGGTGCTGCAGCCCGCCCTGCTGCTGGCCCTGGCCAGTGCCCTGGCGCCGGGGCGGGAGCTGTTCCTGCAGAGCGATGTGCTGGCCGTGATCGAGCCGATGGTGCAGCTGGTGGAGGCCTCGGGCTGCTTCCAGCGGCCGCCGGAGGATGAACGGCCCTGGCGCGGCCCCAACCCGCTGCCGGTGGCCACCGAGCGCGAAGCCCATGTGCTCCGGCAGGGCCTGCCGGTGTACCGGGTGCTGTTCCAGCGCAACCGCCAGCCCCCACCGCCCCTGGCAGTGCTGGAGGAGGCAGCGGCCGATAATCCCCCCTGACCTCACCAGGGCCTGCCGTGGGCGACTCCAGCCTCTCCCCCGCACCGCCGCTGCTGCTGCGCTGGCAGGGCCTGCTCGCGGACTGGCGGGTGGGGCCGGTGGGCCAGCGGCTGGTGCTCCTGGCGGGCCTGGTGCTGTGCGCCCTGATGGCGGGCCTGCCGCTGGTGAGCCGCGCCGGCCTCAGCCTGCTGATCCTGGCCAGCGGCGTGCTGTGGCTGTTGCTGGCCCTGCGCCGGCCGGCCGGGGGAATCGGTGCCATCAACGCCTGGATCCTGGTGATCCTGGCGGTGGCTCTGGTGGCCACCGGCTTCTCACCGGTGCCGAACGCGGCGCTCAAGGGCCTGGTGAAGCTGGTGAGCTACCTGGGGGTCTACGCCCTGATGCATGAGGTGCTCAGCGCCGCACCGCTGTGGTGGGATCGGATCCTGGCCTCCCTGCTGGGGGGATCGCTGGTCACCAGCGTGATCGGCCTGCGCCAGCTCTACGCCGACACCGCGGAGCTGGCCGGCTGGGCCGATCCCACCTCCGTGGCCGCGGGCACGGTGCGCATCTACAGCACCCTCGACAACCCCAACCTGCTGGCGGGCTACCTGCTGCCGATCCTGCCCCTGGCCCTGGTGGCGGTGCTGCGCTGGCGGCAGCCGGCCCGGCGGCTGTTCGCCCTGGCGGCCCTGGTGCTGGGTCTCGCCGCCCTGGCGCTCACCTACAGCCGCGGCGCCTGGATGGGACTGGTGGCCGCGGCGGCCGTGGTGGTGGTGCTGCTGGCCATCCAGCAGACGCGGCGCTGGCCGCCCCTGTGGCGGCGGCTGGTGCCCGTGCTGGTGCTGGTGGGCGGTGCCGCCCTGCTGACCGTGCTGGTGGTGCAGGTGGAGCCCCTGCGGGTGCGGGTGCTGAGCCTGCTGGCCGGGCGGGGCGACAGCTCCAACAACTTCCGCATCAACGTCTGGCTGGCGGCGCTGGACATGATCCAGGCCCGGCCCTGGCTGGGGATCGGTCCTGGCAACGACGCCTTCAACCTGATCTACCCCCTCTACCAGCAGCCCCGCTTCAACGCCCTCAGCGCCTACTCGATCCCCCTGGAACTGGCCGTGGAGGCCGGCATCCCCGGGTTGCTGGCCGGCATCGGCCTGGTGCTGGCGAGCCTGCAGCAGGGTGTGGCGATCTGGCGCCGCAACGGTGCCATGGCGCTGCCGGCCCTGGGGGTGCTGGCGGTGATCGCCGGGCTGGGCGTGCAGGGTCTCACCGACACCATCTTCTTCCGGCCGGAGGTGCAGCTCACCGGCTGGTTCTGCCTGGCCACCCTCTCGACGGCGGGCCCTGACGGCCGCCCGCCCGCCGAGGGCAGCGCCGGTGGCTGACCTGATCGCCGGCTTCGACGCCGGCCAGACCCACACCCGCTGCCGCCTGGCCGACGCCGGCAGCGGATCGGTCCTCGTGGAAGGCACCGGCCCCGGTGTGCGCCATCTGGCCAGCGACGGCGGGCCCGGGGCCTTCCGCCAGGCCCTCCAGCTGAGCCTGGCGCAGGCCCTGGAGGCGCTCCCCTGCGGAGCCGGGGGATCGCTGCTGGCCGCTGCCGTCGGTGCCAGCGGCATCGAAGTGGGCAGTGCTGTGCAGGTCCAGGGACTGGACCTGGCGGCCGCGGCCCTGGAGCTGCCGTCCCAGCAGCTGGTGGTGACCGGGGATGAGCGCACGGCCCTGCGTGGGGCCATGGGCACGGCCGAGCAAGGGGTGGCGCTGATCAGCGGCACCGGCACCATCGCCGTGGGGCGCAACCGTCAGGGCGTGGAGCACCGCTGTGCCGGCTGGGGCTGGCTGCTCGATGGGGCCGGCTCGGCGATGGACATCGGCCGGGACGGCCTCAGCGCCAGCCTGGAGATGGCCGATGGCCGCCGGCCCGGGAGCGGACTGCGGCAGCGCCTGTGGCACGCCCTGGACCTGGACCCCGAGGATCCGGGAGCGGCGGCGGCGATCAAGGCCCGGGTGGTGCAGCCCGGGTTCGGCGCCCCCGGCTTCGCGGCCCTGGCGCCGGTGGTCCTCGCCTGCGCCGAGGCCGGCGACGCCTGCGCCCTGGCGATCGTGCGCCGCAACGCCGCTGCCCTGGCGGCGATGGCCGCGGCGATCAGCGGCCGGCTGAGCCTGGAGCGGCCGTCGGTGTGGCCCCTGGGGGGAGCTCTGAGCCATCTGGCCCTGCTGCGCCTGGAGCTGGAGCTCGCCCTGGCCCGGGACCTGCCCGCTGCCCGGCTGGAGCCACCAGCCGCGGATGCCTGTGCCGGCGCCCTCAGCCTGGCCCGCGAGCAGCTGGAGCTCAGGCGGCGTTGAGATGCCGCTCGGCAGCCGCGGCCAGCTGGCTGGCCCAGCGCTGCACCAGCTGGGGTTCGGCAGCCTCCACCATCACCCGCAGCAGCGGCTCGGTGCCGCTGGCGCGCACGAGCACCCTGCCGTGGCCGTGCATCTCGGCCTCGGCCCGCTCCAGCTCCCGGCACAGGGGCGCGCACTGCCGCCAATCGCGCCGCCGCTCATGGTCGGGGACGCGCACATTCACCAGCTGCTGGGGATAGGGGTGGAAGCTGCCGTCCAGCCACTCCGCCAGGCTGAGCCCCTGGCCGTGCAGCAGGGTGGCCACCTGCACGGCCGTGAGCAGGCCATCGCCGCTCATGCCATGGCGGGCCGAGAGGATGTGGCCCGACTGCTCACCCCCGAGGCCCGCGCCGAATTCCTCCATGGCCCGGTGCACGTGCTGGTCGCCCACGGGCGTGCGTTCCAGCACCCCGCCACGCTGCTGCCAGGCCCGCTCGAAGCCGAGGTTGCTCATCACCGTGGCGACGATGCGCTGATCGGGAAGGCTGCCGGCCTCCATCAGGGCCGAGCCCCACAGGTAGAGGATCTGATCGCCGTCCACCACCCGGCCGCGGCCGTCCACCGCCAACATGCGATCGGCGTCGCCGTCGAAGGCAAAGCCGATCTCGGCTCCGCAGGCCAGCACGGCCTGGCGCAGGGGGTCGAGGTGGGTGCTGCCGCAGGTCACGTTGATGCGCTCGCCGTCCGCCTCGCCGTGCAGCACCGTGACCTCGGCGCCGAGGGCGCGGAACACGGCCTCGCCGCAGGCGGTGGCCGAGCCATGACAGAGATCCAGCACGATGCGGCAGCCGGCGAGGCTGCGGCCCTCGGCACTGGCCACCAGGGACTGGCGGTAGTCGGCCAGCAGATCGGGCCGCTCGACACTGCGGCCGCTGCTGCAGAACTCCGGCAGCGGGCTGCGGCCGGCCAGCCCGGCCTCGATCGCCAGCTGCAGCTCGGCGCTGAGCTTCGCCCCCGAGGGTCCGAACACCTTGATGCCGTTGTCCCCCGGGGGGTTGTGGCTGGCCGACACCATCAGGCCGCCGCCGGCGGCGGCATTGCGGATGGCGCCGGGCACCGCCGGGGTGGGGCAGATCCCCAGGTGCCACACCTCCCGGCCGGCCGCCGTCAGGCCAGCGGTGAGGGCGGCGGCGAGCATGGGCCCGCTGCTGCGGCTGTCCCGGCCGATCAGCACCGGGGCGCCGGCGGGCAGCACCTGGCCACACCAGAAGCCCACCTGGAGGGCCAGGGCGGGGGTGACCTGGCTACCCACCTGGCCGCGGATGCCGTCGGTGCCGAACCCGGCGATGCCCTCGCCGAGCGGATGACCCAGCGGGTGGCTGGTCGGCTGGCTCATGGCGACGGTGGTGCTGGGGTCAGGCTATGCCCGGCCGGGCCTGGCGCCTAGCCCGGCCAGCCAGCGGGCCCCATGCCGATGGGTTCAGCGCCGCTGAGCTCAGCGCCACCGCCGAGGCCACCACACCCACCCGCACAGCTCCAGCAGCGCCCACAGCAGCAGACTGCCCACCACCCAGCCCGGCAACCAGCTGAACGGCAGCCACGGGCGCAACACCAACATCAACAGGGCCAAGCCCAGCACCCGCAGGGCCCGCACACGCTGGCCGCTGCCGGGGAGGCTGGAGAGGTAGGGCGGCAGGGCAGGCCGGCGCATGGGCAGCGGGCAGCGGGGCAACGGACCACCAGAATGCCGCCCGTCGACCCGGCCGGCCCGTGCAGCGCCTCCCCCTGTTTCTGGCAGTGAGCTGCCTGGGCAGCGCCGTTCTGCTGCTCGGCGGCCGCCTGTTTCTGCTGCAGCGGCCGCCGCTCACCCCCGCGCTCTCAAGCCGCAGCCTGGAGCGGAGCTGGCGGCTGGATCCCGATCCCGAGCGGCGCCGTGAAGCGGCGCTGCTGCTGGCGGGCCGCGGCGGCAGCGGCCACAGCCAGCGGGAGCCTGAGCAGCTCAAGGCCGAGCGGAAGCTGCTGCGCGGCCAGGGCTGGGGATCGGATCCCCTGGCGGCACTGGCGCTGAAACGGGAGGCGCTGGCGGCGGAGCAGCAGGGCGACGACGGCCTGGCGGCCAGGCGCTGGCAGGCCCTGCTGCGGCGCTTTCCAGCTGATCCCGCCAGCGCCGATGCCCTCTACAGCCTCGGCCGCCAGCAGCCGGCCCTGCGGGAGCAGCTGCTGGAACGGTTTGCCGGCCATCCGGCGGCCCTGGCCGCCGCCCTGGAGCTGGGGCCCGATGGGGCCCTGCACCTGGCCCGCTGGGGAGCGCGCTGGCCCGGGGCGAAGGCGCAGCTGCAGCGCCGCTGCGGAGCTGACCAGGGGGCCCTGAGCACCGACGAGCGGGACGAGCTCGCGGCCGCCCTGGCCCAGCTCGGCGATGGGGCGGCAGCCGAGAGCTGCCTGGGGGATTCCGCCGCCAGCCCCGCCACCGACCTGGCCCTGGCCCGTGCCCTGCTGCTCGATCCCGAGCGGGAGCAGGAGGCGGAAGCACGGCTGCTCGCCCTGACCCGCCGCGCTCCGGCCAGCGACGAGGCCCTCGAGGCGGTGCGGCTGCTCAGCGAGGGGCGCAGCGCGGCCAGCCTCGAAGCCATCCAGCAGCTGCCGGCTGCCCTGCGCGGCAGCGCCCCGGCCCAGGCCCGGCTGGCCCGGGACGGCAGCGATCCGCTGCGCGTGCTGGCAGTGCTGCGCCAGTGGCCCGACGATCCCGCCAGCTGGGAGCTGCAGTGGCACCAGGCCCGGGAGCAGGCTCTGGAGGGCAACTGGAGCCAGGCAGCTCTGCTGCTCAATGAACCCAGCCTCGATGGGCAGCTGCCCCTGGCCCAGGAGGGCCGCCGGCGCTTCTGGCAGGGCCTGGCCCGCTGGCAACTCGGCCAGCGGCAGGAGGCCGAGGGCATCTGGCGTGACCTGCTCGAGCAGCAGCCTGGCGGCTACTACGGCTGGCGGGCGGCGGCCCGTCTCGGCCAGGGAGACGTGGAGCTCGATCCCCAGCTGGCGCCGCCGTTGGCCGAGCCGCTCTGGCACCCCCTCGGCAGCGGCGACCCCACCCTGGATCGCCTCTGGCGGCTGAATCAGCCGCTGGAAGCGTGGGAGCACTGGTTGCTGAGCCGGCAGCAGCGGGCCGAGGACGATCCGGTGGCCCAGATCCACGAAGGTCGCCTGCGTCGGGGAGTGGGCGACCACTGGCTCGGCCTGGGCAGGCTCGAGCAGGCCAGCCTGCGGCTGCCGGCCGGGGACTGCCACTGGGCGCAGGTGCTGGAGCGGGAGCTGCACTGGCCGGCCTTCGCTGAGGAGCTCAGCGCCGCCGGCACGGAGGCCGCCGTGCCCGCCAGCCTGCTGGCGGCGGTGGCCAAGCAGGAGTCGCGCTTCTCGCCCACGGTGCGCTCGCCGGTGGGGGCCGTGGGGCTGCTGCAGCTGATGCCCGCCACGGCGGAGGAGTTGATCGGCCGCCCGCTGCAGGCCGGCGAACTCGAACAGCCGGCACTCAACGCCAGCCTGGGCGCCCTCTACCTGCGCCAGCTGCTGCAGCGCTGGCAGGGGAATCCGCTGCTGGCGGTAGCCAGCTACAACGCCGGCCCCAACGCCGTGGCCGGGTGGATCGATCCACGCCTGAGCCGTGAACCCGAGCTGTGGGTGGAGGCCATCCCCTTCCCGGAAACCCGCCTCTACGTCAAGAAGGTGATGGGCAACCTCTGGAGCCTGCAGGAACCCCGGCCACCGGTCTGCTCATCCGAGCCTGCCAGCCCAGGCTGACCTGGGTCGCGCCATCAGCCCCGGCTGATCAGCCAACGGCCCAGGGCGCAGCTGGCCAGCACCAGCACACTGAGACCACAGGACAGCCGCAGCGGTGGCGGCACCACCCGGATCCTGGCCAGGTCCACCCGGGCCAGCAACACCGCCGAGCCCAGGATCAGCACCCGCGAGAGCACTTCCAGCCGCAGCAGATAGATGGCGGCCACGGTCACGATCAGCAGGGTGAGCACCAGGGTCATCACCTGGCTGGCCGCCATCAGTCCGGTGACGCCGCGCAGCAGTCGCAGCGGCATGGTGCACACCACCACCACCAGCAGGGTCTGCAGAGCGTCGAACGACGCCAGCCAGTTCAGCGACGCCAGCAGGCCATCGCCCGACGGCGGTGGCACCCGCCAGGACGTGCCGATGTAGGCCGCCACGGCCACCAGCAGCAGCACCAGGGGGGCCCTCAGCGGCAGCACCAGCAGCCGCAACAGCGACGCGACACCAGCGACCAGCACAGCCATGGCTCAGGCCGGATCAAGCACAAGGGCGATGGCCTCCACCGGGCAGCTGGGAATGCACTGCTCGCACACCAGGCAGCGGCTGGCATCGAACTGCAGCTGCCAGTCGGGAGCCTGGACACTGAGGGCACCGCTGGGACAGACACTCGAGCAGATGCCGCAGTCGACGCAGCGCTGGCGGTCGATGGCGATCTCACCGGGAGCGCGGTTGAGGCCCAGGCCCTGGCTCTCCAGCCAGGTCTCGGCGGCGGCGAGCTCGTCGATGTCGCCCGAGAGTTCCACCACCATGGTGCCGCTCTGGTTGGGGGCGATCTGGGCGCGCAGGATCTTGGCGGCGATGTCGAAATCCACAGCCAGCCTGTAGGTGATCGGCTGGTGCACCACCTCCCGGGGGAAATGCAGGGTGAGGCGACGCTTCATGGTTCGGAGGCGGCGAGATCAGCGGGGCGAGATTCGGAGGCGGCGAGAACAGCGGCGGCGGGGTCAGCGGCGGCGGGAGAACCCCTGGCAGAGTGCCACCAGCCTGGAGCAGCCCACAACCATGCGCAGCACAGACGTGAGCAGCACGCAACCCACGGCCGGCCCCGGCCGCCGGGACCGTGTGGTGCTGCTCGCGATCGCCGCTTTGCTCGCCTTGCTGGTGGCGTGGCAGCGGGGCGCTCTGGCCAGGCAGGCACCACTGGAAGCGATGGCCCGGCGCTCCCCGGAGCTCAGCACAGCTCTGGCCAACGGCACACCCACCGTGGTGGAGTTCTACGCCGACTGGTGCGAATCCTGCCGGGCCATGGCCCCGGCGATGGAGGACATCGAACGGCAGCAGCGCGGCCACCTCGATGTGGTGCTGTTGAACGTGGACAATCCTCGCTGGCAACCGGAACTGGAGCGCTACGCGGTGAACGGCATCCCCCACCTAGAACTGTTCGATGCCGCCGGCACCAACCGGGGCCGCTCCATCGGGGCCCGCTCCGGGCCGGAACTGGAGGCCCTCACCGCCGCCCTGCTGGCCGATCAAACCCTGCCTGAGCTGGCAGGGGTGGGAGCCGTGAGCCGCCTGGAGGCAGGGGCCAGCTCCGGCACGCCGGCCCCCATCGCCCCGCGCAGCCATGGGTGAGCCCAGCATCGACCCCCGCTTCCGGGTGCAGCGCATCGCCGCCACCCCCAACCCGCAGCAGTGCGTGTGGGCGGCCATGCATCAGGACTACAGCGAGGACTTCGTGGCCAGCGATCCGCAGGTCTGGCCTGAGGAGCGGCACGCCGGCGAGATCTGCGTGAAGCGGCTGCTGGCCGGTGAACGGGGCCACTACGGCCCCCTGGAGCACGCCCAGATCGTGCTCAATGTGGGCTGGTTTCCCCACTCTGTGATGCAACAGGCCCGCACCCACCGAGTGGGCGTGAGCTTCGATGTGCAGTCGATGCGCTACACCGGCGACCGCATCCGCCGCGCCGCCAACGGCGACCTGGAGCTGGAGGAGGTGTTCTATCTCCGGCCTGTGGGCGCGTATGCCGACCGCCAGGGCAAGAAATATGCCTACACCAGCGAGCAGCGCGCAATCGATCTCCAGCTCTGCCGTCAGGCCGCCGAGCGCTACCGCGACCTGCTGGATGCCGGCTATGCCGAGGAACACGCCCGCGGCATCCTGCCCTTCGACTACCGCCAGCACTTCGTGGTGAGCTTCAGCCTGCGGGCTCTGCTGCACTTTCTGGATCTGCGGGCCAAGCTCGATGCCCAGCTGGAGATCCGGGCCCTCTGCGATCTGCTCTGGCCCCACCTGCAGCAGTGGGCACCGGAGATCGCCGCCTGGTACGAAAAGAGCCGGCTTCATAAAGCCAGGCTCGCGCCCTAGCGCGAGCCATTCAGCGCACCTTCCGGTGCGACGCCAGGCTCGCGCCCTAGCGCGAGCCATTCAGCGCATCTGGCCTCAGATGCGGGCCAGGGTCACGCGCTCGGGCTGGTGCTGGTATTTGCCGCCGCGATCCTTGTAGGTCGTGTCACAGGGGTCGCCCTCGAAGAACAGCAGCTGGCAGATGCCCTCGCCGGCGTAGATCCGGCAGTCAGCTCCGGAGGAATTGCTGAATTCCAGCGTGAGATGCCCCTCCCAGCTGGCCTCGGCTGGGGTGGTGTTCACGATGATGCCCAGCCGGGCATAGGTGCTCTTGCCCAGGCAGATCACCGTGATCGTGGGCGGCACCCGCAGCTTCTCCAGAGCCACGCCCAGCCCGTAGGAATGGGCCGGAAGGATGTAGTAGCTGCCGTCCTGGTCCTCATGCAGGGGGGCGGGCTCCAGGTTGGCGGGGTTGAACCGCTTGGGGTTCATCACCGTGCCGGGCACGTGGCGGAAGATCAGGAACTCCTGCGGCGAGAGGCGCAGGTCGTAGCCGTAGGAGGAGCAGCCGAAGCTCAGCACCGGCCGGGCGGCTGCCTCCGGATCGAGGTGACGCACCAGGCTGCTCTGGAATGGCTCGAGCATGCCGGTCGCGGCCTGCTCCTTGATCCAGCGGTCGTTCTTGAGCATCAGGAGGCGGTCTCAGAAGCCGCGGCGGAGCTGGGTGACCTGATCGGCCAGGGCCATCAGCTCAGGCGCCATGGGCGGCCCGGTGAGAATGACATCCATCGGAGCCGGCCGCCGTTCGAGCACGGCGAGCACGTCCTCAGCCGGCAGGAAGCCCAGGTCGATCGCCAGACCCAGCTCATCGAGCACCATCAGATCCACCGCCGCCGTCAGCAGCTGGTTGCGGCTGAACGCCCACACCTCCTGCACCGCCTCCAGCACCTGGGGATCGTGGTCGCCGGCAGGGTCGGCGATGCAGGCCTCCACCGCTGGCCGCAGCCAGCGCAGGCGGCCGCAGAGGCTGGGGCTGGCGTCGAGGCCCTGGTTGACGCCGCCCTTGAGGAACTGGCACACCAGCACGTCACTGCCCAGGCCGGCGCTGCGGATGGCCTGACTCAGCACCGCCGAGAAGCTGCCGCGGTGCGGGGCGGTGTGAACCTGCAGCAGGCCCTCGGGCTGGGCCAGCAGTCGCAGCGGGCGGCTGGCCCCGGAGGGAGCCACGGCTCTCAGGCCCTTCGGGTCCACCCCATGGGCAGAGCCTGTGGCTCGGCAGCCCGGGCCAGCGGGTCGGTCGCCGAGGCCGGCGGGAAGGCTGGCGGTCATGGGGCGGGTCGGCGCGGAGCTGAATGTAGCGGCTTCAGCGCCGATCACAACGGCTGCACACCACCTGTGGTGGAGAACAGGCGTATCACCGACCGACGGGGCCCCGGCAGGGGCGCCCCATCGGGCCGGGAGCCACGTTCGGTGTGCGTTGTAACAAGTGCCGGCGGATGCGATCTTTAGGGTTCCGCCATACCCATGCTTTGTCCATGGTCGGCGCCACCCGCGGCTTCAGCCGCACCGCCAGCACCCCCACCACCGGGAGCCCGGGCGCCGTGACCACCATCGGCAGCGGAGTTCACGACGGCACCACCCTGCTGGAGGTGATGCGGGGGCTCAGCGGCAGCAGCACCGAAACCGTTGAGCGGGGCAAGACGATCTTCTTCCCCGGCGACCCAGCCGAGCGCGTCTACCTGCTGCGGCGGGGCGCCGTGCGGCTCTCGCGCGTGTACGAGAGCGGCGAGGAGATCACCGTGGCCCTGCTGCGGGAGAACAGCCTCTTCGGCGTGCTGTCCCTGCTCACCGGACAGCGCTCCGACCGCTTCTATCACGCCATCGCCTTCACCCGGGTGGAGCTGATCACGGCCCCGGCCACCTCCCTGCGCAAGGCGATCGAACTCGATGCCAGCGTGGGGCTGCTGCTGCTGCAGGGCCTCTCCTCACGCATCCTGCAGACGGAGACCATGATCGAAACCCTCACCCACCGCGACATGAGCTCGCGACTGGTGAGTTTCCTGCTGGTGCTCTGCCGCGACTTCGGCCTGCCCGGCAGCGAGGGGATCACCATTGATCTGCGCCTCTCCCACCAGGCGATCGCCGAGGCGATCGGCTCCACCCGCGTCACCATCACCCGGCTGCTGGGCGATCTGCGCCAGGAGGGCCTGCTGCAGATCGACCGCAAGAAGATCACCGTGTTCGATCCGATCGCCCTGGCCAAGCGCTTCAGCTGAGGGCTGGGGAGCGGGGGATACTGAGGCGAATCGTGCGTCGCCGTGTCGGGCTGGCTGCTGATCCTGGCGCTGCTGGTGCTCGGCGGAGTGCTGGCCACCCTCGGCGACCGCCTCGGCAGCCGGGTGGGCAAAGCGCGGCTGAGCCTGTTCGGGCTGCGGCCGCGCAACACCGCCGTGTTGATCACGGTGCTCACCGGCAGCCTGATCAGCGCCGTGTCGCTGGGGCTGATGCTGCTGGTGAGCGAGCGCCTGCGGCGTGGCCTGTTCGAACTGGATCAGATTGAGGAGCGGCTGCGCACGAGCCGCCTCCAGCTGGAGGACAGCCGCGGAGAACTGCAGGCCAGTCAGGCGGAGGTGGCCCGCGCCCAACTGGGCCAGCAGCGGGTGGAGCGGGAGCTCACCCAGGCGGAACAGCGGGCCACCACCCTGCGCAATGAGCTGGCCCCCTTGCGGGCGGAGCGGGTCCGGCTGGAAGCGGAGCGCGACCGCCTGGAGGGTGAGCGCGACCGCCTGCAGACCGAGCGCGGCCGCCTGCTGGGGGAACGGGAGCGCCTGAGCCGTGACGTGGCCGCACGGGATACCGAGCTCAGCCGACGGGAGAGCGAACTGGCGGCGCTGCGCCAGCGCATCGATGCCGGCAGCCGCGAACTGGAGGAGCTGGAGGACAACCTGATCGCCCTGCGCCGGGGAGACGTGGTGCTCACCAGTGGCGAACCGCTCTCCAGTGCCAAGGTGCAGCTGGAGCGGCCGCAGCAGGCCCGGGACGTGATCGATGCCCTGCTGCAGCAGGCCAACCTGGTGGCCTTCCGCCGCGTCCGCCCCGGCGAGCCACCGGACCGTCAGATCCTGCTGGTGCCCACCGCCGACATCAACCGGCTGGAGGAGATGCTGCAGCGGCCGGGCAGCTGGGTGGTGAGCATCCGCTCGGCGGCCAACGTGCTGCGCGGCGAGCAGCAGGTGCTGGTGGTGCCCGACCTGCGACCCAACCGCCGCGTGGTCAGCGTCGGCGAGGTGCTGGCCCGCACCACGATCGAGGGGGATCTGCGCACGCCCGAGTTGCTGGGCCGGCGGCTCAATCTGCTGCTGGCCGAGTCCTATGCCCGGGCTCAACGCCAGGGCACGATCGTCGATGGGCTGCAGGTCGACCCCGCCGCCTTCAGCACCCTGATCCGCACGCTCAGCGACCAGCCGGCCGGCCAGGTGCTGCAGGTGCAGGCCGTGGCCCTGCGCGATGCCGACACACCAGATCCAATCAACGTGGAGCTGCGCCTGGTGCAGCGGCCGAGCGGTTCTCCCCGCCGGCCGCGCCGGTGACGGGCACGACCTGGGTGGCGGGCCTGGATCCAGGCCGCAGCAAGTGCGGCCTGGTGCTGGCGGATGGAGCCAGTCTGCGCCTGCAGGCGGCAGCGATCCTGCCGCCCGGGGAGGCCCAGGCGCTGATCGCCCACTGGCAGCGGCAGGGGCTGGCCCGGGTGGTCCTCGGCAACGGCACCGGTAGCGGCGGCTTGCGGCGGCGGCTGGGGGAACTGGGGCTGCGGCTGGAGCTGGTGGACGAGCGCGGCACCACCCTGGAGGCCCGGCAGCGCTACTGGCAGCTCGACGAACCCTGGCACTGGCGCCGCTGGCTGCCGGCTGGCCTGCGGCTGCCGCCGCGCGACATCGATGACGTGGTGGCCCAGCTGCTGCTCGAGCGCCATCTGGGGGCCCGGCTGGAGCGGCAGAAGCTGGCGGTGTGGCGGCAGTGGCCGCCGCTCAGAAGCGCGCCCTCACCGTAAAGGCGTAATCGCCACCGGGCTCGAGCTGGTAATCAGTGCGCAGCAGGAAGCGCAGCAGGGCGTCCTGGATCAGGGCACGGCCGAGGGAGGGCTCAACGCTGAGCTCGCCGCGGTCGAAGGCCCAGCAGAAGGTCCAGCGAAAGCCCCCCGCACTCACCTCCCCCTCCAGCAGGCGGTTGCTGAAGCTCTGGTGCAGCACCCGCAGCTGGGCGGTGGTGGCGGGCAGACGGGCCATGGCTTCAGGCTGACGCAGCCTGGGCCCGGAAACCGTTCAAACGGTTACCGGCCCGCTCCAGCCCGAGTCGCTGAATCAGGCCGATGCCGGCCGTCACCTCACTGAGCACATCCTCCAGCAGTGGTTGTTCCTGGGTGGAAAAGCGACCGAGCACGTGGCCCAGGGTGCGGGCCCGCCGCTCGGCGGGCGTGTCCGCCGGAGCGCCGATGCCGATCCGCAGGCGCGGGAAGGCCTCGGTGCCCAGGTGCGCGATGGCACTGCGCAGACCGTTGTGGCCGCCGGCACTGCCACGGGCCCGCAGGCGCAGGCGCCCGAGGGGAAGATCCATGTCGTCCACCACCACCAGCAGCTCGGCCGGCCGCAGGGAGAACCAGTCGAGGGCCGCGCGAATCGAGCGACCGCTGTCGTTCATGTAGGTGTGGGGCATCAGCAGGCGCAGGCGCTGGGGGCCCTGGCCCACCTCCGCTAGCACCCCATGGAATTTCGCCTGCTGACGGAACGGCACGGCCGCCTCGCAGGCCAGCCGCTCCAGGGCCATGAAGCCCACGTTGTGGCGGGTGTCCCGGTAGCGCGGCCCGGGGTTGCCCAGACCCACCACCAGACGCAGATCAGCCTCGGTGGCACTCGCCGATGCCCCGGCGAGTGAGGGACGGTTCACGGGGACTTGGTGCGCAGGGTCCTTGATGCGCAGGGGGCTTTGGACACAGACGTGTCAGGCTGGCGGTGCTTCGCCCTCAGCAGGGGCCGGCGCTGGGGTGGGCGTGGCTGCCGCGGGCGTTGGTGGAGTGGGCGCGGTTGGAATGGCGGTGGACGGGGCCGCAGCGGAGAGGGGGCTGGCGGGCAGCTCGCCGGCAGGCGACTGGGTGGTGTCGCTGGCCTCCGCCGTGGAGAGGGCGGAGCGGAACTCCTGCTCAAACTCGCTGGAGGCCGTCTGGAAGCCCTTGAGGGTGCGACCAAGGCTGCGGCCCAGTTCGGGGAGCCGCTTGGGGCCGAACACCAGCAGGGCAATGGCGGCGATCACCGCCATCTCGGGCAGGCCGATACCGAAGATGTTCATCGCGAGAAGAGACGGAGGGCGGGACTCAGCTGGCGCCGTCCCAGTTCACGTTGATCCCCTCGAGCAGCAGGGACTGGTTGTAGAGCTGCAGGATCACCAGCAGGAACACCAGAAACAGCAGCATGGCCACACCCATCACCGGGGTGGTGCCCCAACCGGGGACGACCTTGCCGTACTCGGAATTAAGGGGGCGGAGGATGTCGCCGAGACGGGTGCGTTGCGCCATGGAATGGATCGGCCTCTCGCGCTGAAAATCGCTGCGACTACTCTACGGGACATCCCCCCAGCCGGTGTGGCGCCCTCAGGTCCCGCCTCTCTGAGTCGCCCCACCGCGCTCCAGCCGTTATCCGCCCGCCCGCCCGCCTGTCCGCCATGGATCCCAGCAGCACCAGCTCACCGGCTCTCTCCGTTGCCCTTGCCGTGCTGGCAGTGCTCCTGAGTCTCACCGGCTTCGGGGTCTATCAGGCCTTCGGCCCGCCCTCCAAGGCGCTCAGCGACCCCTTCGACGACCACGACGACTGACTCAGAGCTGGCCCATGAGCCGCTTCGGGGCTGCACCATCAGCCCCGGGCGATCCCCCAGAAGCCCACTTCCCAGGGCTTCAGCCGCAGCAGGGCGGGCGCCTGATCCTCTGACGATCCGGGATCGCTCCCGCCCGCCAGGGGCTGGTCCAGCCCATCCAACCGGTCCGCGATCCGCCAACCGCAGCCCAGATTCACCGCCTGACGGCAGGGCGAGTTGTTGATCAGGCTGATCACCGCGCGTTCCGGCTCCAGGACACGCAGGCCCAGAAGCTGAACGCCCGCAGGCAGCGCTGGCAGGGCCACTGGATCCGCGCTGCCCCCTGGCCTGGCACGGACCTGGCCGCCGCGCAGCAGCAGGGGCGGTTCACGGAAAGCCAGGGCCTGCTCCGGCACCGCTGCGGTGCGCCAGCCGGGAGCGCAGGGCAGCAGGGCCAGGCGCAGCCGCTGCCAGCCGTTGTCGGCGCCGGGGTCCGGCCAGGTGGGGGCGCGCAGCAGCGACACTCCCAGCCGATCCGCCCGGGCCGACACCCCCTGGGGTCCATCCAGCAACACGGCCATCTCGCCGCCGGCTCCGCAGGAGGCCATCCAGCTGATCGCCGCCACTTCCCAGCGGGCCCGCTCCCGGGCCGTGAGCGGTTCGGCGGGACGCTCCAGCACGCCCCCCGAGGTGTCGGCCGCCCAGCGCTGGGCCGGTTCGGCCAGGGGCACCTCCAGACGCAGGAGCTCGTGGCGCTGGCGCCAGTCGACGCTTAACACCAGCTCGAGCCAGGGGCTGCCGGCCAGCAGCCGTCCATCCAGCCGCACCCGGCTGGCGCCACAGGTGCCTCGCCAGCGAAAACTGGCGCAGAGGGGGCCCCGCTCCCGCCACTGGGGCTCACCATCCCAGCGCCAGGGCAGCGGGCGACTGCGGTAGTTGGCGGCGATGTCCCAGGCGTCCCAGAACTCGCCCCGATCCTCATAACGGCACCAGGCCAGCGGGCCCGCCAGCAGGGACCGGCCCTGGCCATCGCGGAGCTGCTCGATGCCGGCAAGCCCCAGCTCCACGCTGACGGCGCCATTGCCGGCCCACAGACCATCCACCCACACCGGTCCACGAGGCAACGCCTGCGTCCCCTCAGCGGCCGGAATGGCATCGGGATCTGCAGGGTCCGGATGGCGCTGGAGCGGGACAGCCGACACCCCGGCCAGCGCCGGCAGCTGCACCCAGGTGCCCCCCTCCGGAGCCGGCTGGCTGGGCAGGGGGCAAGCGCCGCTTTGCCAGCGACCGGGGGGCAGCCGCAGGGTCGTCCGGCGGGCGGCAAGGGGCTGCAGTTGCACCACCCCCCAGAGCTGGCCGGCCGCGCCCGGATCAGCCCGCTGCTCGAGCGTGGCCAGCCAGGCCTGCAGGGCCTGATCCCGCAGCCTCCTGGCGCTGCGGCGGGCGGCCCGCCACTGGGGCTCGGCCTGCTCGAACACCTCCGGAATGGCCGTGCCGGGCAGGATGTCGTGGAACTGCTGGAACAGCAGGGGCCGCCAGTCCGGCCGCGGCCGCGCCTCGACGGAGTCCCCCGCCAGCACACCCGCCAGTTCCGCCTGGCGCAGCAACCGCTCGAGGCTGCGGCTGTGGCGTTTCTGATCCGGGCGGGTGGTGGCGCAGCCGCGGTGCAGCTCCAGGTAGAGCTCATCGCGCCACACCGGCAGTCGGGCAGCGTGGGGTTCGAGGCCGTCCAGGTAGGCCCGGAGGCTGCCGTGCCGCTGGGGGGCGGCCGCGGGCTGCTGGTTCCAGAGCTGCAACTGCTCGAGCATCTCGGCCGTGGGGCCGCCGCCGTGGTCGCCCACCCCCGGCAGCCAGAGCAGCTCGCCAAGGCCCGTGGCCTGCTGCCACGCCAGCCGCTGGCCCTCCATCGCCACCGGATCGCCATCGGTGCCGATCGGAGCCGTCATCAGCGCCAGCTGCTCGGCGCCGCAGCGGGCGCGCCAGCGAAACAGCCGGTGGGGGAAGGGGTTGGTGGCGTTCCAGAACAGTTTGTGGGTGCAGAACCAGCGCACGCCGGTGGCAGCGGCCACCGCCGGCAGCCCGGCGCCGAAACCGAAGCTGTCGGGCAGCCAGGCGAGCCGGTGCTCGAGGGCGGGGAAGCGCTCACGGCTGTCCTGCTGACCCAGCTGGAACTGGCGCAGCAGCGAGGCGGTGCTGATCAGCACGCAGTCGCTCTCCACCCAGGGGCCGTTGATGGGCTCGAAGCGTCCGGCGGCCACCGCCCGCCGCAGGCGGCTCCAGAGTTCGGGCCGGTGGCGCTCCAGCCAGGCGTAGAGGGCGGGCGTGGAGTGGGCGAAGTGCAGCGCCTCGAAGCGCTCCATCAGATCGAGGGCCGAGGCGAACGTGCGCTCGGCCGCCTGCCAGGTGTCGGCCACCGGCCACAGCCAGGCCAGATCGAGGTGGGCGTGGCCGAGCACGTGGAAGCCAGCGCCGGCCTGGGGCTGCTCGGCCATCCCGGCCCGGCGGCGCAGCTCGCGCAGCTCGCGGCGCTGGGGGTCGAGCACCCCGAGGGGATCAGCGGCCTGGAGGGGCTCGAGCTCCACCCGGCTCTGGATCAGAGCGCCGTCGTCGTGCCGGGGGCTGCGCAGGCGCAGCTCCAGCTCCAGCGGCCGGCCCTGCCACCAGGCCCCGGGCAGTAGCCAGCGGCAACGGGTGTCGAAGAGATCGCCGCGGTGAACCAGCTGGCCATCGACACGCAGCTCCATGGCGTCGGCCCACCAGCACAGGGCCAGCCGGGCCTGCACCCGGGGCCGCGGCTGCTGCAGCTGACGCCAGGCCGGCGGGCAGGGGAGGCGGAGCCTCAGTTGGCACCACTGGCCGCCGCGGGGCCAGATCACCAGGCCGCGGGCGTGCCAGTCGGGGCGGTGGCGGGCCCCCCAGGGGTGGTCGAGAGCCGCCATGCGGCCGCCGCCGGCATCCTCGCGCTGCCAGAGGGGTTGCAACACGAGCCGGCCGTCCAGCGGCACAGGGGCGGAGGCAGCCGCTCCGGCAAACGTTTCAAATTGGTGAGACTGCCCGTCTGCAGGGGCCTCAGGCATCGTTGGATGGCCGGACACGTCCCATAGGATGATGCCGCCGCGGCAGGGCCAATCCAGCCCGACGTGCGGCCGATGACTCCCTGACCCCCACCTGCGCGCAAGGGCGAACCATGCTGGCTCTCAAGATCTCGGTTTATTCGGTTGTCTTCTTCTTCATCGGGATCTTTGTGTTCGGCTTTCTGGCGAGCGACCCCAGCCGCACCCCCAGCCGCAAGGATCTCGAGGATTGAGACCCCGGGGCCGGGGGCCTCGCCGGTGACTCGGCACCCCTGCTGAGCCCTGGCCACCGCCACGGCGCCCCTGCGCCCGCTGCCATAGGGTCCCCGCTGGTGCGCCGCCCCAACCGCCATGAGCCCCATCCCCGGCAGC
>SLIG01000133.1 GCA_007135755.1 Cyanobium sp.
GTCGGTGCTGCGGCTGATGCGCGCCTTCACCCGCCGCGAGAAGATCATCAAGTTTGAAGGCTGCTACCACGGCCACGCCGACATGTTCCTGGTGAAGGCGGGTTCCGGGGTGGCCACCCTGGGCCTGCCCGATTCGCCGGGTGTGCCGCGCAGCACCGCCGCCTCCACCCTCACGGCCCCCTACAACGACCTGGAGGCGGTGAAGAAGCTGTTCGCCGAAAACCCGGGCGAGATCGCCGGCGTGATTCTGGAGCCGGTGGTGGGCAACTCCGGCTTCATCACGCCGGTGCCGGGCTTCCTCGAAGGCGTGCGGGAGGTCACCAAGGAGCACGGCGCCCTGCTGGTGTTCGACGAGGTGATGACCGGCTTTCGCATCAGCTACGGCGGCGCCCAGGCGAAGTTCGGCGTCACCCCCGATCTCACCACCATGGGCAAGGTGATCGGCGGCGGCCTGCCGGTGGGCGCCTACGGCGGCCGGGCCGACATCATGGCCATGGTGGCCCCGGCCGGGCCGATGTATCAGGCCGGCACCCTGAGCGGCAACCCGCTGGCCATGACCGCCGGCATCAAGACCCTGGAGCTGCTCAAGCGCCCCGGCACCTACGAGCGCCTCGATGCCATCACCAAGCGGCTGATCGCCGGCATCCTGGACGCGGCGGGCGACGCCGGGCTGCCGATCTGCGGCGGCTCGATCAGCGCCATGTTCGGCTTCTTCCTCACCAAGGGGCCGGTGCGCAACTTCGAGGACGCCAAGGCTGCCGACGCGGCCCGCTTCGGCAAGCTGCACCGGGCCATGCTCGAGCGCGGCGTGTATCTCGCCCCCAGTGCCTTCGAGGCCGGCTTCACCTCTCTGGCCCACAGCGACGCCGACATCGACACCACCATCGCCGCCTTCCGCGAGAGCTTCGCGGCCGTGGCCTGAGCGGGGCCTGAACGCCTGTGCCACCAGCGGTCAGGGCTGAACCGGCCAGGCCGCTGACGCGCCGGGGCCTGACCCAGGCCCTGGGGCCCGGCATCCTGCTGGCCGGCGCCGCCATCGGCGGCTCCCACCTGGTGGCCTCCACCCAGGCCGGCGCCCGCTACGGCCTGGGTCTGCTGGCCCTGGTGCTGCTGGCCAACCTGTTCAAGTACCCGTTCCTGCTGGTGGGCAGCCGCTTCACGGCGGCCACGGGCCTGAGCCTGCTGGAGGGCTACCGGCGCCAGCGCGGCTGGTATCTGCCGGTGTATCTGCTGATCACCTTCGCCACGGGGGTGGCCAACATCGCGGCGGTCACCGCCGTGGCCGGCGGCCTGGCCACCGTGTTTCTGCCGGGGCCGCCGAACCAGCTGGCCCTGGGGCTGCTGAGCCTCTGCCTGCTGCTGCTGCTGCTCGGCCACTACCGGACCCTCGACCGCTTCAGCAAGCTGATCGTGGCGCTGCTGGTGGTGAGCACGGTGCTGGCCACCGGCGCCATCCTCTGGCAGGGCCCGGTGGCCGCGGCCCCGGCCTTCTTCACCCCCAGCCCCTGGACCCTGGCGGCCCTGCCGTTCCTGGTGGCACTGATGGGCTGGATGCCCTGCCCGCTGGATCTGGCGGCCTGGTCGTCGCTGTGGATCTACGCCCGCCAGGAGGATTCCGGCCACCGCGGCAGCCGCGCCGAGGTGGAGGCCGACTTCAACCTCGGCTACGGCGTCACGGTGCTGATGGCGGTGCTGTTTCTGCTGCTGGGGGCCTGGGTGATGCACGGCACCGGCGCCAGCTTCTCTCCCGCCGGCGGCGCCTTCGCCCAGCAGCTGATCGGCCTCTACACCGCCAGCCTGGGCAGCTGGGCCAAGCCGCTGATCGCCGCGGCCGCCTTCACCACGATGGTGAGCACCAGCCTCACCTGCCTGGACGGCTACCCGCGGGCGGCCTCGGCCGGGGTGCGGCTGCTGCGCGGCTTCACGGGCCCGGCGGTGCACGACCGCCGCGACCACCAGCTCTGGATGGGGCTCCACTTCGCCGGCGCCGGCGCCGTGCTGGGCCTCTGGCCCGGCTCGATGGGCGCCCTGGTGCAGCTGGCGATGGTGGTGTCGTTCGTGACGACACCGGTGCTGGCCTGGATGAACCTGCGGGTGATCCAGGGCCGCCAGGTGGCTCCAGCCGACCGCCTGGGCCCCGGCCTGCTGGCGGTGGCCCGGCTGGGCCTGGTGGTGCTGAGCCTGTTCGTGCTGCTGTTCGCCCTCAGCCTGCGCGGGGGGTGAGCAAGCTGGTGGCAGCACCGCCGGGCCCATGCTGCGCTTCCTGCTCAACGTCCTCTGGTTTGTGCTCGGCGGCTTTGTGATGGGCCTGGGCTGGTGGCTGGCCGGACTGGTGGCCGCCATCACGATCGTGGGCATCCCCTGGGCCAGGGCCTGCTTCGTGATCGGCAACTTCTCCTTCTGGCCCGTTGGCTACGAGGCCGTGAGCCGGCGGGAGCTCACCGGGCACACGGACTTCGGCACCGGCCCGCTGGGACTGGTGGGCAACATCGTCTGGTTTCTGGTGGCCGGCTGGTGGCTGGCGATCGGCCACCTGAGCTCAGCCGTGGCCTGTTTCGTGACGATCATCGGCATTCCCTTCGGGATCCAGCACATCAAGCTGGCGCTGATCGCCCTGGCGCCGATCGGCATGCAGGTGGTGCCCACACGCCGCTGAGCCGCCTGGGACGCCCATCCATCCTTCCTAGGATTGATGCCAGGAATCCTGGCAGGCCATGGCGAAACAGTCGATTTCCATCTCCCTGGAGAGCGGGTTGCTGGAAGCGCTCGATGGCGAGCTGCGACAGGCCGGATCCGATGGGCAGCAGAACCGTTCGGCGGCGTTGACCGAAGCGCTGGAGCTGTGGCTGGAGCGTCGTCGCCTGCAGGCCTTGCAGCGCACTTACCGGCAGCTGGCCAGCCTCGAGGGTGGCGATCTGGAGGCGGCCGCCAGGGATGCGACGGCCATGGGTCAGCCGAGCCTGGAATCGCTCGATGGCTGAGCGGGGCCGGATTTACGGCTGGCCGCGCAACCGGCCGTTCGGTGACAGCAAGGCCAGGCCTGTGCTGGTGGTGGCTCCTGATGCCGCCACCGAGACCAGCAACCGCTGGGTGGTTGTGCCGATCAGCCGCGACCCTCGCCTGGCCGGCGTGCCGCTGGCGGTGCCGATCCCGGCTGATGCGGCAACAGGCCTGCACGAGCCCAGCCATGCGATGGCCTGGCTGCCCACCACGGTGCTGCGCCGGCAGCTGAACGGCCCCTACGGGCGGGTAAGCCCAGAACAGCTGAAGGCGGTGCTGCGCGCCCTGCATTGCGCCCTGGACCTGGAGATGCTGGAGCCCTGGCAGGGCACAGGCCACTGACAAGGCGGCCCCAGGGAAGCTAGACAGGCGTGACCCAGGCAACCCACGCCATGTCTGCCTCCGGCCTGAAAGGCCTCGTGAAAGCGGCCTACGACAATCCCGACCTGGAGGCTCGCCTGAAAGCCCCGGGGGCGGACCCGGTGGCCATCGCGGCCGAGGCGGGATTCAGCATCACGCTCGAGGAATTCAACAACGCCCTCGAGGCCTGGGAGAGCTGGCGGATGAGCAGGATCCACGACGAGGAGCAGGACTGAGCCCCAACTCATGGGATTGCAGCCGTACTGTTCAGCTCTGGTTGTTCAGCCCTGGGAATACAGGCCGATGGGGTTGCCTTCGGTGTCCATGCAGATGGCGATGAAGCCGTACTCGCCGATCGCCATCTTCGGCTGCAGCACCTTGCCACCGGCAGGCTCCACGCGGGCCTGTTCCACGGCGCAGTCGTCGCAGGCGAAGTAGATCAGGGTGCCGCCGGGGCCGGGCTGCATGCCCTCCATGGTGGTGAGGGCGCCGCCGGCTCCCATGAGGGTGTCGCTCATGGGAAAGGTCCAGTACTCACCACCCTCGGGGGTGGGCATGTTGGTGAGGGTGAGCGCGAACACGGCCTCATAGAACCGCTTGGCCCGCTCGATATCAGAGACGGCGCAGACCCGGTCTTGAGTGGGTCGTTGGTGTTCACCGAGCGGAACAACCGCAGAACCCTGGCCGTGGTTGAAGCCATCCGCATCATCCTTCACGGCGACCTCATGCACGACGAAGTCGCCTTCAAGCACTGCATCCCGTTGCCTCAGCAGCAGCCACGGCCGGTTTACCCCCTGATCCGTGGGGTATACCGTCCCTGGTGTCGGCTGGGTCCGGGCTCTGAGAATCACGGCGTCGACGCCTCACGAGGCCACCCCATGTCCGCCGCCAACACTGAACTCGTCGCGGCTCCTGGCCGCGATTCCGTGGCCATCAACGAAGGCCTGCTGAAGCGGCTGCTGCGGCGCGCCGGGCGCACCCTCGCCCGTCCGGCCATCCAATGCTTCGAGATGGCGATCGACAGCCAGACGCCGCACAAGGCACGCCTCACGATGCTCGCGGCGCTGACCTATCTGCTGGTTCCACTCGATCTGATCCCGGATTTCATCCCGGTGGCGGGCTTCTCCGACGATCTGATGGCGATCACGGCCCTGCTCGGGCTGTGCACCCGCTACGTGTCGCCGCAGATCCGCGAACGGGCCGAGCACAGGCTGAATCAGTGGTTCCCGCAGGAGCGCTGATCAGCAGCGACCGCCCTCGCTGAGGGTGTCGATCATCCCGAGGCCGAACGCCCCGCATTCTCAATCCCCGGGCTGGTGCAGCGGATCGATCAGCTCGGCGCGGGTTTCGGCCTCGTTCATGGCAGCAGCGAGGCGACGTGATCGATGAGATCGGCGCAGAGCTGGTTCCAGGCGGCGCGATCAAGGTTGACCTGCTCCGGTTCCTCGTCGTAGCGGCGCAGCACAGCGAACAGGGTGAAGCGGCTGAGCCCGATGTAGGGGTCGATGGCGGCTCCCTGATCCCGCAGCATCTGGAACAGCAGCCGGAGGTTGTGACTGAACGGGGGCTGTTCTGGCGCCAGCACAAGCAACCAGGCTTTGAGAGCTTTTTCTGTGGCTTGCTGCAGATAGAACCCCCAGACGGCTTCATCGAAGACGGAGGGATCGACCATGGCCATGGCCGCGGAGAGATCACGCCGCGCAATGCGCAGAAAAGCGGTGGGCGTCTCAGCCGGCGCCATGCACAGGCTCCGCTGGCTCCAGCCGCCGGCCATAGCGGAAGGCCTCGGCGATCACATTGATCCGCCCATGCCGCCGCTCCTCCACCTCACTGGCGGAGAAGAGCAACAACTCAATCGGCAGGCGGTGATGGGCCAGCTTCCAACCCAGGGCATCGGTTTCCTCAAAGCGCGAGTGGCTGGCCAGCCAGGCGTCGGGCACGGTGACCAGCAGATCAAGGTCGGAATCGGGCCGGGCGGTGCCGCGGGCCCGGGAGCCGAACAGGCGCACCTCAGCGCCGGGAATCGCCGCCTGGATCTCGGCCGCGATGGTGCGCAGCAGCGGCTCATCCACCACGTAGTGATAGCTGGAGGGGCGAGACGAAGCGGCCATGGGATCAGTCTGGCGCATCCGCGGCCGGCGAACCAGCTCCACGCCGGCACGCTCGATGTGAGCCAGCAGGGCGGGATGGCGAGCGACGGCTTGAGAGCCGTAGAGGGCCGCGGCCTCCACCTCAGGTAGGCCGATGGCCTGCGCTGTCGCCAGGGGAGGACAGGCGGTCATGGGCTCAGGCTATGGAGAGCGTGCCCCGCCGCACCACGATCAGCCCCGAAGCCGGCCTGCTCCAGATGAAAGGGCTTCAGGTTTCTCCTGGCCAGTCACACAGCTGTTGTGCGAGCACCGGCAGATCGTTTTTGACGATGACCCAGATCACTGAAAGGCTGAGGCCGAAGTACTCATGCACAATGCGATTCCGCCAACCTTTGATCACGGCGCGACATCAACCAGGTTGTTCAGGATGAAGGGGCGGCGGTTCTCCTTGATCCCGTCGGCAGCCACGAGATCCACCTTGCGACCGAGCAGGGACTCCAGGCGATCAGCCAGGTGGATGAAACCGAAGCCGATGGGTTCGCTGAAGCTGGCCAGGAGATCCACATCGCTGCTGGCCGTCTGCTCGTCGGTGGCAAAGGAGCCGAACAGCTGCAGGCTGCTGAGCTTGAACTCGGCAGCCAGAGCCGGGAAGTGCTCGCGCAGCACTGACACCACCTCCGTGCGATTCGAGCAAGGTGGAGCGACGGAAGCCGTCATGGCGCCGGCGTGGCTGAAGGTATCACTGTAGGCGTGATGAAGCGCCCTCCAGTGGCGATAGGCCATCGACGTCGGAATCCGGCCGGCGAACCAGCTCCACGCCGGCACGCTCGATGTGAGCCAGCAGGGCGGGATGGCGAATCGAGCTGAGCGCGGAGAGATCGATCATCCAGGGCAGCAGCAGGTCATTGAGATCGGCATCGATGCGGGCCAGGGTGGCGGAGCTGATGGCGGGACCGATCAGGGTGAGATCGATGTCGGAGGCGGGGCGATGGCGACCGAGGGCACGGGAGCCGTAGAGGATCGCGGCCTCCACCTCGGGGTAGCCGGCGAGCACCTGCTGGATGGCCGTGATCGCCGCCTGAGGCAAGCCGATGGCCTGCGCTGTCGCCAGGGGAGGACGGACGGTCATGAACTCAGCCTATGGAGTGCTGGAGCTCCGGCACCACGATCAGCCCCGATGCCGGCTCGCCGAAGGCCCGGCAGGGGCGGCCGCTGGCCAGGTGGTGGGCGGTGAGGGCGCAGAGGGCGGCATCGATCCAGTCGATGCTGGTGAGCGGTGCGGTGTCGATGCCGGCCTGCTCCAGCAGGGCCCGGCGCTGTGGGCGCTTCTGGCGAGCAGCGGCGTTGCCCCCGCGCAGCTGCCAGGTGATGGCGTGGGGGAAGGTTTCGAAGCAGGCCGGAGCGCTGGGCGGCCGGCCAGCCGGCGGCAGGCCGGAGAGCAGCGGATGGCTGGCCTCCAGCTGCCGGTAGAGCGCTTCGCCCTGCAGCATCCAGCCGTAGTAGTTGGTGGGATGGCTGACAGCCGCCGTGCGGGTGGGTGAGGCGAAGCAGCGGATGCCGACGGCGTTGAGTTCGCGCTCGCAGGGCCGGGCCCGGCCATCCCCGCTCCAGCGGCAGGGGGCATCGATGGCGATCAGCTGGGCACCGATCACGCTGCGGCACCAGTGGGCCAGCTCTTGCACATCGCTTTTGGCCAGCTGGCCGGCGTAGGCGCCAGCGCTGAGCGCCACGGCGTGAAAGCCCTTGCGGGAGCCACCCACGTCGATGCCGATCACAGTGAGGGTGCTCTGCATCCAGCCATGCTGATGGTGACGCCGCTGGAACACAAACGGGAGGGGGGACTTAGCGTGAGTGGTGAACTGCGCGTTGTGGTGATGGAAACCGACGCCGATCAGCGCCTGAGGGAGTGCGACCTGGAGATAGCCCTGCAAGAAGCCCGCGCCGACCTCGCCGCCGGCCGCGTTGTGCGCGAATCAGTAGAGGATCACCTCAAGCGGCTGGGCGCCATGGCGACAGGCCCTAATCGTTGATCAGCCTCAGCGCTGCCGTATACAGAGAGGATCTCGCCGGGGCAACCAGGGCGTCCAAGGAGAGCTTAATGATGATTCAGCCAGCTGCTGAAGCTGGGTTTTGGGGACGTTCCAGGGGATGAGTGCGGCGGAACCATCGACCAATCGCTGGGTGCGAAGAACCAGCACATCCGCGTGCCAATCAGGTGTGGTGATGGAATCAGGATTTGTGCAGTGGCTCTGCCACACCTGCTCAAGCAGCCGCACCTTCTCTGCGACGGAAAGGGCGTCAAGCTGGTCACTGGAGGGGTCAATTGCCATACCACTGATCCACCCCTCTTCAGCTTACCGGGCTTCTGAGGCTGAGTAGTCCAGATCCAGCAGCACATCGAGCTCCAGCTGCCTCAGCACCATGCCGAAGCGCAGAGCGGCGGGTGGCGGCACCACGATCAGCCAGGGAGCCGATCACAGCGGCCTGGCTCAGGCCGCCCTATCCTGATGTACAGGTCGTTGGACAACTCCATGCAGGTGGTGAGCTTTTCGGAGGCCCGGGAGAGCTTCAAGGCCGTGCTGGATCGGGTGGAGGCCGATGCGGACGTGACCCTCATCACCCGGCGGAACGCCAAGGGGGCGGTGGTGATGTCGCTCGACACCTACAACAGCCTGATGGAAACGGTGCACCTGCTGCGTTCCCCGGCCAACGCGGCCCATCTGCAGCGGTCGCTGGAGCAGGCCGGGCGTGGGGAGCTCCTCTCCCATGGGCTGCTCGATCCAGATCTCGCCGATGGCGGCGATTGAGCGGCTGGCCTGGACGGCAGCCGCCTGGGAGGACTACGTCCACTGGCAGAGCCAGGACCGCAGGCAACTGCGGCGCATCAACCAACTGATCCAGGCCTGCCTGCGCGATCCCTTCGCTGGCATCGGCAAACCCGAGCCCCTTCGGGAAAACCTGGCCGGCTGCTGGTCGCGCCGCATCGATGAAGAGCACCGCCTGGTTTACCGGTTGGATGACGGGCTGCTGGTGATCCTGGCCTGCAGGGTTCACGACCGGTGATCACAACCCATCTCAGGGATTCAGGAGGTTTTCCAGGGCCTCGCCACCGGGCAGTCGATAGATACCGAAGTCGCGTCGATCGAGGGTCGCGACACGGCGGATCCCATGCTCCTGGGCCACCCAGAGCAGGGAAGCATCCGCCAGATCCATCGGCAGGTCGCCGTACTGGCGCATCCAGGTGGCCATCCATTCCAGGGCGGATCCATTGAGCTCCGCAAGGTTCAGACCGCCGAGCGACACCCAGGACAGGAACCGCGGTGCCAGATCCGCAGGAATCAGATGGCAGACCTCGGTCAACACCGGCCAGGTGGACACAAAAGCCCCCTGATGCCGTTGAAAGAACCCAGCACAGGCTTCATGGTCGTGATCACTGCGGTCGAACCAGGCAACCAGTGGACCGGTGTCCAACAAGGTGGCAGCGCGAAACAGGGAACGGCTCACGACTGCGGCCCGGCCTGCCGTTCCCGCTTGTGCTGATCACTCAGCTTCTGACGAAGCAGGGAGGCATGGTCCCTGCCCCGGCTGGTGGTGCCGTTGTCCGGTGTGGCGCTGGAGAAGCTACCCACCAGCCCGAGGCGTTCCGCAAGAGCTGCCGGGCTTGTGGATTGCTGCTGCAGCAGGGCTAGCCCGGCCTTGACGACCTCACTCTGGCTGAGGCCGAGGGCCTGGCAGAGGTTGTTGAGCCTGGCCTCGCTGCCGTCATCGAGGCGCACCGAAATGGTCCGCATGGCGCCCCTCCTGCACGTATTACGTCCATATTACGAGGTTTGGCGCTGGCGCACATCCCGGCGCTGTCAGGCGACAGCGAAAACTGGTCCGGAGGCGACACGAAAACTGGTCCACCCCTGGGAGCCGCAGGAGGACCGTCAGCCGTGATGCCCGCAGCGGTTCGGTCCTTCGGTGTCAGCCGGAACCGTTCCAGATCGGAAGAACGGCACCGTCTGAACGAGTCCAGGGGCCGCCGCCTGGCTCAGCGCAGGGCATCAAAGGCCTGGGCTTCCAGCATGGAGTCTTCGGGTTCGGCGCGCAGCACGCCGGATCCGCGCAAGGACTCCCAGGGATGCGGGTCCGGTGCGGGTCCCACACAAGGTGGCGTCAGGCGGGCCACGGGTTTGCCGTGCCGGGTGATCAACACCGCCTCGCCTCCGCTCTCCACCTTGCGGATCAAGGCGAGGCAGTGGGCGCGGAACTCGGTCACGGAAATGTCCATTGACCCAGCGTATTGGACATTTCAGGCCAGCAGGCAAGGGAGCTCA
>SLIG01000155.1 GCA_007135755.1 Cyanobium sp.
CCGCTACCGGGCCTTTGCCTGGGAACCGCTCATCCCCCATAGGTTGAGCGCCAACCCAGACCCAGATCGTCATGGTGTTCACACCGTCCCTGGAAGCGTCCTACCGCGACAGCTTCCGCGATCTGCTGGAAACCAGCTTCGAGAAACGCAGCCTGGTGCATCTCAGTGCCGGCAGCAGCGTGCCCCTCCTCAAGCGCAGCGTGTGGATGGTGATCCGGGGCATGGTGAAGCTGAGCGCCATCTCGCTGCAGGGCGATGAGCTGCTGCTCGGTCTGGCGGGCCCGAACGAACCCTTCGGCGAACCCCTCAGCAACGTGCAGGCCTACGAGGCCCGCACGCTCAACGACAGCGATCTCCTCTGCCTGAGCTGCGAAGACCTGGCC
Source organism: Cyanobium sp. (assembly GCA_007135755.1). Lineage (GTDB taxonomy): Bacteria > Cyanobacteriota > Cyanobacteriia > PCC-6307 > Cyanobiaceae > NIES-981. Next base: position 384 of record SLIG01000155.1, read on the forward strand.
GCCTCCCCCGACCTGGCCATTGCCCTGCTGCAGGGCATGGCGGCGCGTTATCGCCAGAGCGAAGCGATGCTGGCGCTGCTGGGTCTGCGCCGGATCGAGGAGCGGGTGCGCGGCTTTCTGGAGCTGCTCGCCAACGACTACGGCCAGCCCTGCGACCAGGGGCTGCGGCTGAACGTGAAGCTCACCCACCAGGAGCTGGCCAGCGCCCTCAGCACCACCCGCGTCACCGTCACACGGGTGCTCGGCGCCCTGCGCGAGGAGGGCTGGCTGTCCATCGATTCCCAGCGTCGGCTGGTGATCGCGCACCAGCCGCTCAAGCGCCGATGAGCCAGCAGCAGCCCGCGCGGCTGCTGCTGATCGATCCCCACCCCGCCGCCGACTCCTCCCTGGCCAAGGCCCTTCAGGAGGGAGGTTTTGAGGTGCGGTGCTGCAGCGAGGCGGAGGCGATGGCGGCGCTGGGGGCCGCTGATGGCGGGATCGATCTGGTGGTGGTCTGCGGCGATCTCAGCGATGAGCGCCTGGAGCGGTTGCGCGCTGCCGCCGCGGCCGGCAACCCGGCCCAGTCGGTGCCCCTGCTGCTGCTCGGCAGCCGCGCACCGGAGCGCGCCCTCGATGCCGGCGCCGACGACGTGCTGCGCCGCCCGTTCGGGCTGACGGAGCTGCAGGCCCGCTGCCGGGCTCTCGTGCGCCGCCGCCAGCTGGCGATGCCGGCGCGCACCGTGCTGCGCTGCGGTGCGATCGAGATGGTGGTGGAGGAACACGAGGTGCGCCGCAACGGGGAGCGCGTCGCGCTCTCACCACGGGAATTCCGCCTGCTGCGGTTCCTGCTCGAGAACCAGCGCCGCACCTGCCCCCGTGACGTGCTGCTGGCCCAGGTGTGGGGAGCGCTGGAGGGCCCCTCCCTCGATCCCAAGACCGTGGACGTGCACATCCACTGGCTGCGACTCAAACTCGAGAAGGACCCCAGCAATCCCCGCCTGATCAGCACCGTGCGCGGCCGGGGGTATCGCCTTGGCTGATCCGCTGTTCTGGGGAGCGTCGCTGGGGCGACAGAATGGCCCCATGGAACCCAGGCTGCTGGTCGTCGAAGACGACGACACGATCCGCGAGACCATCAGCGACGCCCTCGCCCTGGAGGGGTTCACGGTGACCGCCTGCGGCAACGGCCGCGATGCCCTGCAGTCGATCCAGCGCGCCCCCGACGGGGAGGGCTTTTCCCTGGTGGTGCTCGATCTGATGCTGCCGGGGCTGGGGGGCCTGGACGTGTGCCGGCAGCTGCGGGCGGCGGAGAACCACACCCCGATCCTGGTGGTGAGCGCCCGGGACAGTGAGACCGACCGGGTGCTGGGCCTGGAGGTGGGGGCCGACGACTACCTGATCAAGCCCTTCGGCATGCGCGAGCTGGTGGCCCGCTGCCGGGCCCTGCTGCGCCGCACCACCAACCCCACGGCCGCCAGCAAGGTGCTCGAGCACGCCAACCTGCGGCTGTTTCAGGATGAGTGCCGGGTCACCCGCGACGGCTTCGAGGTGAACCTCTCCCCCAAGGAATACCGGCTGCTGGAGCTGTTCATGCAGCACCCCCGCAGGGTGTGGAGCCGCGACAAGCTGCTCGAGCAGGTGTGGGGCACCGACTACTTCGGTGACAGCAAGACCGTGGACGTACACATCCGCTGGCTGCGGGAGAAGCTGGAGGTCAACCCGTCGTCCCCGGAGCACCTGATCACCGTGCGCGGCTTCGGCTACCGGTTTGGCTGACCTGCCCCAACCCTCCTCGCGCCGCTGGGCCCCCTGGCGGCGAAGCGACCAGCGCGGGGAGGTGGCGCCTCCGGGTGCCGTGCAGCTGCTCAGCTGGATCGATTCCTCCCCGGTGGGCTGGGTGCTGCTGGCGCCGGGCGGCGGGGTGCAGCACCTGAATCCACGGGCCGAACGGATCCTGGGGCTGAAGGCGGTGCAACACCTCGAGGGCCGGCCCCTTGCCGAGCTCTGCCCCGATCCCAACCTGCTCAACTGCGTGGCCATGGCCCGGCGTCACGAGCGGCCCCAGCGGCTGGAGTGGCAGTTCAACCACCAGGACCTCGACGTGATGGTGGTGCCCGCCATCGGCGGCTGGATCGGCGTGCAGCTGCACAGCCGACGCTCACTGGAAGCCCAGCTGGAGCAGCAGGAGCGCTGGGTGAGTGATGTGGCCCACGAGCTCAAGACCCCGCTCACCGCCCTGCTGCTGGTGGGCGACAGCCTGGCCGCCCAGGTGACCGACCAGAACGCCCGGCTGGTGGAGCGCCTGCAGCGCGAACTGTTGCGCCTGCAGGAACTGGTGAACGATCTGCTGGAGCTGTCGCGGCTGGAGAACACGGTGCCGGGCCGGGGCCTGAAGCTGGCGCCGGTGGACCTGGGGGCGCTGGTGGAGCAGGTGTGGGCGGGTGTGCGGCCCCTGGCTGAGCAGCGGGGCGTGCAGCTGCAGCTGCAGCAGCCGGAGGAGATCACCGTGCAGGCCGATGCCTCCCGGCTGCACCGGGCCCTGCTCAACCTGTTCGACAATGCCCTGCGCTACAGCCCCGACGGCAGGCCCCTGGAGGTGGGGCTCTCCAGGCTGGGGAGCTGGTGTCAGCTGAGCGTGCGCGACCAGGGCCCCGGCCTCAGCCGGGACGATCTCGACCACATGTTCGAGCGCTTCTACCGGGGGGATCCGGCCCGGGCCCGGGGCCAGCGCACCGGCAGCGGCCTGGGCCTGTCGATCGTGCAGCAGATCGCCGTGACCCACGGCGGGCGGATCCAGGCGAGCAACCATCCCGAAGGTGGCGCGCGCATGGACCTGCTGTTGCCCACCGAGGGCCTCGGCGTGTAGCGGCCAGCCGACAGAGTCAGCGAGCGGGGTCAGCCGGCGTAATGGGGGTCAAGCCAGCAGCGCGGCAGCTCTTCACCGGAGGGGAAGAACAGGCTGGCCTTGGTGAGGGCCTGGGGATCCTGCAGTTCCTCACCGGCATGCATTCTCACCTCCACCTCGGTGGCGAAGGGATCGAAGAGCTGCTTGAGATCAAGCACCTCCACCAGGCTGGAATCGTCGTCGTGGCGGATTTTCAGAAACATGACGGACCCTCCTGAGGGGCTCTCCCTCCAGTGTGGATCTCAGCTGACCCGTACCTCCACCACGCGGCCGCCCAGACGGCCCACCCGTTGCAGGGCTTCATTCATGCGGGTGAAGGGCACCCGGATCACGGTTTCCGCCGAGCGCACGTAGGCGTTGTCGGCCACACCGGTGACCAGCAGGGTCACCAGGCGGCCACTGGGGCCATCACTGCTGCGGGTGCCGGCCATCACCGGCAGCCCGCCCACCCGGTCGCGGCGGTCGCTGTTGAACACCGCCACGCTGGTGCCCAGCTCGCCGTCGTAGACGCCGGTACCGATGGCGGAGCGGAAGAAGGCCGGACCGGAACTGGGTGGATTCACAGCAACGGGCCGGTTGGTGTGCACCACCTTGTTGAGGCGCGACTGCACCCCCAAGGCATCCCCCTTCACCGAGGCGGCGGCACCGCGTGCCAGCTGCATCAGCCAGGAGAACTGACGGCCCTCATGGCCTTTTGAGTAGTCCCAGCCGTGGATGTAGGGCACCACATCCTGGCCGAATCGCTCCTGATATTCATCACTGTCGAGGTAGGAGTCGATCTCAGAGTCGTAGCCCTGCTCCTGCAGAATCGTGAAGTGGTGGAGCATCTCGGCCTTGTTCTGGGGCGCCCGGCCCAGCAGATGCTTGAAGTTGAGCTCGATGAAGCGGTAGGGATTGCAGTTCTCGAAGAAGCGCTCCTTGTAGAGCCCGCTCTTGGCCACCTGGCGCACGAACTCCCGCACGCTCAGATCACCGTTGCGGAACAACGACTCCAGCCCATCGAGGCGCTCGCTCTTCATCAGATACTGATGGCCCAGCACCTGCTGATACACGGCACGAATGATGGTGTTGCGATCCTCGCTGGAGGCGTGAGCCCAGTTTTCCTTGTCGCGGTCGTTGGCGTAACGCTCAATGCCGAGCACGGGGGCTTTAACCAGGGCCATGGGTGTGGTGGGTGGAGGGCTTGGGGTCGGGCAGGGAGAGCGGCCAACCGGCCGCCTGGCGAAGCTAAGTGCCGACTCAGCAAGCCTCCAACCAGGTTTCATTGAACGTTTCGCTTTTCATGAAGAGGCGTGAAGAGGGGCCGGCCGGCTCACCGCCGTGATCAAGGCGCTGCTGACCGTTACAGCGGCAGGCAAGCAGTACAGCTAGATTCTTAGTGGGTGCACCCAGCGACATCACGCCAGCATCACGTCTGACTGAATCACGCCTGATCTGAATCACGTCTGAAAATTCAGTAGAAACACTCACCCGCTCAGCCCTCGAGATCAACACCCACAGCTCAACCATGCATTTCTGGGCACCGGAGATCGACCCGTCCCATCCGATGGATTGCACCCAGGCGGAGCGCTATGCCATCCAGCGGCTGGACAATTCCGCCTACCTGGCCGTGCAGGGCAGCGACGAACACCTCAGTGACGTGAGCAGTCCCGAGCAGGCCTACCTGTTCCACACCCATGAGGCGGCCCTGCGCGCGGCCCAGGAACTCAACCAGAGCGGCCGCGGGCCGGTGGACGTGGTGAAGATCGAGTGGGAGCCCGCCCAGTCCTGAGCGCCTCAGGGAGCGTCCTTAGGCTGGAGCAACGCCCGGCGCACCGCGATGACCATCTACGCCGACAACAGCCTCAGCATCGGCCGCACCCCCTTGGTGCACCTGCAGCGGGTCACCGAAGGCTGTGGGGCCCGGGTGCTCGCCAAGATCGAAGGCCGCAATCCCGCCTATTCGGTGAAGTGCCGCATCGGCGCGGCCATGATCTGGCGCGCTGAGCAGGACGGCCTGCTGGGGCCGGGGAAGGAGCTGATCGAACCCACCAGCGGCAACACCGGCATCGCCCTGGCCTTCGTGGCCGCCTCGCGCGGAATTCCCCTCACGCTCACGATGCCGGAAACGATGAGCCTGGAGCGGCGCAAACTGCTCACCGCCTACGGCGCCCGTCTGGTGCTCACCGAAGGGCGTTTCGGCATGGCCGGTGCCATCGGCGCGGCCCGGGAACTGGCCACCTCCGACCCCGATCGCTACGTGCTGCTGCAGCAGTTCGCCAATCCCGCCAATCCCCAGATCCACCACGACACCACCGGGCCTGAGATCTGGACCGACACCGAGGGCCGGATCGACGCGCTGGTGGCGGGCGTGGGCACCGGCGGGACGATCACCGGGGTGAGCCGATACATCAAGCACACCCTCGGCAAGCCCCTGGAAGCGGTGGCGGTGGAGCCCACCAACAGTCCGGTGATCAGCCAGACCCGGGCCGGGGAGGAGCTGCGCCCCGGCCCCCACAAGATCCAGGGCATCGGCGCCGGCTTCGTGCCCGCCAACCTCGATCTCGAGCTGGTGGACCGGGTGGAAACCGTGAGCGATGCCGAGGCCGTGGCCATGGCCCGTCGGCTGATGAAGGAGGAGGGCATCCTGGCCGGCATCTCCTGCGGCGCCGCCACCACCGCAGCCCTGCGTCTGGCCGCCGAGCCGGAGTACGCCGGCAAGACGATCGTGGTGGTGCTGCCCGATTCCGGCGAGCGCTACCTGAGCTCGGTGCTGTTCGAGGGGGTCTTCGACGAACGCGGCCTCGCCCCGGCGGTGTTGCCGGGTTGAAGCGTCCCACTGAGGGGCCCGGAAACATCCGGTCACAACTTCGCGGCGGGCGGTCGCACCGTCAACGAAGCGAGCCCTGAGGATTGACGCCAGGGGCTACGGCCGGATGGTGTTCAGCACCGGCCCGCCGCTGCCTTCTCCCTGAGCCCTGTCCCCATGCCCACCATGACGCCCCATTCCCGACGCCGCCCCGGCCCCCTGCTGGCCGGCGCCCTCACCATGGCCGCCCTCAGCCTGGTTGCCGCCCTGCCGGGCCGGGCCGATGACCCCACCCCCCAACGCCTCACCCCCGCCCAGGAGGCCCAGGTGTTTCCCGCGCGCAAAGCCGCGCTGCTGCGCCATCAGCGCCAGCGGATCGAGGCACTGCAGAAGGGTGAGCGCTGCATCAGCGGCGCCGGCGACAGCACCGCCCTGCGCAACTGCATGCGGGAGGAGCGCCAGAGCCACCAGGACCAGCGTCAGAAGCACCGCGAGGCCATGCGCGAGATCTACGAACGCAACGGCATCACCGCGCCCATGGGCCGGCAGGGCGGTGGCGGCTGGGGCAAGGGACCCAGGGGCAACTGAACGACGGGCAGGCAGCCGGGTGGGCGGCCGCTCGTGAAGCCTGATGGCGTCAGCCTGGGCAGCCGTGGAGGTGCTGCCTAGGTTGCAGACAGCAGTTCAGCACTCCAGGAGGAGCGGCCATGCACACCCACGATCTTGAAAATCACGACAACCTCTACGCCGATGAGGTGGCGGCCGTGATCGGCGAAACCCCCGCCGATGCCAGGGCCCATGCCGCCTGGGCCGTGGCCGTGATCGCGGCGATGGTGGTGGGCCTCGGCATCGCCCTGAGCGTGCTCTGACCCAAACTGCGCCCATGGGCCATAATGCGTGAACCGACATAGCTCAGGTCACCCGTCGCCATGGGCGCGCTCACCAGCTCGTCGCATCCCAGCCCGGTCACCAGCCCAGCAGCCGGCCCAGCAGCCGGAGTCGAAGCCAGTGCCGAGCCCAGCCCCGAGCTGCTGGTGGAGTTGAGCCAGTTCTTCCGGCTGCTCAGTGAGCCCGCCCGTCTGCAGTTGCTCTGCCTTCTCAAGCAGGGTCCTTTGGATGTGGCCGCACTGATCGAGGCCACCGGCTTTTCCCAGTCGCACATCAGCCGCCAACTGGGCCAGCTGCAGCGCGCGGGCCTGGTGAGCTGCCGGCGCGAGGGTGTGCGCATGATCTACGCGGCCGACGACGAGCTGGTGCATGATCTCTGCGCCCTGGTGCAGTCACGGCTGAAGCAGCGCCTGGAAGCCCAGCTGCGTCAGCTGCAGGCCATCTGACCCCCCTGAGCCAGCCATGTCCCTCTCCCGCAGGCATTTTCTGACCCTGGCGGGTGCCGGCACGGCCGCTCTGGTGGGCAGCGGCTGGTGGCGCAACGCGGCGGCGGCCCAGCTGCCCCCGCGGGGTGACCTGCGCCTGGCCCTGATCAGCGACCTCAACGCCAGCTACGGCTCCACCACCTACATCGCCCAGGTGCATCGCGGGGTGGAGCTGCTCGCAACCCTGAAGCCCGATCTGGTGCTCTGCGCCGGCGACATGGTGGCAGGCCAGAAACTGGGGCTGAGCAGCGGCCAGCTCGATGCCATGTGGGCCGGCTTCGATCGGGATGTGCTCCAGCCGCTGCTGCGCACCAGTGGCGGCTTCGCCCCGGCCATGGGCAACCACGACGCCTCCAGCAGCCGCGGCCCCACCGGCTTCACCTTCACCCTCGACCGCGAGCGGGCCGCCCGCTACTGGCTGGCCCGTCAGGACCAGCTGGGCCTGGAGTTCGTGGAGGCCAGCCAGTTCCCCTTCCGCTACAGCCTGCGCCGGGGCCCAGTCTTCGTGGTAGTGCTCGATGCCTCCTCGGCCACGGTCACGGCCGCCGACTGGGCCTGGGCTCGGGCCCAGCTCAGCGCGCCCCCGGCCCGCCAGGCCCGGCTGAGGCTGGTGATGGGGCACCTGCCTCCCCATGGCGTGGGACTGGGACGCGACCGGCCCGGCGAGGTGCTCCACCAGCCGCAGGAGCTGCGGCAGCTGCTCGCGGCCACGGCCAGCCACCTCTATGTGAGCGGCCATCACCATGCCTACTTCCCGAGCACGAGCGGCGCCATGAACCTGCTCAGCCTGGGGGCGATGGGCAGCGGCCCCCGCCAGCGCCTCAGCGATTCCAGCCCTCCGGAGCAGACGCTCACGCTGCTCGATCTGTTCGAGCAGCGGGGCGACGTGGTGACCAGCACCGTGGAGCTCAATGGCCTGCAGCTGGTGCGGCCCGGCAGCCTGCCCGCTGCCCTCAACCCCAGCACCGGCCCCCAGCTGCGGCGGCGGGACGGGCCGCTGAAACTCGATCCCGTCCAGGCGCTGTAAGGTTCGGCCTCTGGTTTCAGCAGGGATCAGCTGCTGAAGGAAACGGGGAAAGTCCGGTGCGAATCCGGCGCTGTCCCGCAGCTGTGACCCCCACCGGGGGAAGTCAGAACGCCCGCCAGAGACTCCCCACGACGAGGATCGACCCTTGAACCACCGCCTGTCCCGTGTGGCGGGCGCCGCAGGCCCGTTCGGCCTGGCGCCGCTGCTGCTCACCGCCCTGGCCGCCGTGCTGCTGAGCGCTCTGGCTCCCGCGGCGGCCCTGGCCCACCATCCCTTCGCCATGGCGGAGGGTCTGGAGCTCTCCCCCTGGATGGGGCTGATGAGCGGGATCGGCCATCCCCTGCTCGGCCCCGACCACCTGTTGTTCCTGCTGGCGATCGGCTTTGTGGGCCTGCAACGCCCCATGGCCTGGGTGCTGCCGCTGCTGGCCGCCGGGCTGCTGGGCAGTGCCATCGCCCAGGGCCTGCCCTTGGCTGAGGCCGTGGCTCCCTGGGCCGAGGCCCTGGTGGCCCTCACCCTGGTGCTGGCGGGGGTGGTGGCCCTCGGCAAGGTGAGCCCGGCGGCACTGGTGCCGGCGATGGCTCTGCATGGCTATCTGCTCGGCGGCACCGTGGTGGGTGCCGAACCAACTCCGTTGATCGCGTACGTCCTGGGCCTGCTGATCAGCCAGGGCGCGCTGCTGCTGCTGGTCACGGACGGCTCGCGGAGGCTTCTGGCCGCCCTGCAGGACAGCGGCCGTCAGCTGCTGGCCGGGATCTGGATCGGCATCGGCGCCGCCTTCGCCTGGACGATCGTGGTGGCCTGAGAGAAGGAGCCAACGACAACAGGCCTGTGCCACCATGTGCCGCAAGAGTGAGAACGGTTCTTGTTCTTGTTCTTGTTCAGCGCTCAGCACCCCTTCCGTTGTGAGGAACCCATGAAACTGTTGTCACGGCTCCTGGTCGCCCCCGCGACCCTGGGCCTCTTGGGGGCTCTGCCCGCGGGCCTGCCAGGCCAGGTTGTGGCCGCCGAGCTGGATCTGGGCGGCATCAACCAGTACGCCAGTGACGAGCAGGTCACCAGCATCTCCCAGTTCCCCGACGTCCGTCCCACGGACTGGGCCTACCAGGCGCTCTCCAACCTGATCGAGCGCTACGGCTGCGTGGCCGGCTACCCCGACGGCACCTTCAAGGGCCAGCGGGCCATGACCCGCTTCGAGGCCGCCGCCCTGCTCAATGCCTGCCTCGATCGCGTCA
>SLIG01000088.1 GCA_007135755.1 Cyanobium sp.
CATCCCGAGATCACCGTGCAGCGGGGTTACACCAGTGCGGCCGCCGGTGCCTACCAGTTCCTCCCCGACACCTGGAATGCCGTGGCCCGGCAGCTGGGCCTCAGCAGTTTCGAGCCCCACAACCAGGACCAGGCGGCCCTGCACCTGATCGAGCGCCGCGGCGCCCTGCGTCTGTTCGATCAGGCGGGCCTCAACGCCGATGTGCTCGCCCGTCTGGCGCCGGAATGGGCCTCCCTGCCGGCCCATCACGGAGGCAGCTACTACGGCCAGCCAGTGAAGAGCCGCCAGGAGCTGGTGGCCTTCTACCGCTCCGCCCTGGCCCGGCACGCAGACGCCGGCTGATCCCGCTCAGGGCTCAGGGCTCAGGGCTCGCGATACACCACCCTGCCGCGGCTGTCGTTGCCCACATCCAGCAGGTGTCCCTCCAGCAGGTGCTGAATCTCATCCCGCACCGCGTCGCTGTCCACGCCGCTGTCCCGCTCCAGGGCCAGCAGGGCGTCGTTGAGGGTGAAGCCGGCATCACCGCTGCGGCGGGCCAGTTCCAGCAGCTGGCGCTCCAGCGACAGGGACGTGCCCCGCAGCAGGGGCAGGGCGTTGGCCTGCTCCACCATCTCCGGCATCAGCCAGAGGTCCACCAGCTGCCCGAGGCCGCAGAGGCCAAAGGTGAGCAGGTAGAGGGTGCCGCTGTAGGGCTTGCGGTTGTAGAAGCGCTGCAGCCCGCACACCCCCGCCAGGCCCAGGGCCCAGAGCAGATAGGACACCCCGAGGCTGCGCCGCTCATCCCGGCGGGAGAGAGAATCCGCCATGGCCTCAGAGCCCCGGGAAGGCCGGCGGTTCCGGCCAGCTGAGCTGGGGCAGGGCCACGCCACTGCGCCGCAGGCGGGCCGACAGCGACCACACGCGCATCACCAGCTGATGCCAGGGCGCCAGGGTGTCCATGGCCAGGGCCACCGGGGCCGGGGTGGCCTGGCGCAGGCTGGTGGCGGCCACCAGCTCGCGCCGGGCCTGTTCCAGCTCGCCGCGCAGGGCCTCGCGCTCGACGGCGGCCATCACGCTGTCCGGGCAGAGGTCGAGCAGCAGCTCGCCGCGCTCGAACCAGAAGCGGAAGTCGCTGAGCAGGGAGCCCAGCAGGTGCTCCAGCAGCTCAGCGGCAGGCTCCTGGGCAGAGGAATCGGCACTCATATCAGGAGCCTAGAAGCGCTGCGTAGGATCGGCCTTTGCCCCAGCGCCGCTTGCCCATGCCCGCTTCCGCGTCCGCCTCCAGCACTGCCCCGGCGGCCGGGAGCACCATTCACCTGCCCAGAACCAGCGAGAGCGAGCAGCTGCTGCGCATCCGCCATTCGATGAGCCATGTGATGGCGATGGCGGTGCAGAAACTCTTCCCCAGGGCCCAGGTGACCATCGGTCCCTGGACCGAAACAGGCTTCTATTACGACTTCGACAGTCCTGAGCCCTTCACCGAGGCCGATCTCAAGGCCATCCGCAAGGAGATGATCAGGATCATCAACAGGAAACTCCCGCTTGAGCGCATCGAGGTGAGCCGCGCCGAGGCCGAGGCCCGCATCAAAGCCCAGAACGAGCCCTACAAACTGGAGATCCTGGCGGGCATCACCGAGCCCATCACCCTCTACACCCTCGGCGAGGACTGGTGGGATCTGTGCGCCGGGCCCCATGTGGCCCACACCGGCGAGCTGAACCCCCAGGCCTTCGAGCTGGAGAGCGTGGCGGGCGCCTACTGGCGCGGCGATGAGAAGAATGCCCAGCTGCAGCGCATCTACGGCACCGCCTGGGAAACCGCCGAGCAACTGGCCGAACACCAGCGCCGCAAGCAGGAGGCCCTGCGCCGCGACCACCGCCGCCTGGGCGTCGACCTGGATCTGTTCTCGATCGAGGATGAGGCCGGTGCCGGCCTGGTGTTCTGGCATCCCCGCGGCGCCCGCATGCGCCTGCTGATCGAGGACTTCTGGCGCCAGGCCCACTTCGCCGCCGGCTACGAGTTGCTCTACACCCCCCACGTGGCCGACATCAGCCTGTGGCAGACCTCGGGCCACCTCGACTTCTACAGCGAGAGCATGTTCGGCCCCATGCAGGTGGACGAGCGGCAGTTCCAGCTCAAGCCGATGAACTGTCCCTTCCATGTGCTCACCTACGCCAGCCGGCTGCGCTCCTACCGGGAACTGCCGATCCGCTGGGCGGAACTGGGCACGGTGTATCGCTACGAGCGGCCGGGTGTCATGCACGGGCTGATGCGCGTGCGCGGCTTCACCCAGGACGACGCCCACGTGTTCTGCCTGCCCGACCAGATCACCGCCGAAATCCTGCGCATCCTCGACCTCACCGAGGAGATCCTCTCGGCCTTCGACTTCCGCAGCTACGAGATCAACCTCTCCACCCGGCCCGAGAAGTCGATCGGCGAGGACGCCGTGTGGGAGCTGGCGACCGCCGGCCTGGTGGAGGCCCTGGAGCGCAAGGGCTGGGCCTACACCATCGACGAGGGTGGCGGCGCCTTCTACGGCCCCAAGATCGACCTCAAGATCGAGGATGCCATCGGCCGGATGTGGCAGTGCTCCACCATCCAGCTCGACTTCAACCTGCCCGAGCGCTTCGAGCTGGAGTACGTGGCCGCCGACGGCTCGCGCCAGCGCCCGATCATGATTCACCGCGCCATCTTCGGCTCCCTGGAGCGGTTCTTCGGGATCATGACCGAGAACTACGCCGGCGATTTCCCCTTCTGGCTGGCCCCGGAGCAGGTGCGTCTGCTGCCGGTGACCGATGAGGTGCGACCCTTCGCCGAGGAGATGCTCGGTCAGCTCAGCGCCGCCGGCATCCGCGCCAGCGTCGACCACTCCGGCGACCGCCTGGGCAAGCTGATCCGCACCGGCGAACAGATGAAGATTCCGGTGCTGGCCGTGATCGGCGCCCGGGAAGCCGAAACCGCCTCCGTGAGCCTGCGCAGCCGCCGCGACGGTGACCTCGGCTCCAGGCCCGTGGCCGCCCTGCTGGAGTCGGCGCAACGGGCCAACCGCGACCGCGCACCTGCCCTGGAGCTGGCCGGGCGGGTTGAGGTTGGGGCATGAGCATCCTGCTGGCCGGTGACATCGGCGGAACCAAGACCCTGCTGGCTCTGTACCGGGCCAGCGGCGACCTGCTCGAACCGCTCTGCTCCCGCCGCTACAACTCCGAGGAATGGCCCGATCTGGCCCCGATGGTGGTGGCCTTCCTGGCGGAGGCCCGTGACACCGCCGCCCCGGATGACCGGCCGGCGGCGGCCTGTTTTGCCGTGGCCGGCCCGGTGCAGCAGGGGGCGGCCCGGCTCACCAACCTGCCCTGGCAGCTGGAGGAACGGCAGCTGAGCCAGGCCATCGGCATCGCGCCGGTGGAGCTGGTGAACGACTTCGCCGTGCTGGTCTACGGCCTGCACCACTTCGGCAGTGCCCAGCAGGCCTCGATCCGCCAGGGCAGCGCCTGCGAGGGCGAACCGGTGCTGATCCTCGGCGCCGGCACGGGCCTCGGTGTGGCCTTCGGGGTGCCGGGACCGGGGGGGCTGACGGCGGTGGCCAGCGAGGCCGCCCATGCTGAATTCGCGCCGCGCAACGCCGCCGAGTGGCAGCTCAAGCAGTGGCTGGCCCAGGATCTGGGCATCCAGCGGGTGTCGGTGGAGCGGGTGGTGAGCGGCACCGGGCTGGGCCATGTGGCCCGCTGGCTGCTGAGTGAACGCCACCCCGACGGCGAGCACCCCCTGCACCAGTGCAACGGCGACCTGCCGGCGGCCGTGGCCAACGCGGCCGCCCTCGGCGACCCCCTGGCCCGCGATGCCCTCGACCTCTGGCTGGAGGCCTATGGCAGCGTCACCGGGGACCTGGCCCTGACCGGGCTCTGCCGGGGCGGCATCTGGCTGGCCGGCGGCACGGCCGGCAAGCTGCTGATGGAGCTGCGCAGCCCCCTGTTCCGCCGCGCTTTCCTCGACAAGGGACGGCTGGGAGCGGTGCTCGAGCCGCTGCCGATCACGGCCGTGATCGACGCGGCCTGCGGCGAATTCAGCGCCGCCTGCCGGGCGCGCATGCTGCTCGATTCGGCGGGCTGAGACACTGGCCCCAGCAGAGCCAGTGCCATGGTGCGCCCGCGGGTCGGCCAAGGGGTCGTTGTTCACGTTCCGGCCACCACCGCCAATGTGGGGCCGGGCTTCGACTGCCTCGGGGCGGCGCTGGCCCTCGACAACGTGTTCGAGATGCGCTGCCTGGAATGGGGCAGCCAGCGCTTCGACCTGATCATCGAGAGCGAGGAGGGCTCCCACCTGCGTGGCGGTCCGGACAACCTCGTGTACCGCTCCGCCCAGCGGGTGTGGAAGGAGGCCGGCGAGGAACCGGTGGGGCTGGAGGCCCGGGTGCGTCTGGCGGTGCCGCCGGCCCGGGGCCTGGGCAGCAGCGCCACCGCCATCGTGGCCGGGCTGATGGGGGCCAATGCCCTGGTGGGCGAGCCCCTGAGCAAGGAGAAACTGCTGGAGCTGGCGATCGACATCGAAGGCCACCCCGACAACGTCGTGCCTTCCCTGGTGGGGGGCCTGTGCATGACCGCCCGGGCAGCCTCCCACCGCTGGCGGGTGGTGCGCTGCGAATGGTCGCCGGAGGTGGTGGCGGTGGTGGCAATTCCGGCCATCCGGCTCACCACCAGCGAGGCCCGCCGCGCCATGCCCAAGGCCATCCCGGTGGCCGACGCGGTGGTGAACCTCGGGGCCCTCACCCTGCTGCTGCAGGGCCTGCGCACCGGCAACGGGGACCTGATCACCGACGGCATGCACGACCGGCTGCACGAGCCCTACCGCTGGGGGCTGATCCCAGGGGGCCAGAAGGTGCGCGAGGCGGCCCTGCAGGCGGGAGCCTGGGGGTGCGTGATCAGCGGCGCCGGGCCCAGCCTGCTGGCCCTCTGCCGCGCCGAGGTGGCCGACGCCGTGCGCCGCGAGATGCTGGTGGCCTGGCACCGGGCCGGCGTGGAGGCCCGCGGTGAGGTGCTGAGTGTGCAGCAGCACGGCAGCCACTGGCTGCCGTTGCCCGACCGCGACTGAGCCGGCACCGAGGCAGGCGCGGCATTGAGTACATCTACTCAGTGCCTTTGGAGCGGCTGATAGGGTCGGAGCCGATTTCAATCGGCAGGGGATGGACGCCAGCCTGGCTCTCGCACCGGCCTTTCCCTGGCTCAGCCTGATCGTGCTGCTGCCGGCGGCGGTGGCGCTGGTGATGCCCCTGCTCCCCGGTGACGGCAGCGACCCGCGACTGCCCCGCAGCCTGGCCCTCGGGACCCTGGGGATCGACCTGCTGCTGATGCTGGTGTGCTTCAGCGGCCAGTTCGATGGCTCCCTCAGCTCGCTGCAGCTGGTGGAGCGGGTGAGCTGGGTGCCGGTGCTGGGGCTGGAGTGGTCGCTGGCGGCCGACGGCCTCTCGGCGCCGCTGGTGGTGCTCTCCGGCCTGGTCACCTTCCTCTCGGTGGCGGCGAGCTGGAAGGTGAACCGCAAGACCAGGCTCTACTACGCCCTGATGCTGGTGCAGGCCTCGGCCCAGGGGCTGGTGTTTCTCTCCCAGGACTTCCTGCTGTTCTTCCTGGCCTGGGAGCTGGAGCTGGTGCCGGTGTACCTGCTGATCGCCATCTGGGGCGGCAAGCAGCGCCAGTACGCCGCCACCAAGTTCATCCTCTACACCGCCACCGCCTCCCTGCTGATCCTGGTGAGCGGCCTGGCCCTGGCCTTCAACGGCCCCTTCACCTTCAACCTCGCCGAGCTGGCCGGGCGCAGCGCCGGCGGCAGCTTCGGGCTGCTGTGTTATCTGGGCTTCCTGGTGGGCTTCGGCGTCAAGTTGCCGATGTTCCCCCTGCACACCTGGCTGCCCGATGCCCACGGCGAAGCCAACGCGCCGGTGTCGATGCTGCTGGCCGGCGTGCTGCTCAAGATGGGCGGCTACGCCCTGATGCGCTTCAACGTGCAGATGCTGCCGGAGGCCCACCTGGTGCTGGCGCCGGCCCTGATCGTGCTGGGCATCGTCAACATCATCTACGGCGCCCTCAACGCCTTCGCCCAGGACAACGTCAAGCGGCGCATCGCCTGCAGCTCCGTGAGCCACATGGGCTTCGTGCTGGTGGGCATCGGCGCCATCGACGCCCTGGGCATGAGCGGCGCGATGCTGCAGATGATCAGCCACGGGCTTATCGCGGCGGCCATGTTCTTCATCACCGGGGTGTTCTACGAGCGCACCGAAACGCTCTCGATCCCCAACATGGGTGGGCTGGCCAAGGCCCTGCCGATCACCTTCGCCTTCTTCCTGGCCAGCTGCCTGGCATCGCTGGCCCTGCCGGGGATGAGCGGGTTCGTGAGCGAGATCACCGTGTTCCTCGGGGTCACCGCCAACGAGGACTTCACCACCGGCTTCCGGGTGATCACGATCGTGCTGGCGGCCATCGGCCTGGTGCTCACCCCGGTGTATCTGCTCAGCCTCTGCCGCCGGGTGTTCTTCGGGCCCCGCATCCCCGCCCTGGCCGTGGTGGGCGACATGACGCCCCGGGAGCTGGTGATCGGCCTCACCCTGCTGGTGCCCACCCTGGTGATCGGCTTCTGGCCGCGGGTGGCGATCGACTTCTACGAGGCCACCACCAACGCCCTCTCCACCCAGCTCAGTGCCGGCGTGTCGATGGCCATGGCCGTGGGACGGTTCACCGCCCTGGGCTGAACCGCGCCGGCACCGCCGGATGGTCTGAAATGGCGGCAGTGATCTCCCCCTCATGCTCAGCACTCCAGGCAGCGCCAGGGCCAGCAGCGATCAGGCGGCGCAACGCCCGCCCCTGCTGAGCGGCGAGGGTCTGCCCCCGTTCGAGGCCATCACCCCCGAGCAGGTGGACGGGGCCATCCCGGCCCTGCTGGCCGAGCTCAACGAGGAGCTGAACGCCCTCGAGCAGCAGCTGCAGCAGCGCCTCGACGCCGCCGGGGATGACGGGGGCGGGCCGACCATCGGCTGGGCCGATCTGATGGATCCACTCCACCACCTCGAGGAGCGGCTGCGCTGGAGCTGGGGAGTGGTGAGCCACCTGCACGGCGTCTGCAACACCCCCGAGCTGCGCCAGGCCTACCAGAACCAGCAGGGCGCCGTGGTGGCCTTCGGCAGCCGCGCCGGCCAGAGCCAACCGATCTACCGCGCCCTGCAGCAGCTGGCGGCTCAGGATCTCGATGCCACCCAGAAGCGGATCGTGGAGTCCGAGCTGCGCCACATGCGCCTGCGCGGTGTGGGCCTGCAGGGAGCGGAGCAGGAGGCCTTCAACGCCGCCACCGCCGAGCTGGCCCAGCTGGCCAGCGACTTCGGCAACCACGTGCTCGATGCCACCAACGACTGGAGCCTCACGCTCACCAGCGAGGCGGAACTCGACGGCCTGCCCGAGAGCCTGTGCGAGCTGCTGGCCCAGGCCGCCCGCGATGCCGGCGAGCAGGGCTGGCGGCTGGGGCTGGACATGCCGCGGGTGCTGCCGTTCCTGAAGTACAGCCGCCGCCGCGACCTGCGCGAAACCGTCTACCGCGCCCAGGTGGGCCGTGCCTCCAGCGGCGAGGGCAACAACTGGCCGTTGATCGAGCGCATCCTCACCCTGCGCCTGGAGCAGGCCCGGAGGCTCGGCTACGCCAACTGGGCGGAGGTGAGCCTGGCCAGCAAGATGGCCGGCTCGGTGGCCGAGGTGGAGCAGCTGCTGGACGACCTGCGCGCGGCGGCCTATCCCGCCGCCGCGCGTGAACTCCAGGAGCTCGGCGCCTGTGCCCGCCGCCATGGCGCCCCGGAAGCCGACGACCTCAAGCCCTGGGATGTGAGCCACTGGGCCGAGGTGCTGCGCCAGGAGAGCTTCGAGCTCGATTCCGAGGCCCTGCGGCCCTGGTTCCCCCTGGAGCAGGTGCTGCAGGGGCTGTTCGGCCTCTGCCAGCGGCTGTTCGACATCCGCATCGTGGCCACTGAGGCCGGTGAGGCCCCCACCTGGCACCCGGATGTGCGCTACTTCCGGGTGCTCGACGGGGCCAGCGGGGATCCACTGGCGGCCTTCTATCTCGATCCCTACAGCCGGCCGGGCAGCAAGCGCGGTGGCGCCTGGATGGACGAGTGCCTGGGCCGCAGCCGCAACCGCTCCGGCGAGCCGGTGCTGCCCGTGGCCTACCTGATCTGCAACCAGAGCCCGCCGGTGGGTGACACCCCCAGCCTGATGACCTTCGAGGAAGTGGAAACCCTCTTCCACGAGTTCGGCCACGGCCTGCAGCACATGCTCACCACCGTGGAGCGCCCCCAGGCCGCCGGCATCAGCAACGTGGAGTGGGACGCGGTGGAGCTGCCCAGCCAGTTCATGGAGAACTGGTGCTACGACCGCACCACCCTGATGGGCATGGCCCGCCACTGGCAGACGGGCGAGCCACTGCCGGAGGCGGAGTATCGGAAGCTGCTGGCCGCCCGCACCTTCATGGGCGGCAGCGCCACCCTGCGCCAGGTGCACTTCGCCCTCACCGACCTGCGCCTGCACAGCCAGTGGACGCCCGACTGCGGTCAGAGTCCGGAGCAGCTGCGCCGCGAACTGGCCACCACCACCACGGTGCTGGAGCCGATCCCCGAGGACGCCTTCCTGTGCGCCTTCAGTCACATCTTCGCCGGCGGCTACTCGGCCGGCTACTACTCCTACAAGTGGGCCGAAGTGCTCAGTGCCGACGCCTTCAGCGCCTTCGAGGAGGTGGGCCTCGACGATGAGGACCAGGTGGTGGCCACGGGCCGCCGCTTCCGCGACACCGTGCTCAGCCTGGGCGGCAGCCGCTCACCGGCGGAGGTGTTCGAGGCCTTCCGCGGCCGCTCACCGAGCCCCGAGGCCCTGATCCGCCACTCCGGCCTGACGGGCAGCTGAACGGCGCGGGGCTCAGCGCCGCAGCAGCTCCCCCACGATCGGCTTCAGTCCGGCCGGACTGGTGATCAGCTGCTGGTGGTGCCACACCGGCAGCTGATGGCGGGGCCCCCGGGGCAGCACGCCCGTCCAGCTGGGCACCACCATCTGGTCGGGAAGGCACCAGAAGCTGGTGCACTCCACCCCGTCGAGGCCGGATGGATCGCTGTTGAGGCGCTTCAGCAGGGGGCTGCCGGGCCGCAGGTCGGCCACGGTGGAGAGCCAGCGGCGGGGCCAGGGCAGCGCCAGCAGACTGCCCTGCTGGGGGCTGCCCACACTGATGAAGCGGCGGGTGCGCTCACGGCCGCCCAGCAGCTGGATCCAGGCGCGGGCGATCACCCCGCCGAGAGAGAAGCCGAGCACATCCACCTCCTGGCCAGGCCCGAAGCGGGCCTCCACGGCCTCCCCCAGCTCCTCGGCCAGCTCCAGCACCGGCCGCTCCCCCAGGCCGTGGGGCAGGTGGGGCACCAGCACCGGTTCACGGCGGCCCTCGAGCTCCTTCTCCAGGCGCCGGAACAGGCCCGGCGTATCCCAGAGGCCATGGACCAGCACCAGCGGCGGCGAGGCCGACGTGGCCGGGGCTTCAGGCTGCGGGGTGTCGGAGTTGGCTGTGTCGGACTTAGGGGTGTCGGCTGCTGAGGGTGACTCGGACATGACGGCGCGCGGGACGGAACCATCCGCTCAGGTCAGGATGGCGCCATGAGCGTCCCCGTTGATCCCACGCCCCCCGCCGCCGCCCAGGC
>SLIG01000192.1 GCA_007135755.1 Cyanobium sp.
GCCTCCTTTGGATTAAAGGGGACCGTAAAGGGAATATGACTTTTGATAAACTGTTGTTCCTCTGTCGTTAAAAAGTATGTGGCTTCATCGTCATGAAGGACGGAAAAGACGATTTTATTATGAATGATTTGGGAGCGAAAAGATCCCACAACACAAACCTAAGGCGCGCATCAGCCGCAGCACCGACATGCAGGCCTCGGTGCCGCTGTTCACGAAGCGCACCATCTGCACCGAGGGCACCGCCTCGATCACCAGTTCGGCCAGCTGGTTCTCCAGCTCACAGGGGGCGCCGAAGCTGGTGCCGTGATCGAGGGCCGCGTGCAGGGCGGCGATCACCTCGGGGTGGGAGTGGCCGCAGATCGCCGGGCCCCAGCTGCCGATGTAATCGATGTAGCGGTTGCCGTCCGCGTCCCAGGCGTAGGCCCCCTTCACCCGCTCGAACACGATCGGGTTGCCCCCCACCGAGCGGAACGCCCGCACCGGCGAGCTCACCCCCCCGGGCATCAGCTGCTGGGCCGCGCTGAAGATCTCCTGGGAACGGGTGGTGTTCAAAGCGTGGGCCGAAACGGGTGCCGTAGTCAAAGGGATTCCGCTGGCGAAGGAAAACCGTTAACCATCCTGACCCAGAACCGACCCGCCCGCTGGCCACAGGGGCAGACTTGCAGCACATCCGCGTGTGCAGGTCTTGCGTCACGACTGGGGGGCCCTGGAGCGCGAGCTGCGCCGGCTGCTGCCGCCCCGGGCGGTGGTGGCGGCCCGCCAGGAGCTGCTCGCCTACGACTGCGACGGCCTCACCCTCAACCGTCACCAGCCGCCGCTGGTGGTGCTGCCGGAAACCACCGAGCAGGTGGCGGCGGTGCTGCGCCTGTGCCATGAGCGCGGCGTGCCCTTCGTGGCCCGCGGCAGCGGAACCGGTCTTTCGGGGGGCGCCGTGGCCGAGAGCGAGGCGTTGGTGATCGCCACCAGCCGCATGCGCCGGGTGCTCGAGCTCGATCTCGACAACCGGCGGGTGGTGGTGCAGCCCGGGGTGATCAACAGCTGGGTGACCCGGGCGGTGGCCGGTGACGGCTTCTATTACGCCCCCGATCCCTCCAGCCAGGTGGCCTGCAGCATCGGCGGCAACGTGGCTGAGAACTCCGGCGGCGTCCACTGCCTCAAGTACGGCGTCACCAGCAACCACGTGCTGGCCCTGGAGGTGGTGCTGCCCGACGGCACCGTGACCACCCTGGGCAGCGGCCTCGACGAATCCCCCGAACTCGACCTGCGCGGCGCCTTCATCGGCAGTGAAGGCACCCTGGGCATCGCCACCGCCATCACCCTGCGGCTGCTGCGGGCCCCCCAGAGCGTGGCCGTGCTGCTGGCCGACTTCAGCTCCATGGAGGCCGCCGGCGAGGCGGTGCGGCTGGTCACCGCCGCCGGCGTGCTGCCGGCGGGGATGGAAATGATGGACCGGCTGACGATCGAGGCCGTGGACGACTACCTCGGCCACGACGAATACCCCCGCGACGCGGCGGCGGTGCTGCTGATCGAGCTCGACGGCCAGCAGCGCGAGGTGGCCGCCGCCGCCGAGCTGGCCGCCGGGCTCTGCCGCCAGGCGGGCGCCCGCAGCCTGCGCCAGGCCTGGGAGGAGGAGGAGCGGGCCCTGCTCTGGAAGGGGCGCAAGTCGGCGATCTCCGCCCTCGGCCGCCGCTTCCCCAGCTACTACCTCCAGGACGGCGTGGTGCCCCGCAGCGCCCTGCCGCGAGTGCTGGCGGCCATCGACGGCCTCAGCCGGCGCCATGGCCTGCCGGTGGCCAACGTGTTCCACGCCGGCGACGGCAACCTGCACCCGCTGATCCTCTACCGCGACGGCGAACCCGGTGTGCGCGAGCGCGTGCAGGAGCTGGGCGCCGACATCCTCCGGCTGTGCGTGGAGGCCGGCGGCAGCATCACCGGTGAGCACGGGGTGGGCAGCGACAAGCGCTGCTACCTCGACTGGATGTACAGCCCCGACGATCTGGCCACGATGCAGCTGCTGCGCAACGCCTTCGATCCCCTGCGCCGCGCCAACCCGGGCAAGATCTTCCCCACCCCCCGCAGCTGCGCCGAATCGGCCCGGCGGGTGCAGGTGCTGCGGGCCGAGGGGGTGCAGCTGCCTGAAGAGGCGGTGGTGTTCTGAGCTGGCGCTCAGTCGTCCTCGACGCCGCCCTCGTCGTCCTCGTCGTCGTCCGGGGGCCAGGCCAGGTTCACCACCACCGGCGCGTGGTCGCTGGGCTGGGGGTTGCCGCGGGTGTCCTTGTGGATCACACAGCCGGTGGCCAGCTCCTGCAGCTCCTGATCGAGATAGATGTGGTCGATGCGCCAGCCCTGGTCGCGGTCCCAGGCGCCGCTGCGGTAGTCCCACCAGCTCCAGTGGCCGCTGGCCGGCTCGAAGGTGCGGAACACGTCGTGCAGGCGCTCCCCCAGCAGCAGCTGCAGGGCCTGGCGCTCCGGCTCGCTGGCCATGATCCCGCCGGTCTGGCGCTGCGGGTCGGGCAGATCGCGGTCCTCCGGGCCGATGTTGAAGTCGCCCAGCATGCACAGCAGGTCGCCCTGGCGCTCCTGCACGGCCAGGTAGCGGCCCAGGCAGGCCAGCCACTCCAGCTTGTAGGCGTACTTGTCGCTGCCCACGGCACTGCCGTTGGGCACGTAGAGGTTGAGCACCCGCACCCCCTCGATCAGGGCGCTGATCACCCGCTTCTGCTCGCTCAGCCGCACGGCCTCGCCATCGCCGGGCAGCAGGGCGTCGAGGCCGATCTGCACGTCGTCGAGGGGCACACGGCTCACGATGGCCACGCCGTTGTAGGCCTTCTGGCCGCTGATGGCGCAGCCGTAGCCCAGGGCCTCGAAGGCCTGGCTCGGGAACAGGGTGTCGTCCACCTTGGTCTCCTGCAGGCAGAGCACCTCGGGCTGTTCCCGCTCCAGCCAGGCCAGCACCTGGCTGAGGCGCGTGCGCACCGAATTCACGTTCCAGCTGGCGATACGCATGGGCTCACCGGAGGCGCCCGTTAGCATGCAACGGAGCCGTGCAGAGCAGCCGCCATGGACGTCAGACCCGCCCGCTCAGACTCCCCCCGCTCAGACCTGGTCCAATTCCTCTCCCTGGGGCAATCCGCCGTGCTGCTGCTGGCGGGACTGTTGCTCACGCCCCTGGCGCCCTCACCGGCGCGTGCCCAGCAGGCCGGCTTCGGGCAGACGATCAACGCCCCCCAGCAGGAGCGCATGCTCGATGAGGGGAGCGGTAGCGGGCCCGGCAGCACCATCCTCGATGCCACCAACCCGATCGACCTGATGAACCGCATCCGGCGGGCCACGGCGCTCGACAACGCCACCCCGCCCCGCGATGCCATCGATGCCGCCCTCAGGGATTTTGAGGCGGCTCCCCAGCCGGCGACGCCGGGATCGTCGCTGATTCAGGCGCCCTGAGGGCCTCCAGGCCCCAGGCCGCGGCCAGGCGGTCGAGCTGCTCCTGCTGGGCCGGGTCGCTCTGCAGGCTACGGGCCTCGGCCAGGGTGGCCTGGGCCTCATTCAGCTTTCCCTGGCTGTGCTGGAGCATGGCCCGGGCCAGTCTGGGCCGGGGATCATCGGGGAAGATCGTGGCCAGCCGCACCAGTTGGGCTTCCGCCGCGCCGATCTGATTCAGCTGCTCGTGCACGTTGGCCAGCAGCAGGCCGATGGGCAGCGCTTCCGGCCTGAGCTCGGGGGAAACCGCCCGCTGCAGGGCCGCCTCCAGCTGGCTGCGGGCCTCGGCGCCGCGCCCGCTCTCCAGCTGCAGCAGGGCCATCAGTTGCAGGGCCTCCACCTGGTCGGGCCGCTGGCGCAGCAGCTGGCGCAGTTCCCGCTCGGCTCCCTCCGGGTCGTCCTGATCGCGGCGCAGCTCCGCCAGCAGCAGCCGCAGCGACCAGCGCCCGGGCTCCTCATCGGCCAGCCGCTCCAGCAGCGCCGTGGCTTCCGTCTGCCGGTCGAGGGCCACCAGCAGTTCCAGCAGCCGCTGCTGCTCCTCGGTGCTGGCCTCGCCGTCCTCGAGGCGCCGGCGCAGCTCATTGGCCTGCTGCTCCAGCGCCGGCCGGGGGCCGCCGCCGTCGCCCGTGAGCTGGCGCTGCCCCAGCCACCAGCCGGCCGCCAGAGAGACGGCGGCCAGGCCGGCGGCGGCCAGGGCGAGTGCCAGTCCGGCAGTGCGTTTGGCGGGGCTGGGCATCAACGCGCAGGCGGGCCAGACCCGGCGAGTCTGCCTTGGCCCGGGTGCCCCCCTTACATTGGCGCCATGCGCGACCATCCCATCCCGCCGGTCACCGAACCGCTGCAGTACCGGGCCATCGGTGTGGTGCGGGGCGTCTATGTGCCCGCCGATCCCGAGCAGCTCACCCGCGGAGCGATCCACACCGCCGACGGCCAGGAGCTGGAGGCCGTGGTGCTGGGCCGGCTGCTGACTCTGATGCGGCGGCACCTCGACCTGGCCCAGTCCCACCTCTGGGTGGTGTACCCCCGCAGCCGTGAAGAGGGTGGCCTGCATCTGCAGATGGTGGGGATCTGGGAACCCAGCACCCTCGCCCCCGCGGAGCCCTCAGCTGACCCCGCGGAGCCTTCTGCCGCCTCCGCGGAGGGCGAGGCCGCCGAAGCCACTCCCGCCGAAGCCACGGCCGCCGAAGCCACTCCCGCCGATGCCCTGCCCGAGGGCGACGACTACTTCTCCGTGCGCGGTGAGCTGGTGTTCACCAAGCCGGAAACCGGCGACCTGGTGGTGAAGGTGCGTCAGCTGCCCCGGGCCGACCAGCGGCCGGCCCCGTTCAAGCTGCAGCTGCGCGGGGAGGTGCCCCTGGCCCACCTGCGCCACTTCGTGTCGCTCGACCTGCGCCGCCAGGGCCAGAACCTCACCGTGGAGGGGCTGGAGGTGCTGGCGCCGGTGGCCAAGCGCGGCAGCCGCGGCGGCAAGGACCGGCCCGGCAAGAACCGCCCCAGCAGGGATCGTGGGGGCCAGGATCGCGCTGGCCAGGATCGCGGCCCCCGCCCCGACAGCCGCACCGGGGACGGCCACCAGGGCGGGGAACGCCCCCAGCCCAGCGCGGCCCGCTCCGCCGTCGCCCGTCCCCGCCGCTGAGCCATGGCCCTCTGGGAGGCCACCAGCGGCACCTGGATCAACCTGCTGGCGGTGGCGATCGGCACTGGCGTGGGCGCCGCCCTGGGCAGCCGCGTCAGCCTCCAGCTGGCCCAGCAATGGCGCCGCTGGCTGGGGGCGGTGACGCTGCTGCTGGCGGTGCAGATGGTGCAACCGCTGTGGCAGCAGCGCCTGGGGCCGTTCCCGGCCGTGCTGCCGGCCCTGCTGGCCCTGGTGCTGGGGGTGAGCGCCGGTGAGGGCCTGGGCCTCGAGCGCCGGCTGGGGGCCTGGCTGCACCGCTCCGGCACCCCGCCCGCCGGCGCCAGCCCCCACATCCTCGCCGGCACCTTCGTGCTGTTCTGCCTCGGGCCCATGACCCTGGTGGGCTGTCTGCGCAACGGCGCCCTCGGCGATCCCGACCTGTTGCTGGTGAAGGCCGGCCTCGACGGCATCAGCTCCGCCCTGCTGGCGGCCGGTGTGGGCCTCACCCTGGCCTGGGTGCTGCTGCCGATGGCCCTGCTGCAGTTCGGTCTCTCCGGGCTGGGGGTGCTGGCGGCCGGTGGCCTGGGCGATCCCATGGCCGCCCCCGGCGTGGCCTTCACCGCCGCCCTGGGCGGACTGCTGGTGCTCAGCCTGGCCCTGGAGCTGCTGGAGCTGCCCCATCCCTCCAGCGTCAATGCCCTGCCCGCCCTGCTGCTGGGCCCCCTGCTGGGCTGGGGGGTGCAGCCATGACCTCCCCCCTCGCCGCCGGTCTGGCGGTGGCCCTGATCAGCCTGCTGGCGGTGGTGGGTCCGTTGCTGGGCCTGCCACCCGCCTGGATCGCCCTGCTGGCGGCCTTGGGCCTCGGCGGCCTCACGGTGGATGCCGCCAGTTTCTCCGGCCGCGGCGGCCACCTGCTGGCCGAGGCCCTGCCCGGCGGCGAGGGCCGGCTGCGGCGGATCGCCGTGCATGAAGCCGGCCACGTGCTGGTGGCCGGTGAGGAGGGGATGCCGGTGCGCCGGGTGCTGGTGGGCAGCCTGGCCTGCCTGCAGGCGGGTCAGGCCGCGGGCGGCTGCACGGAGTTCGATCCCCCCGAGCACGCCAAGCTGCCCCTTGAGGAGCTGCGCCGCTGGAGCCGGGTGCTGCAGGCCGGCATGGCCGCCGAGCAGCTGATCTACGGGGCCAGCGTGGGCGGCGCCGACGACCGCGCCCTGCTGGGCAGGCTGTGGGGACTCTCCGGCCACGACGTGGCCACCGCCCAGCGCGAGCAGCGCCGGGCCCGGCGCGAGACCGACCAGCTGCTGCGCCGCCGCCGGCCCGAGCTCGAGGCCGAGGCCGCCCGCCTGCTGGCGGCGGCACCGCGTCTGGGCCGGGTGCGTCTGCAGGAGGCCTGAGGTGGGCCGGCTGGCGCTGCTCGATTGCCCCACCGGCCTGGCCGGCAACATGCTGCTGGCGGCCCTGCTGGATCTGGGCGTGCCCCAGGCGGTGGTGAACGAGCCCCTGGCGGCCCTGGGATTGGAGGGGGCCTACGCCCTGGAGATCGAGGAGCGCCGCAGCGGTGGCCTGCGTGGCCTGCACCTGGCCGTGCGGGTGCTGGAGGCCCAGCCGCCCGAGCGCCACTGGAGCCGGCTGCGCAGCCAGCTGCAGCAGGCCCCCCTCCCCGAGTCCCTGCGCCAGCGGGTGCTGGCGGTGTTCGGCCTGCTGGCGGAGGCCGAGGCGGCGGTGCACGGCCACAGCCCCGAGCGGGTGCACTTCCACGAGGTGGGGGCCGTGGATGCCCTGGTGGACGTGGTGGGGGTGTGCGCCGCCCTGCTCCATCTCGGCGTGGATCAGCTGGTGTGCACGCCGCCGCCGGCCGGCCATGGCACGGTGCGCACCGCCCATGGGGTGCTGCCCCTGCCGGCACCGGCGGTGCTGGAGATCGCCCGCCGCTGCGCCGTGCCCCTGGCTGGCGCCGCTGACCTGCCGGCCGGCGAGCTCACGACCCCCACCGGCCTGGCCCTGGCAGCCGTCTGGGCGCAGCGCTTCGGGTTGCCACCGGCCCACCTGCCCCGGGCGGTGGGGGTGGGCCTGGGCAGCCGCCAGCTCGACCGCCCCAACCTGCTGCGCCTGGTGCTGGCCGATGGGGCCCATGGTTTGGGCGATGGCCAGGCTGAGGCTGAAGGCCAGGACGGGGGGCTCGAGCCCCGCTTGGAGACGGTGCTCGTGCAGCAGGCCCAGATCGACGACGCCACCCCCGAGGATCTGGCCTTTCTGCTCGACGCTCTGCGCCAGGCCGGCGCCCTGGAGGCGTTCAGCCAGCCGCTCACGATGAAGAAGGGCCGGCCGGGCTGGCTGGTGACGGCCCTGGGCCGGAGCGAACCCGAGGCCGCGGCCGCCCTGCGCCGGGTGTGGTGGCAGCACGGCAGCAGCCTGGGGCTGCGCGAACAGGAGCAGCGGCGCTGGGCGCTGCCCCGCCGCCAGGTGGAACTCCCCACTCCCCTGGGCCCGGTGCGGGTGAAGCAGGCCCGCCGGCCCGATGGCCGCTGGAGCTCCAAGCCCGAGCACGACGACCTGATCGCCCTGGCCCGCCGCCATGGCCTGGCGATTGAGCAGGTGCGTGCCACTGTGCAGCGGGAACTGAACCGCACCTCCCCGACGCCATCACCGGCGCGGCCAACGCCGACGCCAACAACGCCGCCAACAACGCCTCCACCGACGCCGTGAAGCTTCCCCCCCTGCCGCTGCCGTCTCCCGGGCCCCGTCTGCGCCGTCTGGCGTCCGCCCTGCGTCAGCGCGCGCTGGCCCTGCGCGGCATCGCCCTGCCCGGGGGGCTGTCGCTGTGGATCACCCTGCTCAGCATGGGCTTCGTGCTGGCTGCCCTGGTGGGCCATGGCCGCCGCATGCTGCAGCTCAGCCTCGATCCCCAGGGCTGGTGGTGGCTGCTGCTGGCGGTGGGCTTCAGCCTGCTCAGCCTGGTAGTGAATGCCCTGGGTCTGGGGGCGGTGCTGCGCTGGCTGCAGCTGCGGCCCCTGTGGCCGCCGCTGGTGATCCTCTACCTCGACACCAACCTGCGCAAGTTTCTGCCCGGTGGGGTCTGGCACCTGGCCGGACGCCTCGGCCCCCTGCGCTCAGCCGATGGCCCCCTGCGCCAGAGCGCCCCCCTGAGCCTGGCCCTGGTGGCGGTGCTGCTCGATCCCCTGCTGGCGGCCGTGGCCGCCCTGGCCCTGGTGGCGCTGGCGGGCTGGCAGAACGGCCTGGACCTGCTCGGCCTGCTGCCGCTGGCCCTGCTCTGGCCCCGCTGGCTGGCGCCCCTGCTGGAGCGGCTGGAGCGCCGCCAGGCCCGGCGCCTCAAGCTCGATCCTGAGGCCCTGGGGGATGGGCTGCGGCAGGCCCTCTCCGGCTACCCCTGGCCACCGCTGCTGGTGCAGCTGGTCTTCGTGCTGCTGCGCTTCGCCGGCTTCGCCTGCTGCGTGCTGGCCTTCGATCTGCAGACCTCGCTGTCCTGGAGCGGCTGGCTGGCGGGGTTCGCCCTGGCCTGGGCCATCGGCCTGGTGGTGCCCGGAGCGCCCGGAGGCCTGGGCGTGTTCGAGGCCGCCCTGCTGCTGCGTCTGGGCGGTGCCATTCCCGAGGCGCCGCTGCTGGCGATCGCCCTCAGCTACCGGCTGGTGGCCACCCTGGCCGACGCTCTCGGTGCCGGTTGCGCTCGCCTGGACGGGTGGCTGCAGCGGCGCGCGCAGCCGGAGGGCCAAAGCCGTTTGCAATTGTGACTATTGTTGCGACGACTCCTGCGCCAACCCCGCGGCCGACCATGGTTGCTCCCAGTTCGGCCGGCGAGGGACTGCGCAGCAGCCTTCACCACCGCGGCCAGCGCCTCACCCCCCAGCGCCAGCGGGTGCTGGAGTTGTTCCAGCGCACCGGTGAGGGCACCCATCTCAGCGCCGAGCAGGTGCACCAGCGCCTGCTGCGCGACCGCGCCCGCGTGTCGCTGGCCACCGTGTACCGCACCCTGCGGCTGCTGAGCTCCATGGGGCTGCTCCAGGAGCTGGAGCTGCCGGAGGGCGGCCGCCGCTTCGAGCTGGCCAGCGATGCCCACCGCGACCACCACCATCTGCTGTGCATCCGCTGCGGCCGCACCGAGGAGTTCGAGAGCCCGTCGGTGCTGGAGGCCGGCCAGCAGGCCGCCGATGGGCGCGGGTTCCGCCTGCTGGAGTGCGTGCTCAACGTGCGCGCCCTCTGCCCGCGCTGCGCCGCCGATGAGGCCCTCCACCTGGAGGGGCCGGAGTGATCACTCTGTTTACCGAGCTGGCCGAGGGCTTGCGCCTGCTGCTGGAGATGCTCTCGGTGCTGGCGGTGCTGATGGGCCTGGGGGCGGCCCTGGCCCATGCCATGCGCCGGCGCGTGCGCCGCCATCCCCGCCACATCGGCCGGCCGTCCCACGGGGCCAGGCTCACCTTTGCCAGCTGGCTGGCCACGGCCCTGGAGTTCCAGCTCGGGGCCGACATCGTCGCCACCACCATCGCCCCCACCGGAGAGCACCTGATTCAGCTGGGGGCTGTGGCGGTGATCCGCACCTTCC
>SLIG01000075.1 GCA_007135755.1 Cyanobium sp.
CTGGCTCCCAGGCCACCACCAGCCCCTGCTCGCTGCCGGCGAAGCGCAGCTCCAGCCGCCACCACACCCGGCCCGGCTCCCCGGGAGCCAGGTCGCCGGCGCGCTGCAGGTCGGCGCGGGCGCTGGCGGTGAGCGCCTCGGCCTGGCGACGCAGTGTCTCCAGGGTGCGGGCATGGAGCGGCAACCGGGGCGAGCGCTCCAGCAGCAGCCGCTGCTCGGCCCGGCCGATGCCGTAGGCCGAGAGCACGCCGGCCAGGGGGTGGAGCAGCACCTGGGCCAGCCCGAGCTGCTCGGCCAGGCGGCAGGCGTGCTGGCCGCCGGCGCCGCCGTAGCTCACCAGCAGGGCGCCGCGCAGATCGTGGCCGCGCTGGATCGAGATGCGGCGGATGGCGGCGGCCATGGTTTCGATGGCGATCGCCAGGGCGCCGGCCGCCACCTGCTCGGGGCTCACGGGGGCGGAGCCGCCTCCCTCCTGGGCGGTCATCGCCGCCGTCATCGCTGCCGCCAGGACCTCAAAGCGCTGGCGCGCCGCCGCCAGATCGGCGCTCTGGTCGCCGGCGGGGCCGAACAGCGGCGGCAGCGCCGCGGCCGGCAACCGCCCCAGCAGCAGGTTGGCGTCGGTGATCGTGGCCGGACCGCCGCGGCGGTAGGCCGCCGGGCCGGGATCGGCGCCGGCCGACTCCGGACCCACCAGCAGCCGCTGGCCGTCGAAGCGCACGATCGAGCCGCCACCGGCGGCCACGGTGTGGATCGGCAGCATCGGCGCCTGCAGCCGCAGCCCGGCCACCTCCGTTTCCGGCTGCCGCTCCCAGGCCAGGCCGGCGAGGGCCGGATCGAAGTGGAACACATCGGTGGAAGTGCCGCCCATGTCGAAGCCCACCACCGGCCGCGCCGCCTGGCCCGCCGCCGCCAGGGCCTGCTCGGCCACCGCCACCGCCCCCACCATGCCGCCGGCCGGGCCCGAGAGGATCGTGTCCTTGGCGTGCAGCAGCTCCGGGGCGGCCAGCGAACCGCTGGAGCGCATCACCCGCAGCCGCGGCCCGGGGCCCAGGGCGCCGCGCACCTGCTCCAGGTAGGCCTCCAGCACCGGCGCCACCGCCGCCTCCACCAGGGTGGTGTGGCCGCGGGGCACCAGGCGGGGCTGGCGGCTGAGCTGGTGGGAAAGGGCCAGGCACTGGAAGCCGAAGGGCTGCAGCCAGGCGGCCAGCCGGCGCTCATGGTCGGGGTTGCGGCTGGCGTGCAGCAGGGCCACGGCGCAGCTGCGGGTGCCGTCGGCGAGGGCGGCGCGCAGTCCGGCGGCCAGGGCCCCATCGAGCTGCAGCGGTTCGAGTTCGCTGCCGTCGGCGGCCAGCCGGCCCTCCACCTCCAGCACCCGCACCTGCAGGGGGCGCGGCTTCTCGATCGCCAGGGCGAAGATGTCGGGCCGGTGCTGATCGCCGATCTCCAGCAGGTCGGCCAGGCCCCGGTTGATCAACAGCAGCACCGGCGCGCCGTGGTGCTCCAGCAGGGCATTGGTGGCCACCGTGGTGCCCAGGCGGACCTCCTCCACCCCGGCTTCCCCATCCGGGCCCCCCAGCAGATCGGCGATCGCGTTCACCGCCGGATCCCCCGCCCGCTCGGGCTGCACCGAGAGCACCTTGCGCACGTGCAGGCCGCCGCCGGGATCGCGGCCGATCACATCGGTGAAGGTGCCGCCACGGTCGATCCAGAAACTCCAGCCGCCGGCCTGCCGCTCCACCCTCAGCCCTCCTGCTGCCGGGACGGTAGGGAAGGCGCCGCTGGCTGATGGTCGGGGGCCGGGTCGGCGGCGGCAAAGGTGTCGATCACCAGCGCCAGACGCTCCTGGTGGCGCCTGGCCGCCGGGGCGGGCGCGGCCGACGGCAGGCTCCACAGGGGGCTCTGCCGGGCCAGGACATCGGCGAGCTGCCAGGGGTGCAGAAAGCTGCGACCCTCCAGGGCCGCCACCACCTGGCGGTAGGCCGGCGGCAGGGCGGTGGCGTCCAGGGCCCGCAGACCCTCGGGGTGGATCTGCAGCGGCCGGATCTCGGCGATCTCCAGCACCAGGGCCTCGCGCTCGGGGCCGAACCGCGCCTGCCGGCGCAGCCAGTCGCGAAAGCGCACCGCTCCCACCACCGGCTCCCGGTCCATGGTCAGGGCCTCGGTGGGCACACCGCGCGCGGCCAGCCGCACCAGGGCCGGCGGTGAGAGCTGGTAGGCCACCGGCCGATACACCTGCTGGCCGAACACGTTCTGCACCACGAACAGCAGCACGAACGACACCAGCGCGGCGATCACCGGCGTGGTGAGCCAGCCGGAGGCGATCCGCCCGAGCACGCCCCAGCGGATCTGGCGCACGCCGCGGGCACCCTGCAGCAGGCCGATGCCCAGCACCGCGCCGATCACCGCCTGGGAACTGGACACGGGAATCAGGGGGATCGGCGGCAGCCCCAGGGCCACCACGAACGCCGACAGCTGCTGCGAGGAGAACACGAACAGCACCAGGGCATTGGCCACCACCACCACCAGCGCCGCCAGCGGTGAGAGGGTCATCAGGCTGCCGCCCACGGTGGTCATCACGCGCCGGGAGTAGGTGAACACGCCCACGGCGATGGCGATGGCCCCGAGCAGGAACAGCTGCTCCTCGCCGCTCAGCCGCACCAGGCCGGCGATGCTCAGCTCCCGGAAGGGGGAGGCGGGCACGAACACCCCCATCACGTTGCCGATGTTGTTGGCACCGAGGCTGTAGGAGCCGAACACCCCGGCCAGGATCAGGCCCACCCGCAGGTTGGCGTCGAGCCGCAGCAGGTGGGGGCGGGTGCGGCGGATGCCGGCCACCACCAACCGGTAGAGCCCGGCCGCGAACAGGGCCGCCAGCAGGGGGGACAGCACCCAGGTGGCGACGATGCGGGAGAGCTGGCTGAGGTCGGTGATCGAGCCGCTGAACCAGTTCCAGCCCACGATCGCCCCCACCACCGCCTGGGTGGTGGAGGCCGGCAGGCCGGCGCGGGTCATCCAGGTCATGGTCGCGGCGGCGGCCAGGGCGGTGGTGAACGAGCCGGCCAGGGCGTTCACGGCCCCCAGCTCACCGAGGCCGCCGGAGGCGCCGGCACCGGCGGTCACCGCGCCGAGGATCACGAACACGCTGCACAGCAGGGCGGCGGTGGAGAAGCGCAGCATGCGGCTGCCCACCGCCGAGCCGAACACGTTGGAGGCGTCGTTGGCCCCCAGCGTCCAGCCCAGGAACAGCCCGCTGGAGAGAAACAGCAGGCTGCCCACCGTCAGAGCACCCGCTTGATCGCCAGGATCGAGAGCTCGTCGCTGATCTCCTCGGCCCGGTCGGCCAGGCCATCGATCACCTCCAGGGCGTCGCGGGCCAGCAGTTTGCGTTCCAGCGGCCGATCGGAGGCGAACAGGGCCTTCATCAGCCGCAGGGTGATGGCATCGGCCTCCGACTCGTAGACGCGGATGTGGTTGATGTGATCGCGCACGGCCTCGGGATGGCGGAAGAAGGCCCGCGCCCCCCGCACCGCCTCCTGCAGGCTCTGGGCCACCACCGCCACCAGTTCCTTCACCTCGGCAACCGCTTCTGCCCCCTCGATCGCCCCGGTGTAGCCGATCAGCAGTTCCTGGAACACGTTCTTGGTGGCGTCCAGGAGGGCATAGAGATGGGTGAGCAGGCGCAGCACATCGCCGCGGAAGTCGGGGATCAGCATCTCCGTGTAGAGCGTGTTCACCACGGCCCGGCGCAGCTCGTTGGCGCGCTCCTTGAGCTGCATCAACTGCTCGAGCTTGCGCTCGGTTTCCTCCACCACCCCGCGCTCCAGCAGCAGCTCGATGCCGCGCTGGAAATAGATGGCACCCTCCGACACCTTGTCGAGGAACTCATCGATCTGAGCCTCGAGAAAGCGGGTCTTGCCGAACAGCGGCGGCGTGCTCAACGGTAGTTCTGGAACTGCAGCGGCACCTCCAGCTCCTCCTCGCGGGCCTTGAGCAACTGAATCACCTGCTGCAGGTCGTCCTTGTTCTTGCTGGTCACCCGCAGGCTGTCGCCCTGGATCGCCACCGTCACCTTCTTGATGCCGTCGCGTACCTGCTTGCTGAGGGTCTTGGCCAGCTCCTGGCTCAACCCCTTGCGCAGCTTCACCACCTGCTTCACCCGGTTGCCGCCCACGGCCTCGGGATCCTGGAAGTCGAAGATCTTCAGCGACAGGTTGCGCTTGGTGGCCTTCTGGCGCAGCACGTCAGCCACCGCCTGCAGGGTCATGTCGCTGGCGGTGGTGATCGTGAGGCTGTCCTCGTCGAGCTCCACGGTGGTGGCGGAGTCCTTGAGGTCGTAGCGCTGCACCAGCTCGCGGCGCAGCTGATCCACGGCATTCACCAGCTCCTGGCGGTCGAAATCCGACACGACATCAAAGGAGAAGGACTCAGCCATGGGGCGGATCCGCGCTGGGAGGTCACCGCCACCCTAGAAAAAGGCCGCCGCCGCGCCCCACCATGGTGATTTCGTCCGCTGTCTCCTCCGTCACTGCCCCCTTCGCCTGGTCGCTGCTGCTGAGCTCGGCGGTGGTGGTGTTCAGCACCGTGCCCCTGGGGGCGGCCCGTTCCCAGGCCGATTTCCAGATGGCCGACCTGGCGGCCCCACGGGCGATGTTCGAGCGGCTGCCGGCCTGGGGCAAGCGGGCGGCCTGGGCCCACCAGAACTGCTTCGAGGCCTTCACCCTGCACGCCCCGGCGGCCCTGCTCTGCCTGCTGGCCGGCATGGGCGGCGCGGCGGTCACCGGAGGGCTGGCGGTGGTGGCCGCCTGGCTGCACCCGGCCCTGCGCCTGGCCTACATCGGCGCCTACCTGGGCAACGTGCCGCCCCTGCGGGGCCTGTGCTGGGCCGGTGGGCTGGCCTGCAGCGGCCTGCTCTACGTGGAGGGACTGAAGGCGGTGCTGGCCGCCCAGGGCTGATCAGGGGCGCGAGAAGAGGGCGAGACGAGGGCGATCAGTCGAAGTACATCAGGCTCACCACCTTGCCCATGTCCTCCGCCAGGCGCACGCTCGCCAGCAGCGTTTCGCTGTCGTGGAAGGCGTAGCAGATCAGCTGGTCGCAGCGGCTGATGATCTCCTGGTTGCAGAGGCTGCTGGCCATGGGCAGGGGCAGCTCGTCGTGCTCGGGCTTCTCCACCAGGTGCAGCACCTGCTCCAGCTGGTCGCGGGATTCAACGGGCTGGCGGTCGAGGCTCTGGGGCAGCAGCACCGTGAGCTTGCCGGGGTCGATCTCCAGCACGCTGCGGATCACCGCCGAATTCACACCCTGGGCGCCGGAGGTGATCAGGCTGTGGCCCTCCTGGGCCAGGGAGCGGGCCACCAGCTCCACCAGATGGATCGACACCACCGGCACATGGCGGCTGCCGAGAATGGCGATGCGGCGTTTGCTGCGGTCCTGGAGCATCGCCAGCTCCTGGGCGAGCGTATCGATGCGATCCAGCGAGGGAACATCCAGAGACCGGGTCACACCAAAGCCCAGGCGGCCCGCCGAAACTAGCAGTGGCGGCGTGAGATTCAGGCCACAGGCTGGGGCAGTGCCAGGCGTTGAAACAAGGTGGCGAAGTTGCAGTGCTCTTCCACCAGCCGCACCGCGTAGGTGGCCTTGACGGCCTCATGCAGGCGCACATGGCCGAAGGCCTGCTCGATCACCTCCACCGTGGTGAGGGTGTCGTGCTCCACCTTGAGCAGGGGCACGTCCAGTTCCTCGGCGCGGGTGACGAGCTGGGGCAGGGGCTCACCCACGCCGGTGAGGATCAGGCACTGGGTGGAGGCCTCCAGGGCCGCCAGCTGGATGTCGGTGCGGTCGGCGCCGGTGACCACGGCCATGTTGCGGCGGCGGCGGAAGAACTCCATGGCGGAGTTCACGTTCATGGCGCCGATGGAGAGGGTTTCCACCAGCAGGTCGAGACGGTCGTGGCAGCAGAGCACCTCGGCCTGCAGGCGGCGGGCCAGCTCCTCCACGGTGACGCTGCGCAGCAGGGGACTGCGGGGCATCACCCCCAGCACCGGAATGCCCAGGCGCCCCAGGGCGGGGAGGATCTCCTGGCGCAGGTCGTCGAGACGATCAGGATCCACGCCGTTGAGCACCACCCCCGCCAGCCGTTCGCCCAGGGCCGCACGGGCCGCCAGCAGGGCATCCACGCTGCCCCCATCACTCCAGAGCTCCACCAGCAGCACGGGCGCATCGAGGTCGTGGGCCAGCTGGGGCAGGCTGAGGCCGAAGAGCAGCCCCTCCACCAGGCTCCCGGGCGCCTCCAGCAGGTTGAGCCCGGGCCCGCCCGACGCCAGCTGGGCCCGCAGACTGGCCAGGCCCTCAGCGGAGTGCAGCTCGCCGGCCAGCAGCCGCCGGCGCACCGCGGAGAGCTCGAACGACTGCAGCGAGGGCAGCAGCTGGTCGTCGCCCAGGCCCAGGGTGGCCCCCACGAAGCGCACGTCGGCATCCAGCAGGGGGCCCTCGCCGCGGGGCGGGTCGCCGTGCTCCGGTGCGGAGGCCAGCGGCTTGCCGAACCGCACGGGGGTCCCGGCGCGCAGCAACTGGCGGGCGAGGCCGAGCACCACGGCCGATTTGCCACTGAACGGCTGACAGGAGCCGATCAACAACGTGGGGGCCATGGGGGGGTTCGCCGCAGAACTCACGCTAGGCAACTGCTGTGGCCCCATCCAGGGGGGCGGCGCCGCTGGCGGAGCGGGGGCGCTCACCCAGCAGCAACCAGCGCCAGAAACTCACCGGCAACTGGTGCTCGTGGCGCTGCATCAGCCACAGCACCAACTGGTAGGCCGGCAGGGTGAACTCGTAGCGCACCGCCGGCAGGTCGGGGAACTGCAGCTCGCAGCGCAGGGTTTCCAGCGGCGCCGGCTCGCCGTGCCAGCGCAGGCTGAAGCGGCGCACACCATCGCGCTCGAGCCGCCGCTCACCATCCCACTCCCCCATCAGCAGCTGACCCACGGCCGCCTCCAGCAGCAGCTGCTGGGTCACACCCCCGCAGTAGGGGGCGAACAGCGGCACCAGCGGCTCCAGCATCGAGGCTGGATCGATCGCGGCTGAATCAAAGAGTGGCGCGCCGTTGGCTGGGGGCTTGAAGCCGTCGCCGGGCGGTGGTGGTGGTGGAAAGATCATGGGAGATGTGACAGACAGCGTGCTGCGGAGGCTGGGTTGCCACTGATCTAGGCACAACCCGCTCCCTTGGACTTCATGATGGGCCCCCAGGCAGCTCTGTTGCCCACTGGTCGCCAGACAACAACCTCCACCCGGCGATGAACCCTCCCCCCTGCGTGGCGGTCACCGGCGCCAGCGGCAGCCTCGGCCAGGCGCTGCTGCGCCAGTGGCACCGGCGCGGCGCCCGGCTGATCGCCCTCAGCTGCGGCCCGCGCCAGTGGCAACTGCGTGATGCCGCCGGGCAGCCGATCGAGCTGCGGGAGGTGACCTGGTGCGTGGGCCAGGAACCCGGCCTGCGGGAGCTGCTCAAAGACGTTGACGTGCTCGTGATCAACCACGGCGTGAACGTCTACGGCGACCGCAGCGCCGCGGCCACCGAGCGCTCCCTGGAGGTGAATGCCCTCAGCAGCTGGCGGCTGCTCGAGCAGTTCGCCGCCGTGGTGGGCGAGCGCAACGGCGGCACTGGCGACACCGGCGGCCGCCCCCGGCCGGAGGTGTGGCTGAACACCTCGGAGGCCGAGATCCAGCCCGCCCTGAGCCCGCTCTATGAGATCAGCAAGCGGTTGCTGGGCCAGCTGGTGAGCCTGCGGGCCCTGGACCTCGCCGACGACCCGGTCGGGCCCCGGCTGCGCATCCGCCGCCTGGTGCTGGGGCCCTTCCGCTCGGCCCTCAATCCGGTGGGCGTGATGGGGGCCGACTTCGTGGCAGGGCAGATCATGGCCCAGGCCCGCCTGGGCCTGAATCTGATCATCGTCACCCCCAACCCCCTCACCTACCTGCTGATGCCGCTGACCACGCTGGGGCGCTGGGCCTATTTCCGGCTGCTCACCAGGCGGGCCGGAGTGGCCCCCAGGTCTTAGGAGTCACGGCTTAGAAGTCGCGGTCGGTGAGGATCTCGCAGCCATCGCCGGTCACGGCGATGGTGTGCTCCCACTGGGCCGAGAGGCTGCCGTCCACGGTCACCACGGTCCAGCGGTCTTTGAGGGTGCGGCAGGCCTTGCTGCCGGCGTTGAGGATCGGCTCCACCGCCAGGGTCATGCCGGCCCGCAGGGTCATGTTGGGCAGGTCGCGGGTGCGGAAGTTGAACACCGAGGGTTCCTCGTGCAGGTTGCGGCCCACCCCGTGGCCGGTGTAGTCCTCCACCACCGCATAGCCGTGGGCCTCCACGTGGTCCTGCACGGCGCCGGCGATGTCGAGCAGGGTGTTGCCGGCCTTGATGCGCCCCAGGCCCTGCATCAGCGACTCCTGCGCCACCCGCGCCAGCCGTTGGGCCTCCTCGGGGGTCTCCTCGCCCACACAGATGGTCACGCAGCTGTCGCCGTGGTAGCCGTCGAAGTAGGCGCCGGTGTCCACCTTGAGCAGGTCACCGGCCTTGATCACCCGCTTGCTGCTGGGGATGCCGTGCACCACCTCGTTGTTGATCGAGGCGCAGATGCTGGCGGGAAAGCCGTGGTAGCCCTTGAAGCTGGGGGTGGCGCCCAGTTCGCGGATGCGCTTCTCGGCGTGGGCGTCCAGGTCGCCGGTGGTGAGGCCGGGAGCCGCCAGGTCCATCACCTCCCGCAACACCGTGGCCACGATCCGGCTGGCCTGGCGCATGGTGGCGATTTCCCGGGCGCTCTTCACCTCCACGCCGCGGCGGGTCTTCTGGATGCGGGGCCCGGTGGCCACCACCCCCGACGGCTTGGCGGCCTGGGTGCCGCCTGCGCGGGTGCCGGTGGTGCTGGCCAGCAGATCGGCGAAGAGATTCATGGAGAGGGAGGGGCTGCAGCCCGGCGGCCTGGGCACGACGGTCACCGTCAAGCTATCAACGCTGAACCTGCCGCCGACCGGTTCGTCCACCGTCCGGTTTTCCCGCCCATGCCCCTGCTGCCCGTTCCGCTGGTTCAGCGCCTGCGCCGCCTGCACGCCGGACTGGCTCCCGTGGTGCTGCTGCCCCTGCTGCTCACCGTGAGCACCGGCATGGGCTACCGGCTGCTGCGCGACTGGGGGGGGCTCGACCGCGACAGCGCCCACCTGCTGATGGTGCTGCACGAGGGCGAATGGCTCACGGGCTGGTTCGGGCCCAGCGGCGAAACGCTCTACGTGCTGCTCAACGGCCTCGGCCTGCTGTGGATGCTGGTGAGCGGCGGCGCCATGGCCCTGCAGCGGCTGCGGCGGGGGGGAGGCTGACACCCCGGCCGGTACACTCTTGGTTTGGCCAGGCGTTGCGGAGCTGAGATGGCAGCTGAGGACACACAACAGACTGAAACCCCCCAGGCGGAACCAGCCGCTGAGGCAGCAGCCGCTGAGGCAGCAGCCGCTGAGACCGTGGTTGCCGACACCGCGGCCGTGCAGGACAAGCCCGCGGCCACCGTGCGCGTCGGTCGCCTCAGCGCCCAGGAGATGATCCGCGCCTTCGAGGCCGAGCAGCTCAAGAGCGAGCTGCCCGACATCTACGTGGGCGACACCGTCAAGGTGGGGGTGCGCATCCGCGAGGGCAGCAAGGAGCGCGTCCAGCCCTACGAGGGCGTGGTGATCGCCAAGCGCCACGGCGGCCTCAACGCCACCATCACCGTGCGGCGGATCTTCCAGGGCGTGGGCGTGGAGCGGATCTTCATGCTCCACAGCCCCCAGGTTGCCTCCATCAAGGTGGAGCGTCGCGGTAAGGTTCGCCGAGCGAAGCTCTTCTACCTGCGCGATCGGGTGGGTAAAGCCACCCGCGTCAAGCAGCGCTTCGATCGCTGAGCCAGTTTCCGCTGAGCCAGCGTCGCCAGGCTCCTGCCCATCCATATGATTCCGGGGGCATCACCCCTGCGCCGTTAGTTCAGTTGGTAGAACGCAGGTCTCCAAAACCTGATGTCGGGGGTTCAAGTCCTCCACGGCGCGCTCGATGTCCCCACCGCTCAACTTCGTTGGCGGTTTTCTGTTCTCGCCTCGCCGTTTCTCCCCGCTGAACATGGAGCTGGACCTTCAACCCGGAGATGTGGTCAAGGTGCTCGAATCCGCAGCCCTTGGCTGGGTTCGTGCCCGCGTGATCCGGGTCAAATCCGGTGGCCGCGTCGTGGTTCAGAGTGATCAGGGCCGTGAATTCACGGCCCGCGGCAATCAGGTGCGCCTGATCGAGCCGGCCGGCTTCCGCCCCTGAGGTTCAGCCCCCATCCTTTTGAGGGAGGGGCGTTGACTGAGGGACGTTGACGGAGGGGCGGGTGGCAACGGATACTTCTCAGGTCGCCATCCCCTTGCCGACACCACATGATCGCCCAGGCGATCAAACTCGCCTCCAAGGCGATTTGGGACTGTAGTTCAATCGGTTAGAGCACCGCCCTGTCACGGCGGAAGTTGCGGGTTCGAGCCCCGTCAGTCCCGTTTCCATCCATCCCAGGAGAGCCAGCTGTGACAGCTGAGCCGAGTCCGGTTCGCGTTCGCCTGGCCCCCAGCCCCACCGGCACCCTGCACATCGGCACGGCGCGCACGGCGGTGTTCAACTGGCTGTTCGCCCGCCACTGCGGCGGCCGCTTCCTGCTGCGCATCGAGGACACCGACCGCGAGCGCAGCAAGCCCGAATACACCGCCAACATCCTCGAGGGCCTGCAGTGGCTGGGGCTGGACTGGGACGACGAGCCCGTGATCCAGAGCCAGCGCCTGGAGCAGCACCGCGCCGCCATCCAGCAGCTGCTCGATGCCGGCCACGCCTACCGCTGCTACGCCAGCGAGGCGGAGCTGACGGCCATGCGCGAGGCCCAGGCCGCCGCCAAGCAGGCCCCCCGCTACGACAACCGCCACCGCGACCTCAGCCCCGAGCAGGAGGCGGCCTACATCGCCGAGGGCCGGCAGGCGGTGGTGCGCTTCCGCATCGACGACGCGCGCACGATCACCTGGAGCGATCTGGTGCGCGGGGAGATGCGCTGGAGCGGCCGCGACCTGGGCGGCGACATGGTGATCGCCCGCCGCGCCCCGGCAGGCCAGATCGGCGATCCCCTCTACAACCTGGTGGTGGTGGTGGATGACGCCGCCATGGCCATCAGCCATGTGATCCGCGGCGAGGACCACATCGCCAACACCGCCAAGCAGCTGCTGCTCTACGAAGCCCTGGGCCAGCCGGCGCCCCAGTTCGCCCACACGCCCCTGATCCTCAACCAGGAGGGCAAGAAGCTCTCCAAGCGCGACGGCGTCACCTCGATCAGCGACTTCAAGGCCATGGGCTACAGCGCTGCCGCCCTGGCCAACTACATGACCCTGCTGGGCTGGTCGCCGCCGGAGGGGATGGGGGAGCGCTTCTCCCTCGCCGAGGCCGCCCCGGTGTTCGGCTTTGAGCGGGTGAACCGGGCCGGCGCCCGCTTCGACTGGGAGAAACTCAACTGGCTCAACGGCCAGGTGCTGCGCGAGCAGGGCCCTGAGAGCCTGCGCCAGCAGCTGGCGCCCCTGTGGGCCGAGCGCGGCTGGGGTCAGGCCGGCGCGGATGCCCCGGCCCATGCCGTGCACGCCGACCCCGCCTGGCAGCGCGATCTCAGCGAGCTGCTGGGCCCCTCGCTCACCCTGCTGGCCGACGGGGTGGAGCAGGCCGCGCCGTTCTTCACCACTCCGGAGCTCAACGACGCCGCCCGCGGCCAGCTGGAGGTGGCGGGGGCCCGGGCGGCCCTTGCGGCCCTGGCGGCGGCCCTCGAGCCCCTGACAGCCGCCGACCTCGGCGCCGATCAGGCCCAGGCGCTGCTGGGCGAGGCCGCCGCGGCCGCCGGCGTGAAGAAGGGGGTGATCATGAAGAGCCTGCGCGCCGCCCTGCTCGGCAGCCTCCAGGGGCCCGACCTACTGGCCACCTGGCTGCTGCTGCACCGCTGCGGCGACGACCTCCCCCGCATCGCCCGCTGCCTCTGACCCATCTGCCGCCGCTGAGCCATCTGCCTCAGTGAGCCCCAAGCGGCGGGCCAGCGGGCCGGCACTGAGGCCCTGGAGGCCCACGGTGAGCAGGATGGTGAGGAACACCAGCCCCTGCAGCCGCCCGGCCCCCACCACCCCCGCCTGCTCCAGGCGGATGGCGAACAGGCTGGCCACCGCCGCGGTGACGATGCCCCGGGGTGCCAGCCAGCTGAGCAGGGCCCGCTGGGCGAGGCTGAAGCCCATCCCCCAGGTGGCCAGGCCGATGGCCAGGGGCCGCAGCACCAGCATCAACGCCAGCACGCAGGCCACGCCGCCCCAGCCCAGGGGGCTGAGCTGGGCGAAGGTGACGTCGGCGGCCAGCAGGGGAAACAGCATCGTGATCGCCAGCTGGGCCAGCTGACGGATCAGCTCATCGAGCTCCTTGGCGTCGGTGTCGGGGCGGCGACCCACCACCACGCCGGCGGCCACGGCCGCGGGCAGGCCCGATTCCGGCAGCAGCTGCTCGCAGCCGGTGAACATCAGAAACAGGATGCCGAGGCTGAGCTGCAGGCGCAGGGCACCGTTGCCGGCCGAGGCGGGGATGCGGCGCAGCAGCTCGGCCAGCAGCCAGCCGCAGGCGGCACCGATCAGCACGCCGCCGCCGAGCCGCTGCAGCAGCCCGGTGGCCAGCTCCCGCCAGCCGTGCAGGGTGCCGAGCAGCAGCTCCAGCAGCAGCAGGGCCAGCACGGCGCCGATCGGCTCCAGCACCAGCCCCTCCCCCTCCAGCACCTCCCCCAGGGGGGCCGCCAGGCCGATCTGGCGCACCAGCGGATTCACCACCGTGGGGCCGGTGGCCAGCACGATGGCGCTGAACACCGCCGCCAGGGGCCAGTTCAGGCCGGCCAGCCCATGGGCCAGCAGCAGCCCGCCCAGCAGCGCCAGCACCAGGCGCACGGCACAGATGCGCAGCACCGCCTGGCGGGTGCCGTCGGCGGGCAGGCGCAGGTTGAGGCCGCCCTCGAACAGCACCAGACTCACCAGCAGGCCCACGATCGTGCCCAGGCCGGGTCCCAGATCGAGGGGTTCCACCAGCCCCAGGCCGGCGCGGCCGATCAGCAGCCCGGAGCTGAGCAGCAGCACCACCCCGGGCAGGCCGGTGGCCCAGGCCAGGGCCTGGGCCACGGCGCCGGAAAACACGGTGACGCCCCAGAGCAGCCCCAGCCGCTCAGGCGTCATTCATCGTCGAGGGGGTTGAACCGGGGTTCCACCCGGATGCCCACCACGGCGCTGGGCCGCACCACCAGGTATTCCCCCTCCAGCTCACCGATCGGCACATTCACGAAGGTGTCGGGCGCCGAGGCGGTGAGCACATCGCCATACCACTGCTGGAAGGCCTGGAGGCTGGCGAACATCACCGTTTCCGTCTGGCCGCCGCTCATGTGCAGGTGAACGGCGTAGCGCCGCGGGTGGGAGGACATGGAGACGGGGCGGATCAGCGGGCGGACATTCCCTCAGGATGCCCCAGGCGGGTGGCATCGTGCCACGGGCCAGCGGGCCAGGGCTGCAGAGCGGCACGGCTGGGGAGGTAGAGGGGATGGCGGGGATGGCCGCCGCGGGTGGCGCCCAGAGCCAGCAGCCGCCGGCCCTCCAGCAACGCCAGCACCGCCCGGTCGCGCTGGCGCCAGCCGCCCAGGGCGCCCCAGCCCAGCCACAGCGGCGCGGTGGGGCAGGCCGCCAGGCGCCGGCGGATCCAGGGGTCGGCCTCGGCGCCCACCGGATCGGCCAGGCGCCGCAGGGCCGCCGGTGAGGGGCTCACGGCGGCGAACAGGTTGAGCACCTCCAGCGCGCCGTAGCCCCAGGCCCGCGCGAAGCCGATCAGGCGCCGCAGGGTGGGATCGTCGCGCTCCGCGTCGGCGCGGGAGGGGTTGAGGCCGATGAACAGCAGCGGCGGCGCGCCGGGATCCCAGCGGCGCTGCAACCACCAGCGGTAGCGGCCGCAGGCACTGAAGCGGGCGCGGCGCACCATGGCACCCCCCTTAGCCTGAAACCCTGCCGCAGCGATGGGGCCACTGACGGCAGGACGGGACATGGGCCGGGATCCGAGTGGGCGGAGG
The DNA here is from genome assembly GCA_007135755.1 of Cyanobium sp. Taxonomy (GTDB): domain Bacteria; phylum Cyanobacteriota; class Cyanobacteriia; order PCC-6307; family Cyanobiaceae; genus NIES-981. Next base: position 14,137 of record SLIG01000075.1, read on the forward strand.
CAACGGTGGCGCCGGAACCGGCGCCTGCGCAGCTGGCAGCTGGCGCTGCTGCTTGGGCTGATCCTGAGTCTGCTGCCGGGTCGGCCGGCCCTGGCCTTCGTGCATTTGCCCGGCGGCGGCGGCAGCGGCGGCGAGGCCGACGCGGCTGAAGAACGCTGGCTGGATCGCCATCAGGCCTATTCCTGCGGCCGCTTCTGGTGCGTTGACGTGCTGTTCCCGCACGACCTGCTGAGACCCCCGATCACCCTGGCGATCGATCCGGGCGACACGCTGTCGGCACGAGCCGCCGCCCGGGCGGTGAAGAACCGGGCCGAAACGGTGGAGCGGAGTGTGGAGGGCGTGATTGCCCAGCTGCGCCAGGCCTGGGTGGCAGGGGCGCTGACGCCGGAGAGCGCGGCGGTGCCGAATGAGGCGGAGCCGGCCCTCTGGAGCGTGTTCGGCCGTCAGGCCCTCCACCCGCTCACCCCCACTGTGGCGGTGGGGTTCCGCAACAACGTGCCGGTGGTGTTCATGCCCGCCGAGCCCGACCAGGGCCTGGCGTCGGGGACCCTGCTCACGGTGACCGAACCCGATGCGGCCAGGGCCGGCATCACCACGATGGAGCTGGCGGAGCGCTGGAAGAGCACGCTCCAGAAGGTGATCAGCGAATCGCTCTGGGGCCTGGAGTACAACCGCCGCCATCCCACCGGCCGGCTGCTGCTGGCGGGGAAGGTGGCGGGCGGCGTGCTGCTGCTGCTGCTGCTGCTGTCATGGATCCGCAGGATGCTGCGCCGGGCCCTGCAGCACCTGCATGACAACACCCAGGCCCTGCGCGACTCGGCCACGCGGGAGGTGATGGCGGCCTTCAGCGGCAACCTCGAGTCGCAGGAGGCACCCCCCGCCACCCCGGAGTGGGGAGATGACCGCAGCGACTCCGGCGATCTCGAGGAGCCGGTTTCAGCGCCGCCCCGCCAGCGCGCCTTCGGATGGCTGGAGCGCCTCGGCCGCCGCGCCGGACGCCAACCCCAGCTGCTGCTCGAGGGCACCGGCCGCCTGATCGAAACCCTGTCGATCCCCACGCTGCAACGGCAGGGCTGGCGCAACCAGTTCCGCAACCTGCTGGAGATGGCGCTGCTGATCACCACTCTCCTGCAGCTGAGCCTGCTGGCGGGCGGCATCGGAGCGATCGCCATCTTCTTCCCTGCCAGCCGCATCGCCTCCCTCGTGCTGATGCAGAAATCGGTGAGTGTGCCGCTGATGTGGCTGGGGCTGATCGTGGTGCGCTGGCTGCTGCTGCTGGTGATCGACCACAGCGTGAACAGCTGGACGATCGAATCGATCATCCGCAATCCCAGCTCCCGGCGCTATGCGCTGCGGGCCGTGACCTACACCAAGATGCTCAGGAACGCGGCCACGATGGTCTGCGTCATGGTCGGCATCGTGCTGACCCTGCTGATCGTGGGGGTCAATCGCAACATCCTCACCGGTGCCGGCGTGCTGGCCGTGGGTGCGGGTCTGCTGCTGCGCAACCTGCTGGATGACTTCATGCAGGGCCTGCTGATCATCAACACCGACCGCTTCGCCATCGGCGATGTGGTGACGATCCAGCCCCACAGCGGCTTCGTGGAGAACATGAATCTGTTCAACACCCAGCTGCGCGGGATCGACGGCCAGCTCACCAGCCTGCCCAACGGCGAGATCCGGGCCGTGGAGAACCTCACCAAAGACTGGTCGCGGGTGAACTTCACGATCGAGGTGGCCGCCGGCGAAGACCTGCGCGCGGTGCTGGAGCTGCTCCGGCGGGTGGCCGAGGAGATGCGCGTCGACCCCGACTGGGCCCGGTATGTGATCGGCGCACCCGAAGTGCTGGGGGTGGATGAGCTGCGGCAATCGGGCTGCCTGATCCGGGTGTGGATCCAGACCCTGCCCCTGGCCCAGTGGCCGGTGGGGCGGGAGTTCCGCCTGCGCGTGAAGGAGGCCTTCGATCGCGAGGGCATCAGCCTGGGCACCCCGCGCCAGGAGGTGGTGCTCAACGAGATGCTGCGGCCCTCGACAAGCCCCTGAGGCCACTGTGGAATGGGCGGTCGCCCGTCCCCCGGCGGCACCCGGTTTTCGCATTGCTCCCCGATGGCCCGTTTCAGCCAGCTGTATGTGTTCGGCGACAGCGCCAGCGACTACGGCAGCCTGGCGGCGGCCCTGCGCCAGGAGAGCTCGCCGCGGGGCCGCTACAGCGGTGTGACCGCCCACAACACGCCCAACAACTGGCAGGTGCTGCTGCGGCGGCGCCTCAACCTGCCCCTGCCCCGCGATCCTGTGAGCGGCGAGTTCCGGATCGCCAACCGCTTCGTGGCGCCCCCGGGCGCCGGCTCCGCCAGCGACCCCTCCTTCGCCGTGAGCGGCGCCACCAGTGGGCGGGAGCACCTGGCGGAGTTCGGCGATCTGCGCGAGCGGCTGGCGGCGATCGCCGGGCTGCGCGGCCGCGGCCTGCAGGGCCAGATCGAGGCGGCCCTGGGGCAGGGGATCCGCCCCAGCTCGGGCGATCTGGCGCTGGTGTGGGGCGGCGGCAACGACCTGCTGCTGGGGGTACGGCAGGAGCGTGATCCCCAGAAGGTGGTGCGCCAGACGGTGCGACGCATGCTCGCCAACGTGGAGGTGCTGATGCGCTCCGGGGAGACGCGCCAGATCGTGGCCTCCGCCCTGGTGCCCTTTCAGGGCCAGGTGAACGGGGTGGCCTACCAGCTCCCCTACATCACCGAGCTGCTCAAGCGCGCCGCCCGTCCCGACGCCAGCCGCAACACCCGCGCCTGGGCCGACTACTTCCGCGGCAATGGCAGCAGCGCCCTGCTCGACGCCTTCGATCGCGGGCTGGAGACCCTGCGCGCGCGCTACCCCTACGCCGCGATCGTGGGCTTCCGCAACGAGTTCGAGAGCTCCTGGGATCAGTTCGGCCGGCGCCTGGGCGACTTCTCCGACTTCGGCATCGGCGATACGCGGCGGTCGGCGCAGAGCCGCAAGGGCTTCGCCGATCTCTCCAGCCAGCAGATCGCCCGCTTCCTGCACTTCGACAACGTGCACTTCAGCGAGAGCGGCAACCGCATGCTGGCCCGCTCGCTGGAGCTCACCCTGGAGCGCAACCGCTCCCGCTTCACCGCCGCCGCCCTCACCCGCCGGCGCGAGGGGGGCGGCGGCGACGACCGGCTGAAGGGCAGCAAGGCCAACGACCTGCTGATCGGCGGCGGCGGCGACGACCGCCTGGTGGGCCGGGCGGGGAACGACGTGCTGATCGGCGGACCGGGCAGCGACCGCATGAGCGGCGGCCCCGGCGCCGACGCCTTTGTGTGGCGGGCCGGGGATCTGCGCGGCCGGCCCCTGGATGTGATCACCGACTTCAACGGCCAGCAGGGCGACCGACTGGCGATCACGGCCCTGCTGGATCGCGGCAACCCCTTCGCCAACAAGGGCTGGCGGTTCATCGGCAGCGATGGCTTCTCCGGCCGGCGCGGCGAGCTGCGCTTCAGCGGCGGGCTGCTGAGCGGCGATCTGAGCGGCAACCGCACGGCCGACCTGCGGGTGCAGCTGCTGGGGGTGGATCGCTTCTCGCCCGACTGGATTGCATGATCGAGATGGCGCGATCGAAGCCACTTGTTCAGGAGAGATGCCCCTTTAATTCCTGGACAGATAGCCTTTAATTCTTGGACAGAGGACCTTTAATTCTTGGACAGAGGACCTTTAATTCTTGGACGGACAACCTTTAAATCCTGTTTAAATCCCGAACAGAGCACTCTTGATTTCCGGACAGATGACTCTTGCTTTCCGCACAGACGGGCCTTGATATCATGATATCGTGACCAGTCTTGCCACGTTAAGGGATCAGCGCCGCAGCGCCCGCCTGGCGACCTTGCGCCAAGGGGCCCAGCAGGTCGTGGCCAACCACCCCGGGGCCGAAGTGTGGCTATTCGGCTCCCTGGCCCGCGGCGACTGGGACGCCTATTCCGATGTCGACCTGCTGGCGATCGCCCCCAGCCAGTCCTCGGCCCAGGCCATGGCCAACGATCTCCTTGCCGCCCGCCTCGGCGACGACGTGCTGGCCCTCACCAGCGAGCGCTGGCAACGCCTCAAAGCGAGCGACGATCCCTACTGGCGCGCCATCGTCCACGATGCAATGCGCCTCGATCGACCATGACCCCCCGGGCTGAGGCCTGGCTTCGCCAGGCCCGAAGTGATCTGGACGCCGCCCGCTGCATGGCGGCTGAGGCGTTCCATGCCCAGGCCTGCTACCTGGCGGGTCAGGCGGCTGAAAAGGCCCTCAAGGCGCTGCTGGTGGCGGCCGGCATCACCCCGCCCTACAGCCACTCGCTGGAACGCTTCGTGGAGATGCTTCAAACCCAGGGGCTCAACACCCAGGCTCTGACCGAGCTGCGCCTCAAACCCCTCACCCGCATGAACAGCGACACCCGCTATCCCCAGGGTGATGAGGCACCGGCCGATCTGTTCGATGCCAATGACAGCGCAGCAGCCCTGTCCACAGCGGAGGCCGTGCTGAAGATCGCCACGGCTGAGCTCAGGAGCTGAACGCACAAGCTGAGCTCGCCCCCAGCTCTGCCAGGCTGGGCCCTCGATCGGCGAAACCACCTGTGAGCGCGGCGGCAGACACGGCCCCTAAAGCCAACGGAGCCGACAAACCCCTGCTGCTGCTGATCGACGGCCACTCCCTGGCGTTCCGCAGCTTCTACGCCTTCGCCAAGGGCGGCGAGGGCGGCCTCAGCACCAAGGCCGGCGTGCCCACCTCGGTGACCTACGGCTTCCTCAAGGCCCTGCTCGACACCTGCAAGGGCCTCAGGCCCGATGGCCTGGTGGTGGCCTTCGACACCGACCAGCCCACCTTCCGCCACGAGGCCGATCAGGCCTACAAGGCCCACCGCGACGAGGCCCCCGAGGCGTTCTTCGCCGATGTGGACAACCTGCAGCGGATCCTGCGCGAGAGCCTCGACATCCCCCTGGCGATGGCGCCGGGCTACGAGGCCGACGACGTGCTCGGCACCCTCGCCCACCGGGCCGCCGGCGAGGGCTGGCGGGTGCGGATCCTCTCCGGCGACCGCGACCTGTTCCAGCTGGTGGACGACGAGCGCGACATCGCCGTGCTCTACATGGGCGGCGGGCCCTACGCCAAAAGCAACGGCCCCACCGAGATCCGCCGCGAGGGGGTGATCGCCAAGCTGGGCGTGACGCCCGAGGAGGTGGTGGACCTCAAGGCCCTCACCGGCGACAGCAGCGACAACATCCCCGGCGTCAAGGGCGTGGGCCCCAAGACGGCGGTGAACCTGCTGGCCGCCTACGCCCACGTGGACGGGATCTACGCGGCCCTGGAGCAGCTCGAGCAGGCCAGGCCGAAGGCCAAGGACCCCAAGGGCGTGCTCAAAGGCGCCCTGCTCCAGAAGCTGCGCACCGACCGCGACAACGCCTACCGCTCGCGCATGCTGGCCGAGATCCTGGTGGACGTCCCCCTGCCGGACCAGCCGCGGCTGCAGCTGGGGGCGGTGAACAGCGCGGCGCTGCAACAGAGCCTGGAGGAGCTGGAGCTGACGTCGCTGGCGCGGCAGGTGGGCCGGTTCGCTGAGCTGTTCTCGGCCGTGCCGCCGGAGCCCAGGGGGCACACCAGCCCTGCGAGCGGCAAGGCCGTCACAGCCACCGCAGGCAGCGGCGACGCAGAGAGCTCAGACGGGGCCGCCGAGAGCTCAGACGGGGGCGCCGCCGACGAAGCACCCGCCCAAGCCTCGCCAGCCGCCCCGGCCACTCCCGAGCTGGAGCCCCAGCTGATCACCACCCCCGAAGCCCTCGAAGCCCTGGTGGCCCGGCTGCTGGCCGCCACCGATCCCGCCGCTCCCATCGCGCTCGACACCGAGACCACCGCCCTCAACCCCTTCAAGGCCGAGCTGGTGGGCATCGGCCTGGCCTGGGGCGAGGGTCGGGCCGACCTGGCCTACATCCCGATCGGCCACAAGCCACCGGCAGTCGAGGGCAATGACGCTGGCTCCGATCTGTTCAGCGATGCGGCCGGTCGCGATCCGGCGGGTCGGGATGCGGCCGCTGCAGCCGCCAGCGCGTCCGCGTCGGGGCAGTCCCGCCAGCTCCCCCTCGATGCGGTGCTCACGGCCCTGGCCCCCTGGCTGGCCAGCGCGGCGCACCCGAAGACGCTGCAGAACGCCAAGTACGACCGGCTGATCCTGCTGCGCCACGGCCTGGCGCTGGGCGGGGTGGTGATGGACACGCTGCTGGCCGACTACCTGCGCGACGCCAACGCCAGGCACGGCCTGGAGGTGCTGGCGGAGCGCAACTTCGGCTTCACCCCCACCAGCTACGGCGAGCTGGTGGCCAAGGGAACCGACTTCGCGGCGGTGCCGATCGAGGCGGCGGCGCGCTACTGCGCCATGGACGTGCACCTCACCCGGCGGCTGACGCCGCTGCTGCGCGAGCAGCTGGCGGCGCTGGGGCCGCGGCTGATCGAGGTGCTGGAGCAGGTGGAGCTGCCCCTCGAACCAGTGCTGGCGCTGATGGAGGCCACCGGCATCCGGGTCGACACCGCCTACCTGGCCGAGCTCAGCGCCGAGCTGGGCGCCACCCTGGAGCGGCTGGAGGCCGAGGCCAAGGCGGCCGCCGGGGTGGACTTCAACCTGGCGTCGCCGAAACAGCTGGGCGAGCTGCTGTTCGACACCCTGGGGCTGGAACGCAAAAAATCGCGCCGCACCAAGACCGGCTGGAGCACCGACGCGGCGGTGCTGGAGAAGCTCGAGGACGACCACCCGGTGGTGCCGCTGGTGCTGGAGCACCGCACCCTGAGCAAGCTCAAGAGCACCTACGTGGATGCCCTGCCGGCCCTGGTGGAGCCGGAGACCGGCCGGGTGCACACCGATTTCAACCAGGCGGTGACGGCCACCGGGCGGCTGTCGAGCAGCAATCCCAATCTGCAGAACATCCCCGTGCGCACGGAGTTCAGCCGGCGCATCCGCAAGGCCTTCCTGCCCGCCGAAGGCTGGACTCTGCTCAGCGCCGACTACTCCCAGATCGAGCTGCGCATCCTCGCCCACCTCAGCGGCGAGGCGGTGCTGGTGGAGGCCTACCGCTCAGGCGCCGACGTGCACGAGCTCACCGCCCGGCTGCTGCTGGAGAAGGCCGAGGGGGAGGCGGTGAGCGGCGACGAGCGGCGGCTGGGCAAGACGATCAACTTCGGCGTGATCTACGGCATGGGCCAGCAGCGCTTCGCGCGCGAAACGGGCGTCAGCCAGGCCGAGGCCAAGGAGTTTCTGAGCCGCTACAAGCAGCGCTACCCGAAGGTGTTCGCCTTCCTGGAGCTGCAGGAGCGGCTGGCCCTGAGCCGGGGCTATGTGGAAACGATCCTGGGCCGTCGTCGCCCGTTCGCCTTCGATCCCGGCGGCCTGGGCCGGCTGCTGGGCAGCGATCCGCTGGCGATCGACCTGGAGGTGGCCCGCCGCGGCGGCAAGGAGGCCCAGCAGCTGCGGGCGGCCGCCAACGCCCCGATCCAGGGCTCGAGTGCCGACATCATCAAGCTGGCCATGGTGCGCCTGCACCACCAGCTCACGGCCGGAGGCCTGCCGGCCCGGCTGCTGCTGCAGGTGCACGACGAACTGGTGCTGGAGGTGGCTCCCGAGGCCCTGGAGGCGGTGCAGGCGGTGGTGAAGGAGGCCATGGAGGGCGCGGTGCAGCTCGACGTACCCCTGGTGGCGGAGATGGGCGCGGGGCCGAACTGGATGGCGGCGAAGTAAGCCGCGGGGCGCAGCGAGTCGTTCAGGTGGGGATCAGCCGCAGCACCGCCTCCCCACCGGGAACGGCCCCGGTGCCGAGACGACGATCCAGGCTCACCAGAGTGCCGCCCTGCTGGGCGGCCAGGGCCAGGAGATAGGTGTCGGTGATGGCGCCGGCATCGAGCAGCTGCTGGGCATCCACCTGATCCGACTCCAGCAGGCTGAGGGAATCGGGCCAGAAGTGATGGTCGGGATGGCCCAGACAGGCGCGGAGAATCCCGGCCACAACCGCAGGACTGCCGGGGCTGTTGGGATACCGGGGGTTGCCGAGGATCCGCAGCACGGCGTTCTGGGTGAGCGGACAGCTGGCCCAGCCGCGATGGTGCTGGGCGGCGAACCAGCGATGGGCCGGCTCATGGTGCACGTGCCAGGGATCGAGCAGGGCGATCAGCACGTTCACATCAAGCAGGGCGCAGCCGGCGGTCATCCGATCGCCTCGTCGCGCAGCTGATTCACCAGCTCAAGATCCACGGGCACGCCATCGGGCCGGCGCGGCAGCACCGGCAGGCCAGAGCGATGCGCCACAGCAGGGTCCGGGGCATGCCGGGCCGCCAGACCCCGCCGGGCGAGCTCGCTGATCACCTGGCCCACACTGCTGCGCTGTTGCCGGGCCAGCACGCGGGCGGCATTGAGCACGTCGTCATCGAGAGCGAGGGTGGTGCGCATCTGATGCAATGCATCAAACATCAAGCTAAACCCCGTGGCCGCGTGGCAGGCCAGGCACCTGTCCCGGACTGTGCAGCTCAGGGCGGATTCAGGCACCACCTCGGGTGTGGGTTTTGGGGCGAACCGCCTCTGCGGCGATCGGTATCAGGCACAACGAAAAGCTCGCCCCCCCGCGAACGAAGGTGGGTGAGCCGACACGGTCCTGATGGTCAGCTCGGGATTCAAGCCGGAGTGCGAGGACGCTGCCGCAGCGGCCCCGGAGGATGCTCTCCGCCCGCGGCGCTCGCGGCGGCCCCGGCGGCGCGATCTGCGCTGCCCGGTGCACGCCGAAACCGCCCTCACGGGCACCGGCCGCAAGTATTTCCTGCACCTGCTCACCCCCGAGGAGCTGAAGCAGCGGGGCCTGAGCGACAAGCGGGCGAAGCTGGCGATTCAGGCCCATCCGGTGCTGGTGCTCAGCAACGAATGGCTCGAGCAGCTCTGGTGCCCCGACTGCGACCAGAAGCGCTGGTGCCACGTGACCCGCCTCGACGGGCTCCAGCACGCGGTGCGCTGGGCGCCGCGGGAGCTGTGGCAGCAGGTGGCCCATGTGGATCCGGTGGTGGCCAACCCGAGCGTGAGCGAGTTCAGCCGGCGGGAGGCGCGGCGGCAGCGCCAGCGCCGGCCGGATGGCCGCCGCTTTGCGGAGAGCCCAGCCAGAGGCAGCTGTTGAAGCGGTAGGGCCGCAGGCCCGCCAGCCAGGCCAGGCGCTCGCCCGCGCCGCGGGGCTCGATGGCGCTTCCGGCGATTGAGGCACGCACCTGGCCGTCGGCATCGAGCCCCACGCAGCGGCCCTGGCCATCGCTGCCCACCAGGGCCGTGGTGATCGCCTCCACCGGCATCACCCCGCTGTTGCCGGTGCGGGCGTGGGCCAGCCGGCGCAGCTGCAGGAGGGCCGCGGCACCATCTGCTGAGGCAGAGGCGGGCCGGTAGTCGGCCGCCTCCAGCAGCACCAGCCCGGTGGGCAGGGCCCGCCGGGGGGGCAGGGGCGGCTGGGCGCCGGAGAGGCGCTCGAAGGGGCGGCCCTCCACCACGAGGCGCTCGGGCAGGCCCCGCTCCGGGCCGGCGGCCGGGGAGCGCCACCAGCTCTCGAGGGTGAGCAGGGTGGCCCAGCCGGCCAGGGCGACCAGCAGCGGCAGGCGCAGCGGCGTGAGCAGCGGCCGCCGGGGACTCATCGGGCCAGCCCCCGGCGGCGGCGCAGCTGCCACTCCAGCAGGCCCACATACACCAGGCACACGAGGCCACTGGCGAGCAGGGCGAACAGCTGGGCACCGGGGCCGTCGTGCCAGAACGCAAAGCCCCGCCAGGCCTGCCACCAGCCATCGCCGGGATCGCGCACGGTGTAGGCCAGCACGGCGATGCGCACGGCGTTGAGCAGGAACACCGCCACCAGCAGCAGCGGCACCAGCAGCAGCGGAGTGAGCCGCGCCGGGCCGCTGCGCACACCCAGGGGGAACAGCAGCCAGAGCAGGGCCAGGGTGGCCAGGCAGAAGCTCAGGGTGGTGTGGCCGGTGCAGCCGCCATCCACCAGCAGCACCTGGCCGTCGAGCATCACCGCCCGGCCACTGGCGAAGGCGGGCCGGCCGATCAGCCACAGCAGCAGGGCGGTGACGCGGGCCGTGAGCAGCGCCAGCGGCTCCACGGGCCAGAGGGCGTTGAACAGGCCCTGGGCCGGCAGCAGGGCGCCGATCAGCGCCAGACGCGTGAGCAGCGGCGAACGCCAGGCGGCGCCGGCCAGCAGGCCCAGCCCCGTGAGCACCGCCAGCGGCAGCGCCCAGAACAGGGGGTCGTAGAGGCGGCCGGCGAAGCTCAGCACCAGCAGGGCCCAGAACAGCAGCAGGGCGCCGGGCAGGAAGCGTCGCAGGGGCAGGGAGGCCAGCGCCGCCTGGGGGGACGTGTCCTCCCCCGCCACCTGCTCCTCCCGCTCCAGCAACAGCACCGCGCCGCCGAGCCAGGAGAGGCCGGCCATGATCACAAAATCCCCCACCCCCGCCCGCGCCGCCAGGGTGAGCTGGGTAGCCGCCAGAGCCGCCAGCAGGGTGAGGCGGGCCAGGGTGGGCGTGGCGAGGGAGCCGCTCATGGCCGCGGATCGCGGGGCTCCAACTCGTCGTCGTATTCGCGGGCGCGGGCATCGCGGCGCTCGATCGCCCGCTCCAGGGTGGCCGCCACCGACCGGGGCCAGATGAAGCCGGCCAGCAGGAAGAAGCCGCCGTAGGTGAGGGCGAGGAGCACCAGGCGCAGGGCCTGGCGGGTGAGGTTGCCGCTGGCATCGGCGCGGCGCCGCTGGCTGGCGGCGCTCAGGTTGGCTTCGGCGCGCTCCAGCAGCTGCCGGGCCTGGGCCCGCTGCTCGGGGAGACTGCCGGCCTCGCCGGCGGGCACGCCGGCCTGGCGCATGGCCTCGATCAGGGCGGGGTCGGTGCTGAGCAGCTGGCGCAGCTGCTGGGGATCGGCCGCCTGATCCACCCCCTGCCGCAGGCGTTCGAGGGTCTGCAGGGAGGTCTGCACCTGGGTGGTGAGCTGCCCCACGCCCGTGGCTTCGATGCGCTGGGCCAGGCCGATCACGGCGATCGCCAGCAGCAGATAGGCCAGGGCCACCAGGCGCAGCAGCGGCCGCAGCCAGCGGGCCAGCAGGCCCACCTCCCAGAGCGCCGGCTGGGCCTCATCGGCAAACCCGAAATAGAGCAGCAGCAGCGCCACCAGCGGCAGGCTGGAGCGCTCCAGCAGCTCCGCGATCAGCGCCATGGCCCGGTCGGGGTTGTCGAGCGGGGGGGGCAGCGCCGCGCTCACCAGGCTGATCAGGAACACCGCCAGCAGGGTGTAGGCGCCGAGGCGGGCGAGGCTGCGGGCCCGACGGCCGGTGAAGTCCATCCGCGCTGATCCGAGGCCGCCGCAGCTGAGGCTAGAGGCCGCTGCCAGGGCCCAATGGGCAGCGCTGAACAGCGCCACCCGCCCACCGCCCATACAGTGCGGGCACGCAATGGGTCCGATGGCCACCAGCAGCGGTCCAACCAGGCCTTCCTCGCCGGATGGGGCAGCGGGTGGGGCTGCCGCTCCTGCGGGCCTCTATTACATGCCCACCCCGCCTTCGCTGGACGACCAGGAGGCCGGGGGCTTCCAGCTGCAGGCGCTCTGGAAGGCGGTGCGGCGCCGGCGGCGCACCTTTCTGCTGGTCACGGTGGCGGTGACCCTGGCGGCGGGGGCGATGGCGGTGTCGCAGCGGATGCTGTCGCCGGTGTTCGCCGGCGGCTTCACGCTGCTGATCGCCGATCCGATCAACGATGCCGGCCAGAGCGGCGCCGGCGAGGGCGGAGCGATCTCCTCGGTGGCCCGCAACGTGAGCCGGGTGGACGTGCCCACCCTGATCCGGGTGCTGGAGAGCCCCACGGTGATGGAGCCGGTGTACGGCGAACTGCGCAAGCTCCATCCCAACAAGCCCCTGCCCCAGATCGGCGTGTCCCTGCTGCCGGCCGGCATCGGCGGCCAGAACGTGATGTCGGCCGGGGTGCTGGCGGTGTCGGGCCGGGGCAGCGATCCGGAGCTGGTGCGGGAGGCTCTGCAGCGCACCGAAACCGCCTTTCTCGACTGGGCGCTGCAACAGCGCCGCGAGAAGCTCAGCGAGGGGGTGAAGTTCCTCGATGAGCAGGCGCCGGTGCTGCAGGAGCGCAGCGGTGAGCTGCAGGGTGAGCTGGAGCGCTTCCGGCTGCGGCACAACGTGGTGGCGCCGGCCGAAGACGCCCAGGCGGTGCGCGGCCAGGTGGAGAGCCTGCGCGCCACCCTGCTCAACCAGGAGGGCGAACGCAACCGGCTGCAACAGCTGCGGGCGGAGGTGGCCAGCGGCCGGCTGGCGGCACGGGGCTTCAGCAGCGGCGGCGGGGCGGGGGCCGGCGAGGGTGGTGGTGGCGTGAGCGTGGATGTGCCCAACCAGGCGGAACTGGAGGAACTGAGCCGGCTGGAGGCGGAGATCGCCGCGGCCCGGGCCACCTACCAAGCGGGAACGCCGATGCTGCAGGGGTTGATTCGGGCCCGCGACCAGCTGCTGCCGGAACTGCAGCGCAAGCAACTCGAGGCGGTGGACGCGGCCCTGCAGCAGCAGACCCAGGCGATCGCCGGCACCCGGCGCAAGATCGCCGAACTGGAGGGACGCTTCAGCGCCCAGCCGGCCCTGCTGCGCGAGTTTCAGGATCTCGAGGGCCGGCTGGAGATCGCCGAGGCCAACCTGGCCAGCTACCTGCGCACGCGGGAGCAGTTCCAGCTGGAGATCGCCCAGAACAACGTGCCCTGGAAGGTGATCGCACCCTCGGCGGTGAACCCCAGCCCGGTGGAGCCGAACCTGCGGCGGGGGCTGCTGCAGGGCCTGCTGCTGGGGGTGCTGGCGGGCACGGGCGCGGCGTTGTTGCACGACCGGCTGGATCATGTGTTCCACAGCCCGGGCGAGGTGCGCGATGACCTGCGCAAACCGCTGCTGGGCCACATCCCCTACATCAGCTTCTTCCAGGGGGTGCGGCGCGACAAGCGCTTCCTGCTCCAGGAACTCGACAGCGCCGACGGCGGCCTGGAGAGCTACCAGCGGTTTTCGTACCAGGAGGCCTTCCGCAACCTCTACACCAGCCTGCGCTTCCTGAACAGCGACCGACAGGTGCGCTCGGTGGTGCTGAGCAGTTCGGTGCCGGGCGAGGGCAAGAGCCTGGTGATCGTGCTGCTGGCCAAAACGCTGAGCGAACTGGGCCAGCGGGTGCTGGTGGTGGATGCCGACCTGCGCAAGCCCCAGCTGCACCACCGGCTGGGGCTGAACAACCTGCAGGGCCTCACCAACCTGCTCACCGAGGAGCAGCGGCCCTGGCGGGAGGTGGTGCAGCCGGTGCCCGACTACCCCAACTGGGACGTGATCACCGCCGGGCGGCGGCCACCCGATCCGCCGCGGCTGCTGAGTTCTGCGCGCATGGGCGAACTGGTGCGCGAGATCGCCGACACCGGCGGCTACGACCTGGTGCTCTTCGACACACCGCCGGCCCTGGGCCTGGCCGATTCAGCGCTGGTGGCGGAACATCTCGATGGAATCATCCTGCTGGTGAGCCTGGGCAAGGTGGACCGGCGCCTGCCCGCCGAAGCCCTGCAACGCATCCAGGCGGCCGGGGCGCCTCTGCTGGGGGTGGTGACCAATGCCCGCCTGGCGCGCGAGGGCCTGGAACGGCCCTACGGCGGCTACGCCTCCGGCAGTGGGCGCTATGGGGGCGGCTATGGCTATGGAGCCGATGACCCCTACGACCCGGCGCTGGCTTACAGCTACTACCGGGGGGATGGCGGCAGCGAACCCACGTCCGGACGGGGCTTGGCGGCGGTGCTGCCGAGCGCGACGAACCGCCGGCGCTGGCGGCGCACGGTGAAGCGGTGGCTGGAGGGGTAAAGCCGACTGCAGGAATCGCGCCTATTGCCGCTCGGGCAGGGCTCACTCGTGAACAATCACCAGATGCCGGTAGCAGCTGTCATCCTGCAGAGACATCGACCGAACAAGACCAGGTCACTGACGAAGAGCCGGAATCGACGACCTAAAGGGCACCTCGAAAAATCGTAATAGGGCTTGATTCAGCGTGTTATACAGCTATAATCTAATCAAGTAGATGCGCGTGAGTCGTGAGCCAGAGAGGCTTTTGGGACGAACAGCAAAGAGTC
>SLIG01000073.1 GCA_007135755.1 Cyanobium sp.
ACCTCCTCCTGGTCGGCGAGCAGCAGCAGACGCGGCAGCTCCAGGCTGGCGGAGAGGCGGTTGAGGGCCTGTTCAGCGGCCGCCAGACCCTGCTGAAGGTGCTGCCGCACCCGGGGCAGCTGCTGGGCCCCCTGCTCCTGCAGTTCACTGTCGAGGAGCTCCTGCTGCGCGGTCTGCAGATCGGCGGCGGAGCGATCCAGCGACTCGCGCACGTGCTGGCTGAGGCTGGCCAGGGCCTGCTGCAGGAGTCCGTCGAGGGCCGGGTCGGAGCCGGCGCCCTGCCGCGCAGAGCCGCTCTGGCCGCGGTCGTTGGTCTGGCCCAGCATCAGCAGGGCCAGTTCGCGGGAAAGACTGCGGCTGGACATCAGGACATCTGGGGGGCCCGCAGCTGGGCCAGAAGGCTGGAGAAGCTGCGGCTGGAGCGATCAGCGCGCTCGTCGGACGTGACGATGCCGGCGGAGATGATCGTGCGGAAAGCATCCTCCACCGACAGGTCGAGGTCTTTCACCAGACGCTCGGGCAGCACCGTGTACCAGCCGGTGGTGGGGTTGGGAGCGGTGGGGATGAAGACGCTCAGCATCGGTTCGTCAAAACCGCTCTGCAGGGCGGAGCCCACGGTGCCGGTGACGAAACCCACCGCGTAGAGCCCCTCGCGGGGATACTCCACCAGCACAACGCGGCGGAAGCGGCTGGACTGGCCCTGCAGGACAGTTTCCAGCAGCTGTTTGAGGGTCTTGTAGACCGACCCGGCCAGGGGGATCCGCAACAGCGTGCCCTCGCCGAATTCCAGCAACCAGCGGCCCACGATGTTGCGGGCCATCAGCCCGATCAACAGGATGCCGAGCAGGGGGACCAGCAGACCCACCCCCAGGTTGATCAGCTCCTGCAGGAGCGGATTGAGGGTGTTGAAGGGATTGAACTGCTTGGGAATCGTGGTCAGAAAAGCCAGCACGAAGCGGCTGACCGTGGTGGCCAGCCAGATGGTGGTGGCCAGCGGGATCACCACCAGCAGACCGGCGATCAGGTCGTTCTTGAGGTCCTGCTGGAGACGGTCGCCCAGGGGCAGGTCAGGTCTGGGATTGGACTGGACCAAGGCAAACCCCGCGTTCTGGCCATCAGATCAGTCGATCAACCTAGCCAGCCGACCCCCCTCCCCGACCGTCAGGTCAAGGGCCGTCAGACCAGGGCCACCACCGCCACGAGCACAAAGGCGACGGCCAGGGCCACAGCGCGGCCGGTGACCCCGAAGCGACGCTGCTGCAGCGCCAGGTTGCGGCCGAAGCGGGCCTGAGCCACCTGCTGCTCGGCCTGCTCGAGCTGGGGCCTGATCTGGGTGTCGATGAACTCCCGGGCCCGCTGTTTCTTCTCCTCATCGCTGGCCCCGGAGGGGATCCGGCCCTCCTTCTCGGCCTCGGCGATCAGCTGATCCACGAATCCGGGATCCTCCACCTGCTGCTTCTGCATCTCCAGCTGCATGGCCTGCTGGGCGATGGCGGCGTCCTGCTGCTGAGCCTCCTCGGCCAGGGCCGACTCGCTGGCCAGCGACAGGGGCACCGCCACCACCATGGCGATCGCCAGCACGATGGCGATCACCCCCGCCAGCCAGCGCAGGGGAGTGCGGCCGGCGGCCCCGTCCAGCCGCTGACCGATCAGCATCAGCAGCAGCCCCACCAGCGCCATGGGACCCTCGCCCACCAGGCGGTCGAGGAACACCTGGCGGAAGGGCTCCAGGTCCCAGTTCCAGTTCACCAGCAGGGCGGTGAGCTGCAGCCCCATCAGCACCACCAGGGTGAGACCCAGCCAGCGCAGCAACAGGGCGATGCGGCTCGAGGAGGCGGACGTCGAAGTCAAGCGCTACAGAGTGAGAAGTGGGGGAACTGTACGGGTGACTGCCGGCACGGCCAGCGCGCTGGCGGCGAGGCTCCGGGAGGAGGCCCGCCGACTGGGCTTCGATCCGGTGGGCATCGCCGCCGTTCCGGGCAGCGGGCGGATGGCCCTGCGCAGTGCCGCCCTGGAGCGCTGGCTGCAGCAGGGCCACCACGCCGCCATGGGCTGGATGGCCGACCCGCGCCGGCGGGCGGTGGAGACCCTGTTGCCGGGGGTGCGCAGCCTGCTGGCGGTGGGACTCAGCTACCACGTGGCCGAGCAGCCCGCTCCCGGATCGCTGAAGGTGGCGCGCTACGGCTGGGGCCGCGACTACCACCGGCTGATCGATGGCCGACTGCGGCAGCTGGGCCGCTGGCTGGAGGGTCAGGTGGAGGCGGTGCGCTGGCGCGCCTGCGTGGACAGCGCCCCGCTGATGGACAAGGCCTGGGCCGAGGAGGCCGGCCTGGGCTGGATCGGCAAGCACGGCAACCTGATTCACCGCCGCCGGGGGTCCTGGCTGCTGCTCGGCCACCTGCTCACCACCCTCGAGCTGCCGGCCGACAGGCCAGCCCAATCCCTCTGCGGCAGCTGCAGTCTCTGCATCCCCGCCTGCCCCACCGGCGCCATCAGCGAACCCTTCGTGGTGGACAGCCGCCGCTGCATCGCCTTCCACACGATCGAAAACCGCGACGACGTGCTGCCGGCGTCGATCCGCAAGCGGCTGCAGGGCTGGGTGGCCGGCTGCGACCTCTGCCAGGAGGCCTGTCCCTGGAACGGGCAGCCGCTGCAGGCCAGCGACGAGGCGGATCTGCAGCCGCGCCCCTGGTTGCTGGATCTGCGGGCGGAGGAGGCTCTGGGCTGGAGTGATGGGCAGTGGGACGAGCGCCTGCGGGCCTCGGCCCTGCGGCGCATCAAGCCCTGGATGTGGCGGCGCAACATCCGCGCGGCTCTGGAGGCTGAAGCCAAGGGGGATCCCTAGGCTGAACTGAATTCCCACTGATTTCAATGCCGTCGCGCTGGCGGCGCACCCTGGTGCGCACCCTCCCGCTCCTGGCGCTCGGCACCGCCCTCAGCGGCATGCCAGCGGCCCAGGCCCTGGTGCCCTATGTCTACACACCCCAGCGCCCGGCATTGGAAGCCACCGGGCTGGGAATCGCCCAGGCCGCGGCCCGGCTGCTGCAGCTGGGCCAGGCGGAGGACGCGGCGCGGCTGGCGGCGCTGACGGTACAGCTGCTGCCGGCCGATCCCCGCGGCTGGGTGCTGCTGGCCGAGTCCCAGTTGCGCAGCAACCAGACCGAAGCCGCCGGCGTGTCGCTGTCCCGGGCCGGGGAGCTTGATCCCGACAACGCCGGCATCTGGTTCGCCCAGGGCTCGCTGGCCCTGCGCGACGGCCGGCCCTCGGAGGGCCTCGAACTGCTGCGCCAGGGGCTGCGCCGCGACCCCCGCAATGCCAACGCCTACTTCGATGTGGGCAATGCCCACATCCTGCTGAACCAGCCCCGCCAGGCCCTGGAAGCCTTCGCCCGTGCGGCCGAGCTGCGGCGCGACTTCTGGGAGGCCATCAACAACAAGGCCCTGGTGCACTACGAACTCGACCAGGTGGACCAGGCGATCGTCCAATGGCGACGGGTGCTGCAGATCCAACCGGAGGCCGCCGAGCCCAACCTGGCCCTGGCGGCAGCCCTGTTCGAGCGCGGCGCCGAGGGTCGCCGGGAGGCCCTGGAGCTGGCCAGAAAGGCCCTGGCCTCCGAACCCGACTACGTGCTCGACAGCCACCAGGAGGAACAGCTCTGGGGCGTGAAGCTGCGCCGCACCACCCAGCGCCTGCTGGAGCTGGAGGAGCTGCGCGCCGATGTGGAGCGGGCCGAGGCCAACGCCACCCCCTGAACCCCGGCATCCGGCAGGCCGCCGCCGCCCAGCGGCGGGTCTGGGCTGCATCGGTAGGCTGAGCGCCTCAGTTCGCCCTCCCACCGCCGCACCGGATGCCTGAGGAGCGACCAGGACAACGACCCGGCGACCGGCCGGACGACTCTCGGATTCAGCCGATCGCCCTGCATCAGGAGATGCAGCGCTCCTACCTCGAATACGCGATGAGCGTGATCGTGGGCCGGGCCCTGCCGGATGTCCGCGATGGCCTCAAGCCGGTGCAGCGGCGCATCCTCTACGCGATGCACGAGCTGGGGCTCACCCCCGACAGGCCCTACCGCAAGTGCGCCCGCGTGGTGGGCGACGTGCTCGGCAAATACCACCCCCATGGCGACCAGGCGGTGTACGACGCCCTGGTGCGGCTGGTGCAGACCTTCGCCAGCCGCCATCCCCTGCTGGATGGCCACGGCAACTTCGGCTCGGTGGACGACGACCCGCCGGCGGCCATGCGCTACACGGAAACGCGGCTGGCCCCGATCGCCAACCAGGCCCTGCTGGATGAGATCGGCGACGACACGGTTGATTTCGCGCCCAACTTCGACGGCTCCCAGCAGGAGCCCACGGTGCTGCCGGCCCAGCTGCCCTTCCTGCTGCTCAATGGCTGCAGCGGCATCGCCGTGGGCATGGCCACCAGCATCCCGCCCCACAACCTCGGTGAAGTCGTCGATGCCCTGATCGCCCTGGTGCGCAATCCGGAGCTCTCCGACGAGAAGCTGCTGCACCTGGTGCCGGGGCCCGACTTTCCCACCGGCGGCGAGGTGCTCACCGGCAGCGGCGTGCGCGACACGTACCTCAGCGGCCGCGGCAGCATCCCGATGCGGGGGGTGGCCCACATTGAAGAGGTGCAGCCCGGCAAGGGCCGCCACCGCCGTGGCGCCGTGGTGGTGACGGAGCTGCCCTACCAGCTCAGCAAGGCGGGCTGGATCGAGAAGCTGGCCGAGCTGGTGAACGAGGGCCGCCTGGGCGGCATCGCCGACATCCGCGACGAGAGCGACCGTGAGGGCATGCGGGTGGTGGTGGAGCTGCGCCGCGACGCCGATCCCCAGCAGGTGCTGGCCGATCTGCAGCGGCGCACGGCCCTGCAGAGCAACTTCGGCGCCATCCTCCTGGCGCTGGTGGACGGCCAGCCCGTGCAGCTGAGCCTGCGTCAGCTGCTGCAGCGGTTCCTGGAGTACCGGGAGCACACCTTGGTGCGCCGCACCCGCCATGCCCTGCGCAAGTGCGAGGACCGGCTGGAGGTGGTGGAGGGTCTGATCAAGGCGCTCAACGACCTGCGCCGCGTGATCGACATGATCCAGGAGGCCCGCGACGCCGCCAGCGCCCGGGCCAGCCTGCAGGTGCATCTGGATCTGAGCGAGCGGCAGGCCGATGCGGTGCTGGCCATGCCGCTGCGCCGCCTCACCGCCCTGGAGCAGGACAGCCTGCGGCAGGAAGCCGAGGAGCTGGGCCTGGAACGCACCCGGCTGCGCCACCTGCTCGATGACCGCGCCACCCTGCTGGACACCCTGGTGGCCGAATTCCGGGCCCTCAGGAAACGTTACGCCACCCCCCGGCGCACCCGGCTGGTGGAGGGAGGCGATGAGCTCACGGCCCAGCGCAGCGCCGCCCAGCGCCCCAACACCGAACTGCAGCGCCGCCAGGCCCTCGATGCCCTGGCCGGTGATGCCCGGCTGCTGATCCAGACCGACGGCGCGGTGAAGATCGTGGCCCCCCAGACCCTCGGCCGCCTGCACCTGGAGGTGGCGGCGGAAGCCGGCGAGCACCCGGCGCCAGCGCGGCTGATCCTGCCGGTGCAGAGCGAGCCCCAGGTGCTGGCGTTCAGCGCCGATGGCCGGGTGGCGCTGCTGCGCTGGGAATTTGCCGGCCAGCAGCCAGGTCCGCTGGAGCGCTTCCTGCCCGACAGCCTCGGCGGCAGCCCGGTGATGCAGCTGCTGGCCCTGCCCGCCGCCGAGGAGGGGGCCACGGCGGGGCCAGTCGGGGCCGTTACCAGCCTGGGCCTGCTCAGCAGCGACGGCCGCTGCAAGCGGCTGCCCCTGGACCTGTTCCGCGAGCTCTCGGGCCGGGCGGCCACGGTGCTGAAACTGAAGGAAGGGGTGCAGCTCAGCCGTGTACTGCCCTGCCGGGACGGGGGGGAACTGGTGGTGGCCAGCAGCACCGGCCGGCTGCTGCGGCTGGCGGTGAACGAGGCCAACCTGCCGCTGATGGGCCGCGCGGCCCAGGGACCGGTGCTGCTGCGGCTGCTGCCGGGGGAACTGGTGGTGGGTGCCGCCGGTGTGGGCGGGCCTGATGGGGCCGTGCTGCTGGCCAGCCGCCGGGGCTGGATCAAGCGCCTGGGGGTGGATCAGCTGCGCCTCTGCCGACGCGGCGATCTGGGCCAGATCGGCCTGCGCTTCAGCCAGCGCCACGACCAGCTGGCCGACATCTGTGACGCCGAAGCGCCGCTGGTGGCGGCCCTGCTCAGCAGTGGCCGCAGTGCCCGGCTGCAGCCTGCCGATCTGGAGGGCCAGGACGCCGGTGGACCCGGGGTGAGCCTGAACCTGGCGGAACGGGAGGATCTGCAGGCCCTGGTGCCGCTGATCCGGGAGTGATCCGAAGGTGAGGCGTCAGCGGGCGGCGGAGGCCAGCGGCTGGCGGTTGGCCGCCAGCCCCGAGGGCTCCAGCATCAGCTTGCTGGAGCGCAGCTCCTCATCCATCTCGATCGGATAGGCGCCGTCGAAGCAGGCGGTGCAGAAGTTGCCGGAGTGGGCCTGGGCGGCCTCCACCATGCCCTCCTTGCTGAGGTAGGCCAGCGAATCGACGCCGAGATGGGCGGCGATTTCCTCGAGGGTGAGGCGGGCGGCGATCAGCTGGTCCTGGGTGTCGGTGTCGATGCCGTAGAAGCAGGGGTGGGTGACGGGCGGCGAACTGATGCGCATGTGCACCTCACTCGCGCCGGCGTCGCGCAGGGCGGCCACCAGCTTGCGGCTGGTGGTGCCGCGCACGATCGAATCGTCGATCACCACCACCCGCTTGCCGGCGAGCACGTCGGGCAGGGGATTGAGTTTCACGCGGATGCCGGCCTCGCGCATCGCCTGGGTGGGCTGGATGAAGGTGCGACCCACATAGCGGTTCTTGATCAGGCCATCGCCGAAGGGAATGCCGCTCACCTGGGAATAACCGATGGCGGCGGGGATGCCGGAATCGGGAACGCCAATCACGATGTCGGCCGCCACCGGCGTCTCGCGCGCCAGCACTTCACCGATCCGCACCCGGTAGCTGTACAGCGACTCGCCGAAGAAGCGGCTGTCCGGCCGGGCGAAGTAGATCATCTCGAACACGCACAGCTTGGTGGGTTCGTCACACCAGCGCAGGCGGCGGGGTTCGGGATCGTGGAGGCGGAAGTGGATCAGCTCGCCGGGGAGCACATCACCACAGAAGCTGGCGCCGATGATGTCGAGGCCGCAGGTTTCGCTGCTCACCACCCAGCGGGCCTGCTCCTGCTCGCCCAGGTGGCCGAACACCAGGGGCCGGATGCCGTGGCCGTCGCGCAGGGCGAACAGACCCTCGGGGGTGCCGATCACCAGGCTGAAGGCCCCGCGACAGCCGCTGGCGGCAGCGCGGATGGCGGCCTCCCAGTCGAGGCCGTCATTGACGGCGCGCTGGATGGCGAAGGCGATCAGCTCGGAATCGGTGGTGGAGGTGAGTTCGCTGGCCAGGTCGGCCAGCTCATGGCGCAGCTCGGCGGCATTCACCAGATTGCCGTTGTGGGCCAGGGCAAAGGGACCCAGACGGCTGTTCAGCAGCACCGGCTGGGCATTGCAGACCTTGCTGCTGCCGGTGGTGGAGTAGCGGTTGTGGCCGATGGCCAGGGAGCCCGTCAGCCGCGCCAGCACGTCCTGGTCGAACACCTGGCTCACCAGCCCCATATCCTTGTGCAGACGCACCTCGCCGTCGTCGTCGAACACGGCGATGCCGGCCGATTCCTGGCCGCGGTGCTGCAGGGCATAGAGACCGAAGTAGGCCAGGTTGGCCACGGGCTGGTCGGCCGCCAGCACGCCATAGACGCCGCAGGCCTCCTCAGGCTTGTCGGGCCGCTCCGGGAGGGGCGTCGCCTCTGAGGTCGCTGCGGAGGGCACAGTCGTCACGAGAACACCATCAGCACGAGAACACCATCAGCGCAGGCCTCTCGTTACGCGAGCCGAAGAACCATTCTGCACCAGCGATCCGGTGGCTGGGGGTGCATCCGCCTGCTCGAGCCTCTGGCCTGGTTCAGCCGCTGGGCGGCAGATCCAGCCCCAGGCGGCGTGGGATCGCCCGCTCGAAGCTGGCCCGCAGCTCGCCGATGGCCAGATCCACCAGGACCTGCTCGCCGTGGCGCAGCCGCAGCCGGGGGCCGGACTGCACGCTGCCCAGCTGGGCGGCGGGGACCGGATCACCAGCGGCAGCGGCGGCCTCCAGGGCGGCCTGCCAGGCCTCGGCGCGCTGGGCCGGCACGCTCACCAGGATGCGGCCCCCGCCCTCGGCGAACAGCAGCCGGTCGAGGCGCGGAGCGAACGCCTGGGGCAGCACCAGATCGGCCCCCAGATCGCCGCCGATGCAGGCCTCGGCCACGGCCACCGCCAGGCCGCCGTCGCTGAGGTCATGGGCGGAAGCCACCAGATCGGCGGCAATGGCCCGGCGCAGGAAGGCCTGCAGGCTCCGCTCCAGGGCCAGATCGATCCGGGGCGGCCGGCCGCTCACCAGGCCATGGATCACCTCCAGATAGCTGCTGCCCGCCAGGCCAACGCGGTCATCGGCGGCGGCACCACCAGCGGCTGGGGCCTCGGCCAGGGGCACGCCCAGCAGCCAGATGGCATCACCGGCGGCCCGCCAGCCCAGTCCGCGCACGTGGGCCAGATCGTGCACCAGGCCCACCATCCCCACCACCGGGGTGGGGTGGATGGGCTGCATGGCGCCATCGGGCCGGCGGGTCTCGTTGTAGAGGGACACATTGCCCCCGGTGACGGGGGTGTCGAGCTCCCGGCAGGCGGCCGCCAGGCCCCGGCAGGCCATCGCCAGCTGCCAGTACCCGGTGGGGGTTTCGGGGGAGGGGAAGTTGAGGTTGTCGGTGACGGCCAGGGGCTCGGCGCCGACGCAGCTGAGGTTGCGGGCAGCCTCGGCCACCGCCGCCATCGCGCCGCGCTCCGGATCGAGGGCCACCCAGCGGTTGGGGCAATCCACCACAGCCGCCACACCCCGGCTGGCTGGAGCCATGGCGCCCTCCCCCTGCTGGGGCCGCAGACGCACCACGGCCGCATCGCCACCGCCGGGGGGCAGCACGGTGTTGGCCTGCACCTGGTGGTCGTACTGGCGGTAGACCCAGCGCTTGGAGGCGATGGTGGGGTCATCGAGCAGGGCCAGGAGCACCGCGCTCCAGCTCAGGGCCTCGCCGGCATGGGGGCCGCTGCCGGGGGTGATGCCGGCGGCGGTGGCCTGGGGCAGCTGGGCCTCGCTCCAGCGCCAGTGGGCCTGGGTTTCGGCCGGCGGTTCGCTGATCAGGTCGTGGTGGTTGATCGGGGTGTCGTCGGCCAGGGCGCTGGCAGGCACCTCGGCCGCCACCGCGCCGTTCTGCAGCACGCGCACCACGTTGTCGTCCAGCACCCGGCCCACCACCGCCGCCTGCAGGCCCCAACGGGTGAAGCGCTGCATCAGCGCCTGCTCGCGGCCGGGCTTCACCACGAACAGCATCCGCTCCTGGGACTCGCTGAGCAGGAACTCGTAGGCGGTCATGCCGGTCTCGCGGGCGGGCACACGGTCGAGATCCAACTCGATGCCCAGGCCCCCCTTGGCGGCCATCTCCGAGCAGCTGCAGGTGAGGCCAGCGGCGCCCATGTCCTGGGCGGCCACCACATCACCGCTCTGGAAGGCCTCCAGGCAGGCCTCGATCAGGCCCTTCTCCAGGAAGGGATCGCCCACCTGCACGGCGGGACGGTCATCCAGCGAGGCCTCGGTGAGCTCGGCGCTGGCGAAGCTGGCGCCGCCCATGCCGTCACGGCCGGTGGTGCTGCCCACGTACACCACCGGATAGCCCACTCCCTCGGCGCCGGAGCAGACGATCTCCTCGGTTTCCATCAGCCCCAGGGCCATGGCATTCACCAGCGGGTTGCCGGAGTAGCTGGGGTCGAACGCCACCTCGCCGCCCACGGTGGGCACCCCCACGCAGTTGCCGTAGTGGGCGATGCCGGCCACCACCCCCTCCATCAGGCCCACGTTGCGCTCGTCCTCCAGGGGCCCGAAGCGCAGGGCATTGAGCAGGGCGATCGGCCGGGCACCCATGGTGAAGATGTCGCGCAGGATGCCGCCCACCCCCGTGGCCGCCCCCTGGAACGGCTCCACCGCCGAGGGGTGGTTGTGGCTCTCGATCTTGAAGGCCAGGCGCTGGCCCTCACCCAGATCCACCACGCCGGCGTTCTCACCGGGGCCCACCAGGATGCGCGGCCCGCTGGTGGGGAAGCCCTGCAGCAGGGGCCGCGAGTTGCGGTAGCAGCAGTGCTCCGACCACATCACCCCGAACATCCCCAGTTCGGCCCGGTTGGGGGGGCGGCCCAGGCGGCGGCAGATCTCGTCGTAATCCGCCTGGCTGAGGTTCTCCTTCTTGAGCGCCTCGGCGAGGGGGAAGTCGGGGGCAGCCACCACAGCCAGCGGATCGAATCGCCCCAGTGTGGCCGAGCAGGTTGCAGCAGACGGCGCGGCTGCCGGCCTCAGACCCAGGGATCCTCCTCTTCTTCTTCCTCTGCCCGGTGGCCCCAGCGCCGGCGCCAAGGCTCTGGCTCGGCCTCGTCGGAATCCTCCCAGGACTCCGCAGGGCGCGGCTCTCCCTGGCGAGCTGGTTCCCGGTCCCAGTCCCAGTCGTCGTCGTCCCAGGGCTCGAGATCCGATGGGCCCGGGCCGTCGTTCGCTTCCGCCCACGCCTCGTCGTCGTCCGGGGGGAGATCCGGGTCGTCGTCCTCGGGGGTCCAGAGGCGCCGCAGCGGCTCGGCCCCCTCCCAGGGGGGCTCCTCCAGCCAGCCCTCCACCCGCGACTCCAGCTGCTCGCCCGCCACCTGCATCTGCTCACGCCAGCGCCGGGAGCGGCGCAGCAGGTCCTGGCGCACGCTGGCCCGGGCCAGGGGCAGGTCGTCGAGGCCCGTGAGCGCCGTGGACACCAGGCCGGGCTGCTGGTCGACGATGCGCTCCGGGCTGAGGCGCCAGCGGCTGCTGCCGGGCAGGCGGGGATCGCTGCGGCTCACCAGGTAGTGGCGGATGGCACCGGTGCGCAGCTCGATGGCGGCATCGGCCACGGTGCCGATCGGCCGCTGATCGCGATCCAGCAGGGCGGCATCGATGAGGGTGGGCAGGCGCTCGAGGGTGGCCTGGTCGGTTTCGGCCGGCTCGCCCTTCACCAGGGCCTCCAGCTCCAGCACACCGGCCAGCTGGTTGAGGCGCCACACCAGCCGGCGGTTGCCGAACATCGACGGACGGCTGGCCCAGCCCAGCACGCGGTGCACCGGCGGATGCATCCACACCGTCAGGCCGGTGCCCCGCTCGAGGCCGTCGGCATCGCGCACCCGGCGCTTCAGCAGATCGCTGAGCAGGAGCTGCTCGGGAAGGGCCACGGGGGTCAGACCCGGATCTGCACCGGCATCACCAGATAGGTGAAGTCGGAGTCGTCCGGTCCATCAGCAGCGGGTTTGAGCACAGCCGGGGTGGTGGGGGCATTGCAGTGCAGGGCCACCTGGTCGCAGGCCATGGCCTTGAGGCCATCGAGCAGGTAGCGCACGTTGAAGGCGATCTGGATCGGCTCGCCGCTGATCTCAGCGGCCACGGCCTCGGAGCCGCGGCCCACGTCCTGGGCGTCGGCCTGCACCTGCAGCTGGCCGCTGCCGGCCTCGGTGCTGAGCTTCACCACGTTGTTGTGCTGATCGGCCAGCACGGCCACCCGCTCCAGGGCCGCCACCAGGGCGCGACGCTCGAGGCTGATGCCACGGCTGAAGCTCTCGGGAATCAGCTGGCCGTAGTTGGGGTAGGTGCCATCGAGGCTGCGGCTGGTCAGCACCTGATCGGCCCACAGGAACACCACCTGGCCACGGTCACAGAACAGGCTGAGGGGCTCACTGGACTGGCGTCCGGAGAGCAGCCGCTCCAGTTCGCGCAACGAGCGGGCGGGCACGGTGACGGCAAAGGGCTCCGGCTCGGCCGCCCCATCCGGCGCCGCGGCCTCCACCCCCTCCGCCAGCCGCAGCACGGCCAGGCGGTGACCGTCGGTGCTGGCGCATTCCAGACCGGCGCCCTGCAGGCGCAGGTGCACACCGGTGAGCAGCTGCTTGGCCTCATCGCCACTGCTGGCGAACAGGGTGGCGCGCAGACCCTTCACCAGGGCCTCGGCCTCCATGCGGATGGGCTGGCCGGTCTGCACCAGGGGCAGGTCGGGGAAGTCCTCCGCGGCCATGCCCCGCATCTGGTAGCTGCCGGAGCGGGAGGTGAGCTCCACCTGCTCGGTGCCCTCGGGGCAGTGCAGGCCGATGGGGCTGTCGGACGGGAGGCGCTGCACGATCTCGCCGAACAGCCGCGCCGGCAGGGTGATGGCGCCGCTGCTCTCCACCTCGGCGGGGAGGCTGGTCTGGATGCCGAGGCTCAGGTCGAAGCCGGTGAGGCTGAGGCGGCCGGTGCCGGCGTCGGCGGTGAGCAGCACATTGGCCAGCACCGGATGGGTGGGTCGGGCAGCGACGGCGCGGCTCACCAGCTGCAGGCTGGCGCTGAGTTCCGACTGGGAGCAGACCAGCTTCATGGCGAGGGCGTTCAGACCGGTGTTGAGCGGCTGCGCTGAGGGGCTCCCACGCTTCCACAGGGCGGCTGATTGCGCAACGCCGGACTTCCGGTGTTTTTGTCCCGTCGACGGCTTGAAAAGGATTGATCTTGAAAACCAATGAACCCGTAGCCGTAGGGCCTGCGGAAAGCGTGGATAACGCCCCGCCGGCACGGCTGGCTCTGGATTGTGGGCGTTTGAGCGCTGCGGAATCAGCGGGTCGTGATGGGGAGGGCGCAGGGTTTTCCCCGCTTTCCCGGTCCTGGGGAATGGGGCGAGGGCTCCGGGCCGTCAGCACGGGCTTCCCTTTCCCCAGATTCGCCCGCCCTTTTCCCGGGCCATCAGCAGGCGCCTCGTGGATCGGCACAGGCCCCTGCAACCGGATGACAGGCACAAAAAAACCCCCGCCGGGCGGGGGCATGGCATGACGGGCTGGTCCTAGAAGCCCATCACTTCGGCCACCTTGGCGGTGTCGGCCTCCAGGCCGGTGTGGAAGCGGGCCTCGTTGTGCTCGATCGCGGTGGTGGGGTCCTTGAGGCCGTTGCCGGTGAGCACACACACCACCGTGGCCCCCGCCGGCACCTCCTCCCGGCGTTTGAGCAGCCCTGCCACCGAGGCGGCGCTGGCCGGTTCGCAGAACACCCCCTCCTGGCTGCCCAGCAGCTTGTAGGCCTCGATGATCTCGGCGTCGGTGACGGCGGTGAAGTCCCCGCCGCTCTCGCTGCGCACGGCCAGGGCCTTGTCCCGGTTCACCGGGTTGCCGATGCGGATGGCGGTGGCGATGGTGTCGGGCTGCTCCACCGTGTGGCCCAGCACCAGGGGGGCCGAGCCGGCGGCCTGGAAGCCCATCATGCGCGGCACCGTGCGGCAGTGACCGGCCTCGCGGTATTCGTTGAAGCCCATCCAGTAGGCGCTGATGTTGCCGGCGTTGCCCACCGGGATGCAGAGCCAGTCCGGAGCCTCGCCGAGGGCGTCCACCACCTCGAAGGCGGCCGTTTTCTGGCCCTGCAACCGGTAGGGATTCACCGAGTTCACCAGGGTCACCGGGTAGCGCTCCGCCACCTCCTGAACGATTGCCAGGGCGCGGTCGAAGTTGCCCTGGATGGCGATCACCTCGGCGCCGTAGAGCAGGGCCTGGGCCAGCTTGCCCTGGGCCACGTAGCCGTCGGGGATCAGCACGAAGGCCCGCATCCCGCCGCGGCGGGCGTAGGCGGCTGCGGCTGCTGAGGTGTTGCCGGTGCTGGCACAGATCACCGCCTCCGAGCCCGCCTCGCGGGCCTTGGAGATGGCCATGGTCATCCCCCGGTCCTTGAACGAGCCCGTGGGGTTGAGGCCGTCGTACTTGAGCAGCACCCGCACCCGGTTGCCCACCCGTTCGGAAATCGCCGGAGCGGGGATCAGCGGCGTGCCTCCCTCGCGCAGGCTGATCACCGGCGTGCGCTCGCTCACCGGCAGCCAGCGCCGGTAGGCCTCGATCAGCCCCGGCCAGTCCTGCAGGGTGGGCTGGGCGCTGCCGGGTCCCAAACCCAGACGCCGCAGGGATTGGAGCAGGGGCAAGGGGAGGGGCCGGCGGCAGCCTTGAATCTAGTTCTCGGCTCCTTCGCTGCCGCGCAGGCCGTCGAGGGGGGATTCGGAGAAGAACCGCACCAGTTCGGTCACTGAGCTGGCCTGCTCCGCCACCGCGATCAGGTTGGGGATGTTCACTTCAAGATTCCTGGTGGGGTAGGCCCGCAGGAAGGAGATCGCCGAGATCTTGCCGTCACCCTCCACCAGTCCCATCACGATTGCTGAGCGCAGGGCCGGCACCCCCACCCCAGGAGCCTGGAGGGGGTAGAAGATCTGGGCCAGTCGCTCGAGCACGGCTTCGCCGATGCGGGTGGCCAGTAGGCGGCTCACCAGGCTCACCGGCAGGCTGATCGACTGGTTGAGCAGCTCCGAGACGGTGGCCGGATCCTGTTCGCTGATGCGGATCACGTCGGAGAGCAGACCCCGGGCCTCGCCGGTTTCGGCCAGATGCTGCAGGTCGTCCACCGGGATCGAGCGCCGGAAGGCACCGCTCACGAACACCAGGTTGTCGGCGGCCTGAACGGACGGGGCGGCCAGGCCCAGACCCAGGACGATGAGAGGAGCCAGCAACCGCCGGCGTAGATGGAGGGAGGTCATGGGGGCAACCCTAGGGGCTTTTCAGGCGCTGACCACCCTCGATGATGGCCGCAGGGAGGGGTCCACGAGCACGTCGCGCAGCAGCCGCACCACGCCCCGTTCGGCCAGGCCGCGGGCCACATCCACACCCATCCGCCGCACTTCCCGTTCACCGAGCAGCCGTGGCAGGCGCTTCACCAGCAGCCGGGGCTCGAAGCCGGGCAGGGCCCGCAGGATCGCCACCAGCTGGCGGATCGGCTCGAGGCTGAGCAGCACCTCGCCGGCCTCTTCGGGCTGCCGCCGCCGCAGGCCCGGAGGCTGCAGCCGTTCGGGCAGGCGCTTGCCCAGGCGCAGGGTGGTCTGCCAGGCCAACGCGTCCACGCGGGTGATCACCGAATCCACCAGCTGGCGGCGCAGCAGGCCACCGTTGGCGGAGAACAGGAAGTCGAGCACCTGATCGAGCAGGCTTTCGAGATCGAGCTGGGACCCCTGGGCGGCACTGGCGATCAGATTGTCGAGCCGCTGCCAGCGGAACACCTCGCCGTCGAAGAGCATCTCCTTGAGGCTCTGGCGCAGGCTGGGATCGGGGTCCTCCATCAACCGCCGGGCGAAGTAGGGATAGGCGGCGCCGAGAATCTTGAAGTCGGGGTCCACGCTCAGGGCGATGCCCTCCAGGGTCACCAGGGAACGGATGATCAGGGCGTAATAGGGCGGCACCTGGAAGGGAAAGCGGTACATCACCCCGCTGAGGTCGTCGGTGACGGCCTTGAAGTCCATGCGGCTCACACCCATCTCCAGGGCCTGGCCGAACACGCCCTCGAAGGCCGGCACGATCGGAGCCAGATTCACGTCTTCAGCCAGGAAGCCAAGGTTGACGAAATCCTTGCTGAGTTTGCCGAAGTTTCGGTTCACCAGATGCACCACGGCCTGGATCAGGCCGGTGCGCGCCTCGCGGCTGACCGAGCTCATCATGCCGAAATCCAGGTAGGCCAGACGCCCGTCGGGCAGGGCCAGCAGGTTGCCTGGGTGGGGATCGGCGTGGAAGAAGCCATGCTCGAGCAGCTGCTGCAGGCTGCAGTTCACCCCCACCTGCACCAGCTCGTCGGGATCGATGCCGAGCTCCCGCACGGCCTCCAGGTTGGTGAGTTTGACCCCATCGATCCACTCCATCGTCAGCACCCGCCGGCTGGTGGCCTGGTGGTGGATGCGGGGAACGGCGATGCGCGGGTTGTGGGCGTGGAGCTGGGCGAAGCGCTCGGCGTTGGAGGCCTCGTTGAGGTAGTCCATCTCCTCGAACACGCGCGTGCCGAGCTCGTCGATCAGGGCCACCAGGTCGCTGCGGATCAGCTGCACGTTGCGGTTCAGCCAGCCGGCGAGGTTGCGCACGATGTAGAGGTCGAGCGTGATCTGCTCCCGCAGACCCGGCCGCTGCACCTTCACCGCCACCCGTTCACCGCTGTGCAGCCTGCCGCGGTGCACCTGGCCCAGGGACGCCGCCGAGATCGGTTCGCGCTCCAGTTCGGCGTAGATCTCGCCCAGCGGTGCGCCCAGGTCCTCCTCGATGCAGGCCATGGCCAGCGCGGAATCGAAGCCCGGCAGTTGGTCCTGCAGCTGGGCCAGTTCCTCCAGCAGCAGCGGTGGCACGATGTCCGGGCGGGTGGAGAGGGCCTGGCCGGCCTTGATGAACGCCGGGCCGAGGGAGGCCACCAGATCGGCCGCTTCACTGGCCCGCGCCCGGGCCACCCTTGGGTTGCGCAGTCGCCGGGTCAGCCAGTCGAAGCCCACTCCGAGCAGGAACAGGCCGATGGGCACCAGGGTCTGCCACAGGCGCCGCAGCAGCCGCTCCGGTCGGCCGGAGTAGATGCGGCTGATCGCCGCCGGGTCGTAGGCCAGCAGCCCGGAGGCCTCGATGAAGTCGGCCAGCTCAGGCCTGCCCGCCAGACCTGTGCCCGGCGCCGATCCTGCTGGAGACGCCGGGGACGGCTGGTGAACGGCGGCTTCCATGGCCGCGGCGGCGGCTTCCAGCGCCGTGCGCTCCGGGGTGCCGGTGTCGCCGGCATTGGCCGGGGCGACGGTGCTGGTGTCTGCGGCGGAAGGGCTCACCACGGTGTGGGCATTCGCTGAGGGCGACATCGACGGGGGCAAGGGTGGAGTGGTCATCGCCCCCGGCAGGGTGATGATCTCTTCTAAACGACAGAAACTGCCGCTACGGTCGCTGCGTACACCTGTTCTATCCCGCGGCGGCCGTGCTCACCGGACTGCGCCTGGAGAACATCGCCCTCATCGAGCGGCTCGAGCTCGACTTCGAGGCCGGGTTCACGGTGCTCACGGGCGAGACCGGCGCCGGCAAGTCGATCCTGCTCGATGCCCTCGATGCCCTGCTGGGCGGCGGTCAGCCCGGCGGCGGCAGCCGCCTGCTGCGCCCGGGCTGCCGCCAGGCCCGGATCGAGGCCAGCTTCGCCCTGACCCCCCCGCTGCTGGCCTGGCTGGGTGAGCAGGAGCTGGACGCTGACGAGGGTGAGCTCCTGCTCAGCCGCGACTGGCGGCTGGGGGACGATCGCCTCAGCAGCCGCCACCGCCTCAACGGCGTGGCTGTGAATCGCGCCCAGGTTCAGGAGTTGCGGCCGCTGCTGCTCGATCTCACCGTGCAGGGCCAGACCCAGCAGCTGGCCCGTCCCGGTCAGCAGCGGCGCTGGCTGGACCGTTTCGGCGCCGAGGCCGTGCAGCGGGCCCTGGAGCCGGCAGCCAGCGCCTGGCGGGCCTGGCGGACCGCCGCCGCTGCCCTGGAGCAGGCCCGCTGCCACTGGCAGCAGCGGGAGCACGAGCGGGCCCAGCAGGAGCAGCAGCTGGCCGAGCTGGAGGCGGCCGGCCTCGAGGATCCCCAGGAGCGCCAGCGGCTGCAGCAGGAACAGGACCGGCTCGCCCACGGCGTGCGCCTGCAGGAGGGGGTGATGACCCTGCTGGGCCGCCTGCAGGAGGGGGCCGAGGCGGCACCGCCCGTGCTCGACCACCTGGCCGCCTGCGACCAGGAACTGCAGCTGATGGGTGCCCTCGATGGCTCCCTGGAGCCGCTGCGGGAGCGCCTGGCCGGGGCGCTGGCCGACCTGCAGGAGCTCAGCCGCGAACTCGACCGCTACGGCGGCAGCCTGGAGAGCGATCCCGAGCGTCTTGAGCAGCTCCAGCAGCGCATCGCCGAGCTGCGTGGCCTGGAGCGCCGCTACGGCCTGGAGCTGGCCGAGCTGATTCACCTGCGTGATCGCCTGCGGGAAGCCCTCGCTCCGGGTGGTGGTGCTGCCGAGCTGGAGCGGCTGGCGGCCGCCGAGGCCAGCGCCCGGACCCACCGTGACCAGGCCAACGCCGTTCTCAGCGCCGCCCGGGCCGCCGCCGCCGAGGCCCTGCAGGACCAGCTGATGGAGGCCCTGCGGCCCATGGGCCTGGCCCAGGTGCGTTTTGCAGTGGCGCTGCAGCCCTGTGAGCCCGGGGAGGAGGGGGCCGACGCCGTTCAGTTCCTGTTCTCCGCCAATCCCGGCCAGCCCCTGGCACCCCTGGCCGAGGTGGCCTCCGGCGGCGAGATGAGCCGGTTTCTGCTGGCCCTGAAAACCTGCCTGGCGGCGGCCGATCCCCACGTCACCCTGCTGTTCGACGAGATCGACGCCGGGGTCAGCGGCCGCGTCAGCGGTGCGATGGCGGCCCTGCTGCAGCGGCTGGCCCGGCAGCGGCAGGTGTTCTGCGTCACCCACCAGCCCCTGGTGGCGGCGGCGGCCGACCACCACTTCCGCGTGTCCAAGCAGGTGCTGGACGGCCACACCCACACCCGGGTGTCCCACCTGCGGGACACTGGCGAGCGCCGGAGCGAGCTGGCGGAGCTGGCCGGGGGTGACGCGGAGGCCGTGCACTCCTATGCCGCCAGCCTGCTGGCGCGTCAGTCGAGCTGATCGAGGCTCACGAAGCGGTAGCCCCGCCGCCGCAGCTCCGGCACCACGGTCCGCAGGGTGGCGAGGGTGGCGGCGATGGTGTCCGGGCGGTCGTGCAGCACCACGATGGCTCCCGGATGCACGCCTGCCAGCAGGAACCGGCGCAGGAACCACAGCGGCGGGTGGTTGGTGTCGAAGGGAAACACCGAGCCCAGCACCAGCCGGTAGCCCTCGGCGCGCACGGCCTTCACCATGGCCCGGTGGAACCAGCCGCCGCCGGGCCGGAACCAGCGCAGCGCCGGTGAGCGATGAGCGGCCGCCCGGCGCAGGGCGGCGTCGGTGCGGCGCAGCTGATCCAGGAACTGCTCGGGCGGCAGGCGCGCGGAGATCTGGTCTTCCAGCATGTGGTTGCCGATCTGGTGGCCATCGGCCAGGGCCCGCTCCACGAAGCCCGCGCCGCCCCGGGGCAGGTGGCTGCCGATCAGAAACAGGGTGGCCGGCACCTGCAGCTGGCGGAGCAGATCGAGCAGCTCCAGGCTGCCGCTGCCACTGGGGCCGTCATCGATGGTGAGGGCCAGCTGGCGGCGGCCCGCCGCCGCCGGCCCCCTGGCGCAGAACAGCACCTGGGGGAGAAGCGGCGCCAGCAGCCCGCGGATCAACCAGGAGAGCGGCGGGCTGAGCAGCAGCACCAGGCCCCAGGCCAGGGCGGGCAGGAGACGCCGCAACGGCTGTTCATACACCGTTACATTCACACCTGATTCCGTGCACGGTTGTCATGTCCTGGACCGCCGCTGACATCCCCGACCAGTCGGGCCGCCTGGCCCTGATCACCGGCGCCAGCAGCGGACTGGGGCTGGAGACCGCCCGGGCCCTGGTGGCCCGCGGCGCCACTGTGATTCTCGGCTGCCGGTCCCGCGCCAGGGCCGAACGGGCCCGCCAGGAGCTGCTGGGTGCCGTGGCCGACGGCGGCGCGGTGGATCTGCTCGATCTCGACCTGGCCGATCTGGTCTCGGTGCTGGGCGCTGCCCAGCAGCTGGCCGAGCGCTACGGCCGGCTGGATCTGCTCATCAACAACGCCGGTGTGATGGGGCTGCCCCGGGCCCTCACCCGTGACGGCTTCGAGCTGCAGTTCGGCATCAACCATCTGGGCCATTTCGCCCTCACCCAGGCCCTGGTGCCCCTGCTGCGCGGCCGGCCCGATGCCCGGGTGATCACCGTGACTTCCGGCGCCCAGTACTTCGGCCGCATCGACTACGACGACCTTCAGGGTGAGCGCCGCTACGACCGCTGGAAGGCCTACGGCCAGAGCAAGCTGGCCAATGTGATGTTCGCCCGGGAGCTGCAGCGGCGCCTCGATGCCGAGGATGCCGGCGTGCGCTCCCTGGCGGCTCACCCTGGGGTGGCCCGCACCAACCTCCAGCCCGCGTCGGTGGCCGCCAGCGGTTCCTGGATCGAACCCCTGGCCTACCGGCTGATGGCACCGCTGTTCCAGAGCGCGGCCATGGGTGCCCTGCCCCAGCTCTATGCGGCCACCGCCCCCCAGGCCCAGCCGGCCGGTCACTACGGCCCCGGCGAGTTCGGCGGGATGCGCGGCTGGCCGGCTGAAGCCCGCGTGGCTCCGGCAGCCCTGGATTCTTCCCAATGCCAGCGCCTCTGGCAGGTGAGTGAGGAGCTCTGCGGCGCGGCCCGCGAGCGGCGCTCCCCGGATCCGGACACCATCACCGTGGCGGCCTGAGGGGCCTGGCGCCGAGCAGAGCTCTGTCAAGCTCATGGTCATCCAACGCCTTCAGGCCCTGTCCGTGTTGCCCAACCTGCCGGTGCGCCTGTTCCCCGATTGTTCTGGTGTTGCCTCTCGGGCGGCCCGGGTTGCTGCGACGCTGCTCTGCTGGGGTGGCCTGACCGCCGGTCTGTCGCTGCGCGCCACAGCCCAGGACCTGTTCATCTACCCCGCCGGCGGCCAGAGTGCTGAGCAGCAGCGGCAGGACAGCCTGGAGTGCCGGCTCTGGGCGATGGACCAGACCGGTTTTGATCCCACCGCTCCCATTCCAGACACCCGCTCCGAGATCACACCGGAACCACGGGCCAGGAACCAGGGGGCGTCCGATGTGGCCCGCTCCACTGCACGCGGTGCCTTGGTGGGCACGGCCGCAGGCGCGATCATGGGGAACACCGGGCGTGGCGCCCTGGCCGGTACCGCTGGTGGTGCCATCGTCGGAGCTGGACGGCAGGTGGATCAGAGTCGCGACCGCCAGCAGGCCTCCCGCGACCTGCAGCGGCAGCAACGGATTCGCGAAGCCGAGCAGCAGCAGTTGCTGCAGTACCGCCGCCAGGCCTTCAACCGTGCCGTGACCGCCTGCCTGGAGGGGCGGGGCTACAGCGTGAGCTGAGACATCGATCCTCAGCGGCCCAGCTCAGCGGCCCAGCAGAACGCGCAGCAGGGACAGGGCGATGATCAGGCCGATGCCGCCGTTCCAGATCCATCCCTGGTGACGGCTGAGGCGCTCCAGCCAGGCCGGCAGGCGGCCCTGGTTGCGCTCCAGCAGCACCGTGCCCAGCAGCAGCAGGGCCAGGGGGATGACCAGCACCAGGAACAGGGTTTGGTTCACGCGTCGGGATCCAGGCGGGGATGGCGCAGCTGGTAGCCGAGGCTATGCAGCCGCCGGTTGGCGATGCGTCGGTTGGCCGGAGAGCGCTCCGGCGCCGCCCCGGGATCCCAGCGCAGTGGTGCCAGCCCGGCGGCCGTGAGCACCCGCTCGACCAGCTCGCGCACCCGCAGGGGCTCGTCGTCCACCAGGTTGACGATGCCCTCCAGGCCGCTGGCCACGGCCCAGGCCAGGGCGCCCACCACGTCGTCGCGATGGATCCAGCTGGTGTAGCTGGCGCCATCCCCTGCCCGGGTGCTGCCGGCCAGGGGGCGGAAGCGGGGCGCCAACTCCCGGCCGGGTCCATAGATCGCCCCCAGCCGCAGGATCGCCACCCGCCGGTCTCCGTCCGCGCAGGCCTGCAGCCGCCGCTCGCTGGCCAGCAGGATCTCCCCGTGGCGGTCGCGTGGCGCCGGTGGGGTGGTCTCATCCACCCAGCCGCCGCCGGCGTCGCCATACACCGAGCAACTGCCGGTGTAGATCAGCTGGCGGAGCTGCGGCAGCGACGGCAGCACCCGCTCCAGGGCCTCGAAGGTGCGCAGGTAGGTGGCCTCGTAGCCCTCCGCCCCCACCTGGCTGGTGCCGGTGGGAGCCAGGCTGAACACCGCCACCTCGCTGTCCTTCAGCGCCGCCCGCAACCCTTCGGCATCGGCGCCCTCGAGCACATGCACCGCATCGGCGAGCTCGGCCAGTTCCGCGCGCCGCTCCGGCGAGGTGGTGGTCAGCCGCAGCTGATGATCGCTGGTGTCCCGCCAGTGGCGGGCCAGGGCCGTGCCCACGTAGCCGCAGCCCAGGATGGTGATCCGCATCGACGCGCCGCGCCGCAGAGCCGACCCTAGGAACCCCACCCCAGCGCCGCCATGACCGGTCACGACCGCCAGTGGGCGCTCAACCGCCGCAACTTCGAGGGGCGCTGGTGCGGCCCCAGCCACTGGTATCTGCGCCCTCAAGGTGGTGACGGGGCGGCCGAACCCCTGGATCTCGCCCTGCCCAGCCGCACGATCCCGGACACCTGCTACGCCATCAGCTTCAGCGACAGCGATACGGGCCTCTGGGATGGCCGCGGCCTGCTGCTGGCCCCCGGCGGCCGCCGCCAGCTGCCCCTCTCGCGTGCCACCTACAACCGCGGCGGGATGTGCTGGCAGTTCGCCGGCGCCGGCGGCCAGTCGAGCCTGGTGGTGGACCCTTCCCAGCCCCGCTTCGGCCACGAGCTGAACCTGTTTCACGGCCGCTCCCGCTCGATGCTGGTGCTGCTCTACGCGCCCCAGGGCAGCGCCGAGGCCCTGCGCTGGCGGCTCGACGCCGTGGCGGCGGTGGCCTTTCGCTGCAGCCTCTCCAGCCCCGTGGATCCGCCGCGGCCTCCGGCCAGCGCCTGGCCTGAGCGGCTGGCGGAGCAGGAGGGCTGGCCTGGCACCGTGGAGCGCCTCGTGCCCCACCACTGGCCTGCCGAGGATCCACCGCTCCAGCCCTGCGCCCCCTTCCGCGCCGCCGATTTCGCCCTGCACGAGCGCACGGCCGGGTTTGCCGATGGCCTGGTGTGCTCCGTGCCGGAGCAGCTGCCGGCGGGGGCCTTCGTGCTTCAGGTGGGCTGCCGCCTCGACCCCGACACCTTCCACCAGGTGAGCGTGGGCTTCGACGGCGATCAGCGGCTGGCGGCCTGGGAACTCCGGCGCTTCCGGCGGCCCTGCCTACGGTGAGCGCCATGCCCGCCGCCAGCGACCCCAGCGTCTACCTCGAGCTCCAGGCCGTGGAGGCCTGGCTCGGGCCCCGGCCGGTGTTCACCGACCTCAGCCTGCGCCTGCACCGGGGTGAGCACACGGTGATCCTGGGCCCCAACGGTTCGGGCAAGAGTTCGCTGCTGAAGCTGCTCAGCCGTGAGCTCTACCCGGTGGTCAAACCGGGTTCGTGGCTGCGGATCTTCGGCAGCAGCACGGTGAATCTCTGGGAGCTGCGCGGCCGCGTGGGGCTGGTGTCGCCGGATCTGCAGGCCCACTACCGGCCCCAGGTGAGGGCCGCCGATGTGGTGCTGTCGGGTTTCTTCGGCTCGGTGGGCATCGGCCGCAGCCAGCAGCCCAGCGCTGCCATGGAGGCGCGGGTGGCGGAGCTGATGGCGCAGCTGGGGTTGGCGGAGCTGGCTGATCGGCCCTTCGGCCAGCTCTCCGACGGTCAGCGCCGCCGGCTGCTGCTGGCCCGGGCCCTGGTGCACCAGCCCGAGGTGCTGGTGCTCGATGAGCCCACCAATGGCCTGGATCTGCAGGCCCGGCACCAGCTGCTGGCGATCCTCAGGGATCTGGCCCGCGCCGGCACCACCCTGCTGCTGGTGACCCACCAGATCGAGGCGATCATCCCGGAGATTCGCCGCGCCGTGCTGCTGCGGGCGGGCCGGGTGGTGGGCGACGGCCCGGTGGAGCAGCTGCTGTGCGACGGCCCCCTGAGCGACCTGTTCGCCAC
Source organism: Cyanobium sp. (assembly GCA_007135755.1). Classification (GTDB taxonomy): domain Bacteria; phylum Cyanobacteriota; class Cyanobacteriia; order PCC-6307; family Cyanobiaceae; genus NIES-981. Next base: position 23,745 of record SLIG01000073.1, read on the forward strand.
GCCGCTGCGGGTGTGCAGCGCCAACGGCTACCGCCAGGTGCTGCCGGCGGCGTGAGCGCTGGGACGTTCAGGGCCCGAAGGTCACGGTGCGCTCGGCCAGATCGCTCCAGTAGTTGAGGCGGAGGCGCGGGGAGGCCTCGCCTCCGGACGGGAAATAGAAGGTTTTCTCCGTACCGTCCCAGCTGGTCTGCTCTGCCGCCACCTCCCGGCCGGCACGGATCTGCAACACGTTGATCAATGCCGGCAGCGGGCCCCTCACGGTCACCGCCCTATCTGAGGCGGTGACCCCGGCTGCCGGCTGCACCTGAAACGGGCCCAGCATCTGGGGCGCATCGGTGGGCGAAAGGGTCAGCTCGCCGGTTTCACGCCGGGAACCCGTGAACACCACCACCGTTCCCCTCAGGGACCGCTCATCGACCCGGCCGAAGAGGTCCTCGTTGGAACGAACTGAGAAGAGCACAAAGCGGCCGTCGTCGGTGATCTGGGGAAATGGTCCCAGTTCCACCGTGGAGGTGCCTGAGCGGGTGAGGCTGAGATCGCTGCCGTCACGGCCCCGCAGCGCAGAGAGCTGGAGGGAGTCCTCCTTCACCCCGCTGAGATCACGCCCCTCCACCAGATACACCACTTCGAAGCCGTTGGAGTGGCCGAAGGGCTTCTTCTCGAAGGGGATGGTGCCAGGCAAGGGGGCGCTGGCCCGGAACTGGATCGGACGGGCGCTCAGGGTCGCCCCACCCTGGCGCTGGGCCTGCGCCGGTGCAGAACCACAGACCCAGAACAAACCGAGGGATGCCATGGCCAGCCCGGTGATGGCTCGCTGCCTGATCAATCCGCTCACGACCGTTCTCACGTTGGTTGCAATCTGACACCACCCCCAGGCATGGACCCGCTCTGGCTAGTGACAGCCAAACCCCCGTTCAATGGCGGCAGGTTCGCGGATCACGATGGCGGTGAGCTCCTCCCGCACCGCGGTGGCCTCGACCGGTGGCGGGTCCTGTTCGCCGGAGGGGAGTGGATCGCCCGCGCTGTCGAGAAACTGCGCGTCGGTGCAGAGGCTGATCAGCGCCGCCCCCGTCGCTGAGGGGTCGCGCGGCCTGGCCTCAAACAGGTAGGGCCCCACCCGGGCACCGCCCAGGTGGGTGAAATAGGAGGCCAGCCGCACGGCGGCGAAGGCACTGGCGGGCAGGTCGTAGGCCTGAAACAGAAAGCCGCTGAGTTCGGGCTTGCGGCGCAGCAAGGGGAGCAGCTCGGAGAGCGCCACCGTGCCGCCGGCCCGGACGGCGGGGGGTGCGCCGAGCTGGGCCAGCAGGGCCAGAACAGCGAAGCTGGAACGCGGTATGCGGATCATCCGACCGTTGCCAACGCACCATGGGGGCTCCCGCAGTCTGCTGGTGATGCCGCTCCTGAACACCGCGCCAGCGCTTGTGCTCACCGCCCTGCTGGCCGGGACCGCCGCTGCCCCGGCGGCCGAGCGGCTCTCCCAGATCCCCGCCGCGTTTCAGGGACTCTGGATGGCGCAGATCTGGCAGTGTCAGGCGGGGCCCACCGACGAGTCGTGGCTGCAGATCGAGGCCGGCCGGCTCAGCTTCTACGAGAGCAGCGGGCCGGTGCTCGCGGTGGTGGCCGGGGGCCCCGCAGAGATCGCGGTGATCACGGAACTCTCCGGGGAGGGCAGCACCTGGCTGCACCCGCTCCGCCTGCGGCTGGATGCCACGGGTGAGCGGCTGACGCTGGAGACCGTGGGCGTGGAGGGGGCCATGGACCGGGTGCGCTGCCCCAGGCGCTGAATCCCCGCCCGTTGCCGATCCGTCAGCGAGGATCCTGCGCATCCAACAGCCGGATGAGGCCGGCAAGGCCCAGGGTTCTGGCCCTGACGATCTCCAGCCGATCGCTGGCATGCAGCACCCGGTAGAGACTTCCGTCCATGCGTCCAAAGGCCGCCGCCAGCAACTGCGCCTGGGCGTCTCGGTAGGCCTGCCAGCGTTGCTGGGATGCCTCCAGGACCCGCTGGTCCTGCGGCGGCAACCGGGACGCCAGTGCCGGAAGCGTGCGCTCCAGTTCACGCTCCCAGGCCTGGCTGCCCTGGGCCAGACAGGCGAGCATCGCTGCCGTGCCCATGGCCTGATCCAGGCATCTGGCCGTCTGAGCTTCGATGGCCTGGGGGTCGGCCCGCACCGATGGCGCCGCCATCCCCGAGAGCACAACGCCCAGCCCCAGCCCCAGCAGGGAGGGGATGACTCCCGCGACGCCTGCAGCCCGGCGTGATTGCGAGCACCGAGCCAGGAAAGCCATGAACACGATCACGCTCATTATCTTTTCATACTACCGATATCTATAAACCCGGTATGAAAAACGGTATGAAAAAACAGGGTTCGGGAGGGTTCGGGGCGCTCCCCCGCCCAGCTCATCTCAGCAGGCACCTGAGCCTGATCGCGAGCCCGTGCCGATCTCCAGGATCTATATCGATTAGGCCTTCGGCCTGCCAACCAGATTGAAACGAGACCGCCTGCGCGGATTGCTTGTGGCTGAGATGACATCCCTGCAGATCCCGACCCGTTGGCAACCCCTGGCAGCCCTGCTGCTGGGCTGGGGGTTCGCCGTGCTTCTGCTTGGCCTGGTGCCCGCTTCGGCCCTGGCGGCTGCCGGTGAAGCACCGGTGGATCCGGCCGCCCTGGCCAGGGCCGTGGACCAGATGGAGCAGCTCGACCGCATGCGCATCTCCCTGGCCTCCACCCTGGAGGGCAGCAACGAGGAGCCCACCATGGACACCATGCGCGAGGTGTGCATGCCCGTGGGCAAGCGGGCCAAGGCCATCGGCGAGGAGAACGGCTGGACCGTGCGCCAGGTGGCCAGCAAGTACCGCAACCCCGACCATGCACCGTCCGGCGGCCAGGAAACCGAGGTGATTGATCTCTTCTCCAGGCATCCTGAGATCACGGGCCTGTGGGAGCCCGCCACGGCTGGGCAGGGCGCTGGCGTGAACTACTACCGCCGCATCGATGTGCAGGCCAGTTGCCTGGCCTGCCACGGCAGCAAGGACAGCAGGCCGGCCTTTGTGACCCAGAACTATCCCGCCGACAAAGCCTTCAACTTCAAGCCCGGCGACCTGCGCGGCATGTATGCGGTGTACTTGCCGGAAGTGAAGGAAGCCCTTGCCGTCAATCCCTGAGGCCTGCAGTTTTCTGAGCCTACAGAGGATATCCCCACGAATCAAGCTGTCTTCGCCGGCTGGAAAGCTGCCGGAGAGCCCGTGACAGCGTGGCAGTGATGACGGCGCGGTCAGCAGCAACGACAGGGAGCCAGCAACGCAGGGCATTGCGTCATGCCTGGGCGGCATGAACCCAGACCTTCATCCCCGTGAGATCGATGGGACCAAACTGGTTGGCGAGGGCAACATCGGCCGCGTCCCTGCCATAGGCAATCGCAATACGGTTGCCTCTTGGTTGAGCCTGAGTGGCATCAAATGTATACCACCGATCCCCAACAAAGGCCTCAAACCAGGCATGGAGATCCATCGGTTCCAGCTTGTGGAGATAGCCAACAACCATCCGAGCTGGAATGCTCAGGCTGCGGCAGAGTGCAATACCCAGATGGACAAAATCACGGCAGACACCGACTCTTGTATGGACTGTGTCCACAGCGGATGTCGAGGCGCTGCTGGTGCCATAGCGATACTCAATATGGGCATGAATCCAGCTGCGAATAGCCTCTACCTGATCATAACCATGCTGTTGACCCTCAATCATCGTCTGAGCGAGTTCGCCTACTAGGTCAGACTGGCAGTAGCGGCTGGGCAGGAGGAACGGCAGGACAAATTCAGGCAGCTCATGCACGGGCACGAAAGCGGCTCCAGGTGCTGTGTCGATGAAGTCGGATGTCTCGACTGTGACTGTGCTTTCAATTTGAAAGCTGCCTTGATTGATCATCAGACGCTGGCAGAGATTGCCATTGCCGTCAATGAAATCTGCCGCGACCGTGCCTGGCGTGTATTCATTTCCCTCCCTTACAACTCTTTGGCCGAGGCCGCTGCGAGGGCGCAGCATCAGGATCAGCGAGGAAGGGCCAGTGGCCTCAAACAGAAGTCTGCAACCTGCATGAAGACGCATATCGCTGCTGTTTTGTACCACGATGTCGTGTGATCCGTTAATCTTAGGTCAGCCTCCTGTTGAATGCCCCAAGCGGCAGGAGCTGAGGACATCGCTGGCCAACCCAGGCGTCGTGATCAGCTCATGCTGAGACGAAACACAACGGAGGAGAACCTGTTCCATTCCTGCGCCATCAGACCTTGGAGCCTCACCCGCTGCGGTGTGCCCCAACAGCCTTGAGCATGTCCCATCACAGCTGAGTCATGGGGTTGATGACCATCACTCTGCTGGTGCGCTGGCTGCTCGGCTGGTCTCTCTGTAGAGGTCTGGCGCGACTCCCCGAACACCGGCTGCAGGGCCAGCCGAGGGTGTCCGTGCTGATCCCGGCCCGCAACGAGGAACGCACGCTCCCCAACCTGTTGCCGGCCCTCCGCCGGCAGAGCTTCCAACCCCTCGAGGTGATCGTGATCGA
>SLIG01000004.1 GCA_007135755.1 Cyanobium sp.
CGGGTGGGCTTCTACAGCATCGGCCTCTACCCGGCCTCGATGGCCTACAACAGCGCCATGCACGGCGGCGGCGACCGGCTGCTGCTGGCCACCCGGCCGGGACGCTCCCTGTTCGGCGCCTTCTCCGCCAAGGACCGGGCCGGCATGGATCCGGCCCACGTGGCCACCATGGAGGCGATGGCCTGGCAGACGGTGGACGGCCGTCCCACGCCCCACACCCTGGCCTCGCTGATCGAGCAGTGCGATCTGGTGCTGCTCAGCTCCAACAGCAACCACATCGAGCAGGACCTCCAGGAGGCCTGTGACCTGCGCCGCGAACTGGGCCGGGAGCAGGTCGTGCTGGGCTGCCTGGCGGGCTCCTTCAGCCACGACCCGCTCAGCAACGACTCCTACGTGCTGTGCGAGCGGCAGCCCAACATGGCCTTCTTCTCCGGCTTCCACCGCCACGACGCCCTGCGCGATCCGGTGGACAGCTTCACCGCCAATTTCTGCCATCCCAACGCCATCACGGCCCTGCTGGGGGCGCGGCTGCTGGATCGCATCTCTCCCAACATTCAGGTGTCACCGGGCGTGCACAACGTGGAGGCGCAATACATCAAGGCCGCCAAGAACATCTCCTCGATCTTCGCCGGCTTCGGCCACACCTACCACGCCGAAAACACCGGCATCCTGCCCACCCTGCTCACCCTGCTGCTCGACCAGTGCCTCGACCAGGCCTCCTCGGTCTCGATGCGGCGGCGCGACCGCCAGCGCCTCTACGGCCGCCAGCCCTTTCCGCTCACCGAGCTGGGCTACGGCGTGCAGCGCATCGAGGCAGCCCTCAACCGCGGCGGCGACATGGAGAAGGTGCGCGACCACACCTTCACCCAGCTCACGGCCATGGTGGCCGATGTGCGCGGCAGCATGATGCTGCCGATGTATGGCAAGCCCACCCGCAACTTCCAGGCCGGGCGCATCCTGGCCGAGGGCATGCGACTGCTGGGCCGTTGCCCCCGGGATGTGGAGGAATTCGAGCTCTGGTGTGAGCAGGAGGGCCTGCAGAAAGGTGGTCTGGAGGGTCTCAAGGCCCTGCGCTACTGGCCCCAGATCCTGCGCAACTACAGCATCCAGGTGCACGACGCCTCGATGGTGAACCTGCTGTACATGGCGATCTTCGGCAAGCGCGACACCAAGGCGATCGCCTTCCGGGTGATGACCGAAAGCCGCGAACTTTCCAACTACTGCCAGGAGTCGGTGCGGCCCTCCCACAGCCGCCGCTACTCCGAGGCCCTGCAGAACCTCGACCGCCCCGGTGCCCTCGAGCTGGTGGCCAACGCCGTGATCGCCGACAACGCCCGCCGCGCCATCCCCGACGACAGCATCGGCGATGACGCCGACAGCGGCGAGGAGACTCCTGCCTACCTCAAGGCGATGAATGTGATCGAGAACGTGTGGTGATCGCTGCCTTGCCGCTCTCCCCCTCCAGCCGCCGGCGCAGCTGGCCGCAGGCGGCGTCGGCATCGAGGCCGCGGCTGGCGCGCACGCTCACGGCGATGTGGCGGCTCTGCAGCTGGCGGCGGAAGGCGGCCACGGCCTCGGGGGTAGGGCGCTGGAAGTGCTCCTCGGCGATCGGGTTGTAGGGGATCAGGTTCACGTGGCTCTGGAAGCCGCGGATCAGCCGGGCCAGGGCCTCAGCATGGTGGGGCTGGTCGTTGAGGCCGCCCAGCAGGATGTACTCGAAGCTCAGCCGCCGTCCGGTGATCGCCACGTAGCGGCGGCAGTCGGCCAGCAGGGCCTCGAGCGGGTAGGCGTGGGCGGTGGGAATGAGCTGCTCGCGCAGGCGCTGGTCGGGGGCGTGCAGGCTCACCGCCAGGGTGAACTGGGCCCGGCCGAGGCGTTCCAGGGCCCGCTCGGCCAGGGTGGGCAGGGTTTTCGGCACCCCGACGGTGCTCACGGTGATCTGGCGCTGGGCCATGCCCAGATCAGTGCACAGGCAGGCAATCGCATCCAGCACGGCCTCGCTGTTGAGCAGCGGCTCGCCCATGCCCATGAACACCACGTGGCTGGGGCGCTCGCCCATCACCTCGCGCACGCTCAGCACCTGATCCACGATCTCGTGCACCGCCAGGGAACGCTGCAGGCCCCCCTTGCCGGTGGCGCAGAAGCTGCAGGCCATCGGGCAGCCCACCTGGCTGCTCACGCACACCGTGAGCCGGCCCTCGGCGGGGATGCCCACGGTTTCCAGGCTGAGGCCGTCGTGGGTGGCCAGCAGCAGCTTGGTGGTGCCGTCGCGGGCGACGCTGCGGTGCAGTTCCCGCGAACGCCCCAGCCAATCGGCCGCACCCTCCGGGGGCTGGGCCGCCAGCTGCTGGCGCCAGGCCTTGGGCAGCACCGTGATCTGATCGAGGCTGCGGGCTCCCCTGGCGTAGAGCCAGTCGTGCAGCTGACGGCCGCGGAAAGCCGGCTGGCCCTGCTCCTCGGCCCACTGCTCCAGTTCGGGGCGGCCCAGCCCCAGCAGGGGGCGGCTCAGGGCAGGAGGAGCCGTGCCCGGAGCGCTCACCAGATCAGGAGGCCGTGGCCCAGCTTCCATTCCACCGCCACCAGGGCAATGAAGCCGAGCATGGCCAGACGGCCGTTGAGGAGCTCGGTGTGGCGGTGGAAGCCGTAGCGGGGCAGGCGGCGCTGGGGGATGGGGGTGCCCAGGCTGGTGAGGGCAGGCTCAGTCATCGGTGAGCAGCCCCTCGTCCTGCAGGCCCTCGAGGGCGGCGGGATCGGCCACCAGCTCCTCCTCCAGACCCTCCTCCACCGTGGGGCGGGTGAAGGCGGCCAGGTTGCTGGTGCTGGCCTCGATGCCGTGGCGGCTGCGGGTGGCCTCCAGGTCCTCGTCGGAGGGGTCGTCGAGCACCGCGGTGGAGGCCGCCGGGGCCGGCATCTCCACGGTGTAGTCGGGGCGCAGGTTCTGCATGCGCCGGTAGCCCATGGCCTCCTCCTCGAGGATGTCGGGATGGGGACCGGCCTCGGCCCGCAGTTCCTCCTCGAAACCGCTGAAGCCGGTGCCGGCGGGGATCAGGCGGCCGATGATCACGTTCTCCTTGAGGCCCCGCAGCCAGTCGCTCTTGCCCTCGATGGCCGCCTCGGTGAGCACCCGGGTCGTCTCCTGGAAGGAGGCGGCGGAGATGAAGCTGTCGGTGTTCAGGGAGGCCTTGGTGATGCCCAGCAGCACCGGCGTGAATTCCGCCGGGGCGCCGCCGGTGATCGCCATGGCGCTGTTCACCTGCTCCACCTGGCGCAGCTCGATCAGCTCGCCCGGCAGCAGGGTGGTGTCGCCGGCATCCTCCACCCGCACCTTGCTGGTCATCTGGCGCACGATCACCTCGATGTGCTTGTCGTCGATCGCCACACCCTGGCTCTTGTAGACGTTCTGCACCTCGGTGACCATGCGGAACTGGAGCTTGGAGATGGCCCCGTGGGCCGCCTCGAGGGTGGGTTTGCGGCTGCGCAGGTCGTCGAAGTAGCACTCCAGCAGCTCGTGGGGGTTGATCGGCCCGTCGGTGAGCAGATCACCCGCCTTCACCTGCTGGCCGTCGCTCACCATCACGGTGCGGCCCAGCAGGATCGGATACTCGCTGATGGCGTCGTCGCCCTCGATCACGGTCACGGTGATCGAGTCGTCGTCGTCGCCCTGCTTGATCTCCACCGTGCCGGCACGGCGGCAGAGCACGGCCGAATCGCGGGGGCGGCGGGCCTCCAGCAGTTCCTCGATGCGGGGCAGACCCTGCACGATGTCGCCGGTTTTCTGGCGCTCGAACACCAGCAGGGCCAGGCCGTCGCCGCGCTGCACCAATTCGCCGTCGCGCACGTGCAGCACCGAATCGGGCGACACCATGTAGGGGCGGCCGAGGCGGATCGTGAGCACGTTGCCGTCAATCGCCTCCACCTGGCCGCAGCAGGGGGCGGGCACACCCTCGGCCAGCAGATCACCGTCCACCAGCCGCTGGTTCACGCTCACCAGGGACTTGGCTGCGCCGAGGTCGATGCGGCGGGTGTCCTCATCCCGCTCCACGATCAGACGGCGGATGGGCTCGGCCTCATCCACCTCCGGCACCTGCACCAGTCCGACCTCCTTGCAGAGGATCTGGGTGGTGGCCACCACATCCCCGCGCTTGACCGTGTCGCCATCGGCCACCTGCAGGTCGGTGTGGGTGGAGCCGTGGCTGGCATCGGAGAGGGTGTCGCGGCGCACCAGCAGCGATTCCAGGATCGTCAGCTGCAGGCGCTCGATCGTCTTGGCGCGCTTGTCCGGCACCGCCTCCACATCCACCGTCATCTGCGGGGTGGTGTCGAAGGTTTCCAGGCTGAGCTGGGTGCGCAGCAGCTCCACACCCTCCACGCTCTTGATCAGTTCGCCGTCCTTGAAGGCCAGCCGCTGGGTGGCCTTCAGCCCCAGGGATGGACCACCGGTCTGCTTCACCGAGGTGAGCTCGGGCAGGTGGGCCTGATCGGGGATGGTGTACTCCTCCACCGGCCGCAGCAGCAGGGCACCGCCCTCGGCGGTGTCCACTGCCTCCACGAACACCATGGCCTCAGCCTTGAGGCCCTTGGCGATCTCCTCACCCGGATTCACCAGCTTGCCCTCGCCGTAGCCGGCCAGGGTCTTGCTGTCGCTCACCAGGTGCAGGGTGCCCGAGCGCACGATGATCTCGCGCAGGATGTCGTTCTTCTGGGTCACCGTGACGATGCCGGCGGTCTGGCTGAAGATGTCCTTCACCACCTCGGTGCCGGCCTCGATCCACTGGCCGTCCTCGATCATCAACAGGGAGATGTCCTTGTTGATCTCGTGGGTTTCCTGGGGGATCCACAGCAGGGTGCCGCCCTTGTTCACCTCGTAGCCGTTCTTGGCGCTGCGGGCCCGCTTGATCGACAGCCCCGGCGCAAACTTGACGATGCCACCGGTCTGGGTGCGGAACCGGTCGTCGGCCAGCTCGGCGATCACCTCGCCGTTGCCGATCTTGCTGCCGGGAATGGTGCTGAGGCGGTAGCGGGTGCCGTTCTTGCCCTCCAGGTGCCAGCTCTCGCCGGTGTGGCTGGATTGGCCGATCAGCTTGAACTCCTTGAGGGTGATGCTGGCCGTGACGATCTGCACCTCACGGGAATCGCCGGCGCTCTCGCGCAGGCGCACAGCACCGCCGTATTCGCTCACCAGGCGGCTTTCGGCCAGCACATCGCCGGGCTTCACCGGCTTGTTGCCCTCCACCACCGGCAGGGCATTGGGGGGCAGGTTGTAGACGTCGCCGGAGAACACCCACAGCCGGCCCAGGCGAGTGGCCTTGTGGGTGATGTTGCCCTGGCGGTCGGTGACCTCCTTGGGCTGGATGGCGCTCTCGTAGCGCACCTGGCCCGCCAGGTCGCAGATCACGTCCTTGGTGGCCTTCTCCACGCTCTTCTTGACCGTGGCGCCCATGGAGATCTGGGCCAGGATCACGTCGCCGGGCACGCTGTCGCCATCGGCCACGAACAGGATCGAGCCGGCGGTGATATCGAGCTTCTGGGTTTTGCCCTTGCCGCTGGGTTTCACGGCCAGGGTGAAATCGGTTTCGGCGATCTGGGCGTTCACCCCGTGGGTGGTGCGGAAAGCGCGCACGCGGGCCTTGGGGCCGAACTCCACCGTGCCGTCGGCATGGGAGCGCACCACACCCGTTTCAGCGGTGGACACACCGCCGGTGTGGAAGGTGCGCATGGTGAGCTGGGTGCCCGGCTCGCCGATCGACTGGGCGGCCACGATGCCCACGGCCTCGCCCAGGTCCACCAGTTCGTTGTGGGCCAGGGCCCAGCCGTAGCACTTGCGGCACACCGAACGGGACGCCTCACAGGTGAGCGGCGAGCGCACGGTGACCGACTTGACGCCGGCCGCCTCGATGCGCCGGCTCACCTCGGGGTCGATCTCGCCGTTGCGGTCGACGATCACAGCGCCGTCGCCATCGAGCACCGGTTCGGCCGCCAGGCGGCCGATCAGCTTGCTGCCGAAGCGGCCGCGGTCGTCGGCGTCGATGGGGATGCCGCGGGTGGTGCCGCAGTCGTCCTCGCGCACGATCACGTCCTGGGCCACGTCCACCAGGCGGCGGGTGAGGTAGCCGGAGTCGGCGGTGCGCAGGGCGGTGTCCACCAGGCCCTTGCGGGCGCCATAGGAGGAGATCACGTATTCCGTGACCGTGAGGCCCTCGCGGAAGTTGGTGCGGATCGGCAGGTCGATGATCTCGCCCTGGGGGTTGGCCATCAGGCCCCGCATCCCCACCAGCTGACGCACCTGGGACATGTTGCCCCGGGCGCCGGAGTTGGCCATCATCCACACCGAGTTCAACGGATCGTTGTCGTTGAAGTTGCGGCGCACCGCCGTCACGAGACGCTCGTTGGTTTCCGTCCAGGTGTCGATCACCTTGGTGTGACGCTCCACCTCGGTGATCTCCCCGAGCCGGTAGCGCTCCTCGGTTTCGGTGATCTGCTCCTCAGCCTCCGCCAGCAGGGCCGCCTTGTCGCCGGGGATGCGCAGGTCGTCCACCGAGATCGATACCGCGGCCTGGGTGGCGTAGTGGAAGCCCAGGTCTTTGAGCTCATCGGCCATTGCGGCCGTGGCGGCGGTGCCGTGGTGCTTGTAAGCCCAGGCCACCAGGTTGCGCAGGGCCTTCTTGTCGATGACCCGGTTGCGGAAGGGGGACGCCTGGCGGGAGAGGGCCTTCGAGGCGCTGGCGGGATTGGTGGGGGTGGCGGTCATGGCTGCGCGCTGCTGGAAAAACGGAGGGGCTGGAGAGGGGGATTGGGGCGGATCAGCTGGCAGCCACCGCGTCGATGATCGTGTGGTTGATCACCACGCGGCCCACGGTGGTGAGCAGATAACGGCTGATCAGGGCGCCGTCCTCGTCGAAGCGGTCACGCCGGTAGAGCCACTGCTCGATGCGGGTGCCGTCGCTGAGGGTGTCCTGCTTCTGGGGTTCGTGCTCCTCCTCGTCGCACTCCACGTCGCCGTTGAAGCGCACCCAGATCCAGTCGTGGAGGCTGAGGTGCTGATCTTCGAAGGCGGAGATCACATCCTCGAGGCCGGCGAAGGTGCGGGAGCGGTCGCCGAACTCGGGCCTGGCCTTGCCGGGCTGTTCGGCGGTGAGGTAGTAGGCACCGAGCACCATGTCCTGGGACGGGGTGATGATCGGCTCGCCGGTGGCCGGCGAGAGGATGTTGTTGCTGGCCAGCATCAGCATGCGGGCCTCGGTCTGGGCCTCGAGTGCCAGCGGCACGTGCACGGCCATCTGGTCACCGTCGAAGTCGGCGTTGAAGGCCGGGCACACCAGCGGGTGCAGCTGGATGGCGCGGCCATCCACCAGCTTGGGCTCGAAGGCCTGGATGCCGAGCCGGTGCAGGGTCGGCGCCCGGTTGAGCAGAATCGGGTGCCCCTCGATCACCTCCTGCAGCACCTGCATCACCTCATCGTCGGCCCGCTGGATGAGCTTCTTGGCGGCCTTGATGTTGTTGACGATGTTCTGGCGGATGAGGCGATGGATCACGAACGGCTGGAACAGCTCGATCGCCATCTCCTTGGGCAGACCGCACTGGTGCATCTTCAGGTTTGGGCCCACCACGATCACGGAACGGCCGGAGTAGTCGACCCGCTTGCCGAGCAGGTTCTGACGGAAGCGGCCCTGCTTGCCCTCGATGATGTCGCTCAGCGACTTGAGGGCGCGGTTGTTGGCGCCCACCACGGTGCGGCCGCGGCGGCCGTTGTCGATCAGGGCGTCGACGGCCTCCTGGAGCATGCGCTTCTCGTTGCGCACGATGATCTCGGGGGCCAGGATCTCCTGCAGCCGCGCCAGGCGGTTGTTGCGGTTGATCACCCGGCGATAAAGATCGTTGAGATCGCTGGTGGCGAAGCGGCCGCCGTCGAGCTGCACCATCGGGCGCAGGTCGGGCGGAATCACGGGGATCACATCCAGCACCATCCACTCGGGGCGGGCGGAGGTGGCGATGAAGTTGTCGATCACCCGCAGGCGCTTGATCAACTTGGCCCGCTTCTGGCCCTTGCTGGCGGCGATCTCCTCGCGCAGCTGCTCGGCGGTTTCATTGAGGTCGAGGTCTTCGAGCAGCTGCTTGAGAGCCTCGGCGCCGATGCCCACCATGGGCTCGTTCTCGATCTCGGAATCCTCGGCGTAGATCTCATCCTCAATCTCGAGCCACTCGTCTTCGGTGAGCAGCTGCTTGTAGGCGAGCGCCTTATGATCGCCCGGATCGAGCACCACGTAGCAGTTGAAGTAGACGATCTGCTCCACATCGCGCAGGGGCATGTCGAGCAGGATCGCCACATAGCTGGGGATCCCCTTGAGGTACCACACATGGCTCACCGGAGCTGCCAGCTTGATGAAGCCCATGCGGTGCCGCCGCACCCGGCTCTCGGTGACCTCCACGCCGCAGCGCTCGCAGACGATGCCGCGGTGGCGCACCCGTTTGTACTTGCCGCAGTGGCATTCCCAGTCCTTGGCGGGTCCGAAGATCCGCTCACAGAACAGACCGTCCATCTCCGGCTTGAGGGTGCGGTAGTTGATGGTTTCCGGCTTGGTCACCTCCCCCACCACCTGACCGTTGGGCAGGGTGCGCTGCCCCCACTCCATGATCCGCTCGGGGGACGCGAGCGTGATCTTCACATAGTCGAAGTGGTTTTCGGTGCGGAGATTGCTGTTGGACATGGGGACAGGACGCGCGGAGAGCAGAGCAGACAGGGGAAACGCAGTGGATGATCAGTCGTCGTCGTAGTCCGCGACGCCGAGGGACTCATAGGTGGGTCGGTTTGGCGTGCTGCGACGGGGGTTGACGTCCTGCATCAGATCAACCTCGGCGCCCTCGTCGGTGTAGACCGCGATGTCGAGGCCAAGGGATTGCAGCTCGCGCATCAGCACCTTGAACGACTCGGGGGTGCCGGGCCTGGGGATGGGCTTGCCCTTCACGATCGCGTTGAGGGCCTCGTTGCGGCCCTGCATGTCGTCGGACTTGACGGTGAGCAGTTCCTGCAGGGTGTAGGCCGCGCCGTAGGCCTCCAGCGCCCACACCTCCATCTCGCCCAGACGCTGGCCGCCCTGCTGGGCCTTGCCGCCCAGAGGCTGCTGGGTCACCAGGGAGTAGGGGCCGGTGGAGCGAGCGTGGATCTTGTCGTCCACCAGGTGCACCAGCTTGAGAATGTGGGCATAGCCCACGGTCACCGGCTGATCGAAGGGCTCGCCGGTGCGGCCATCGGTGAGCTGGATCTTGCCGGGATTCTCGGGGTCATACACCCACTCCTTGCCGGGCTGGGC
>SLIG01000012.1 GCA_007135755.1 Cyanobium sp.
ACACGGCGGCGTTGACGCGCAGGGAATCGAGGGGCGGCAGATCCCAGATCAGCTGCTGCTTCTGCCCCATCACCAGGGTGATGGACTCCAGGAACGGGCGCTGGCGCCGGAAGGGACGGTGGCCCGCCACCTCCAGCTCGCCGCCGCTGGGATGGATCAGGCCGCTGAGCAGCTTGAGGGTGGTGGTCTTGCCGGCGCCGTTGGGTCCGAGGAAGCCCACCACCTCCCCGGGCTCGATGCTGAAGCTCACATCGCGCACGGCCTCCACGGAGCGCCAGCGGCGGCGCACCAGGTGGCGGAGCGTGCCCATCAGGCCGGGCTGCTTGTCGGCCACGCGGAAGGTCTTGCGCAGACCCCGCGCCATCACGATCGCCATCGCCGCACCCTATCCATAGAGTTGACAGCCCGGATGCGCCCCATGCACGCCCTGTCGCTGCCCACCTGGTGGATCCACATCACCTCGGTGCTGGAGTGGCTGGTGGCGATGGCCGCGGTGCAGCGCCTGGCGGGTGTGCGCGGGGAAGGGGCCTGGCGCTGGCTGGCCCTGGCGATGCTGCCGGCCCTGGTGAGCGCCATGTGCGCCTGCACCTGGCACCTGTTCGACAACGCCGCCGAACTGCGGGGCCTGGTGGTGCTGCAGGCGGGCCTCACCACCGCCGGCAACGGCGCCCTGGCCCTGGCCGCCTGGCACATCCTGCGTCGCCAGCGGGCCGCCGCCGAGGTGCGCGGTGGCTGATGGCGGCTTCGGCCTGGGGCTGCTGAGCTGGCTGGGAGGCATCGACCCGGGTCCCTTCTTTGTGCTCTCCCTGCTGCCCTACCTCGCCTTTCTCTGGCTGGCGGGGCGGATCGAGGGCTTTCCGGTGCTCGCCCGGCGTGGCTTCCAGCTCACCCTGCTGTTCGTGGCCGTCACCATCGCCGCCTCGATCCTGGCCCTGCAGACCACGGGCCGCCAGCTCGCCGATGTGGACGTGCTGCACGGCGGGGCGGAGGCCTTTCTCACCCTGGCCAACCTGCTGGTGGCCATCGGCTTCAGCCGCGCCCTGGTCGAGCAGCGCCGGCGGTGAACAACTCTTACGGGTCGCGATCCATGGGTCGGCGCTGCCGGGAAGATGGGGCCCCGGCTTGTGCTTCATGCTCGCCCCCCTCCTGGTTCAACCCCTGGCCATGGCCCCCGCCACCCTCACCTGGTCGCCGAAGGTGGCCCTGGTGATGATCGTGTGCAACGTGATCGCCATCGCCATCGGCAAGGCCACGATCAAGCAGCCCAACGTGGGCCTGCAGCTGCCCAGTTCCCCCCTCTTCGGTGGCCTCAGCCACGGCGCCATGCTCGGCACCCTGAGCCTGGGCCACATCCTCGGCATGGGCGCCATCCTCGGCCTGGCCTCCCGCGGCGTGGTCTGACGCCCCGGGCCAAGGGGCCCGCATCCGCAGCGCGGCCCACAGAAACCACCACAACAGAACCGCCGGATGCCTCCATCCGGCGGTTTTTTCGTGTTCAGACGCCCACGGGCGCGGCGGGCGCCGGTGGGCGCAGGGCCTCGGCGAAGTGGGCGCTGATGCGCTCGGCCATCTGGGGCGGGGTGAGGCCGAGGGCCTGCTTGCTCTGGGCGGGGCTGGCGTGGTCCACCAGCTGGTCGGGGATACCGATCCGCAGCACCGGAACGGCCAGGCCGTGGTCGCTGAGGCTCTCCACCACGGCGGCGCCGAAGCCGCCGGGCAGGGCCCCTTCCTCCATGGTCACCACCCGGCCGATGCGGCGGGCCATCGGCAGGATCAGGGCCTCATCGAGGGGGCGCAGGAAGCGGGCGTTGATCACCGCGGCCCGCACGCCCTGCTCCTGCAGCAGGCCGGCGGTGGCCAGGGCCGGATGCACCATGGCGCCGTAGGCCACGATCAGCAGGTCATCGCCATCGGTGAGCAGCTCGCCGCGGCCGATCTGCACCGGCTCGAAGCCCTCCTCGGCCAGGGGCACGCCCTCGCCCTCGCCACGGGGGATGCGCAGGGCACAGGGGCCGTCGTGCTGGATGGCCGTCACCAGCATGCGCTGCAGTTCGGCCTCGTCCTTGGGCGCCATCACCGTGAAGTTGGGCACGGCACGCAGGTAGCTGATGTCGTACTGGCCCTGGTGGGTGGGGCCATCGGCGCCGACGACGCCGGCCCGGTCGAGCACGAACGTCACCGGCAGTTTCTGGATGCCCACATCGTGGATGAGCTGGTCGTAGGCACGCTGCAGGAAGGTGCTGTAGATCGCCACCACCGGCCTGAGACCCTCACAGGCCATGCCGGCGGCCATGGTCACGGCGTGCTGCTCGGCGATGCCCACATCGAAGTACTGATCGGGCAGGGCTTTCTCCAGCAGGTCGAGGCCGGTGCCGGTGGCCATGGCCGCGGTGATGCCCACCACGGTGGGGTCCTGGTCGCAGAGCTTCACCAGCGTCTGGCCGAACACCTTGCTGTAGCTGGGAGGCTTGGGCTTGCTGGAGGGATGGGCCTTGCCGGTGGTGAGATCGAAGGCGCCCTGGGCGTGGTAGCCCACCTGGTCGGCTTCGGCGTAGGGGTAGCCCTTGCCCTTGGTGGTGGCCATGTGCACCAGCACCGGACCGTCGTGGGCGTGGGCCTGCTCGAACACCTTCACCATGCCGGCGATGTCGTGGCCGTCCACCGGGCCCATGTAGGTGAAGCCCAGCTCCTCGAACACGGCTCCGAGCTTGGGCACCGACAGCCGCTTGAGGCTCTCCTTGAGGTTCTTGAGCTCCGGCGGCAGCTCGCCGTGCATGAACGGCAGGTGCTTGATCGCCTCCTCGGCATTGTCCTGCAGGAACTGCAGGGGCGGGCTGTGCCGCATGCGGTTGAGGTGGGTGGAGAGGGCCCCCACCGGCGGACTGATCGACATGTCGTTGTCGTTCAGCACCACGAGCAGGCGGGTGTGGGGCAGGTGGCCGGCATGGTTGATGGCCTCCAGGGCCATGCCCCCGGTGAGGGCGCCATCGCCGATCACCGCCACGCACTTGAAGTCTTCACCACGGCGGTCGCGGGCCAGGGCCATGCCCAGGGCGGCGGAGATGGAGGTGCTGGCGTGGCCGGCGCCGAAGTGGTCGAAGCGGCTCTCGCTGCGCTTGAGGTAGCCGGCCACCCCGCCCTGCTGGCGGAGGGTGTTGAAGGTGTGGTAGCGGCCGGTGATCAGCTTGTGGGGATAGGCCTGGTGGCCCACGTCCCACACCACCTTGTCGTGGTCGAGGTCGAGGGTCTGGTAGAGGGCGAGGGTGAGTTCCACCACCCCAAGGCCTGGTCCCAGGTGGCCGCCGCTGGTGCTCACCACCTCCAGGTGGCGCTCGCGGATCTGGCGGGCGATCGCTTCGAGTTCGGTGACGCTGAGGCCGTGCAGTTGGTTGGGGTGGCTCAGCTCGCTGAGATGCATTCCGACCCTTGTAGTGGTGTGCAATCTAGGGGGTGCTTCCTGAGGGCCGGTGCCGATTGCGACACTGGGCCCCATGGGTGAACCTTCCGCCAGCAACTGCCACGCCAGCAACGGCGACGCCAGCGACGGCTACCTGCAGCGGATCCTGCGGGCCCGGGTCTACGACGTGGCGATCGAGTCGCCCCTCGATCCGGCGCCCAACCTCTCGGCCCGGCTGCTCAACCGGGTGCTGCTCAAACGGGAAGACCTGCAGCCGGTGTTCAGCTTCAAGCTGCGTGGCGCCTACAACAAGATGGCCGGCCTCAGCCCCACGGAGCTGGAGCGGGGGGTGATCGCCGCCAGCGCCGGCAACCACGCCCAGGGCGTGGCCCTGGGGGCCCAGCGGCTGGGCTGCCGGGCGGTGATCGTGATGCCCGTGACCACACCCGAGATGAAGGTGAAGGCGGTGGCGGCCCGGGGGGCGGAGGTGGTGCTGCACGGCGACACCTACGACGCCGCCTGCACCGAGGCCACCCGCCTGGCCCGCGAGCGGGGGCTCACCTTCATCCATCCCTTCGACGATCCGGAGGTGATCGCCGGCCAGGGCACCATCGCCCTGGAGATCCTGCGCCAGTGCTCCACTCCCCCCGACGCCATCTACGTGGCGGTGGGCGGCGGCGGCCTGATCGCCGGCATCGCCGCCTACGTGAAGGCCCTCTGGCCCCAGGTGGAGATCATCGGCGTTGAGCCGGCCGATGCCGACGCCATGGCCCGCTCCCTGGCCTGCGGCGAGCGGGTGCGGCTGGAGCAGGTGGGCCTGTTCGCCGATGGGGTGGCCGTGCACCAGGTGGGGGTGCACACCTTCGCCCTGGCCCAGCGCCACGTGGACCGCATGGTGACCGTGAGCACCGATGAGATCTGCGCCGCCATCAAGGACGTGTTCGAGGACACCCGCTCGATCCTCGAGCCCGCCGGCGCCCTGGCGGTGGCCGGCATGAAGGCCGACGTGGCCAGCCGGGGCCTGCGCGATCGCTGCCTGGTGGCGGTGGCCTGCGGCGCCAACATGAACTTCGACCGGCTGCGCTTCGTGGCCGAGCGGGCCGAGCTGGGGGAGGCCCGCGAGGCGATGCTGGCGGTGGAGATCCCGGAGCGGCCCGGCAGCCTGCGCCGCTTCTGCGCCCTGCTGGGGGAGCGAAGCCTCACCGAATTCAGCTACCGCCTCGCCGATCCGCAGCAGGCCCACATCTTCGTGGGGGTGCAGATCCGCGACCGCCACGACACCGAGACTCTCCTGGACAGCCTGGAGAGCGCCGGCTTCCCCTGCCTCGACCTGAGCGCCAACGAACTGGCCAAGCTGCACCTGCGCCACATGGTGGGCGGCCGGCTGCCGGCCAGCGCCGGCCCGGCGCTCCAGCAGGGGGAGGAACTGCTCTACCGCTTCGAGTTCCCGGAGAAGCCCGGGGCACTGATGGCCTTTGTGAACGCCCTGCAGTCGAGCTGGAACATCAGCATCTTCCACTACCGCAACCACGGCGCCGACGTGGGCCGGATCGTGGTGGGGGTGCAGGTGCCACCGGCGGAGCGGCCGCAGTGGCAGGCGTTCCTGGGGAGCCTGGGCTACCGGCACTGGGAGGAGAGCGGCAATCCCGCCTACCGGCTGTTCCTGGGTTGAAGGCCGCGCCCGGGTTGTAGGGGGGGCGGCGGACTGCTTATCTGACCCTGAGCTCCGGCTCGCCCCGATGCACAGGTCCTTGAGCACGTCCCCCGGCGACCCGATCAGCAGCGGCCCCTCCGGCGGCGAAGCAGCCGCTGGCCCCTCCGGCGGCGCGGCGGACGGCCTGTCGCTGCCGGCCCGGCTGGAGGCGATCCTCTACCTCAAGGGCCGGCCGCTGAGCCTGGGGGAACTGGCTGAGCTGGCCGGGGTGGATCGCGACGCCGCGGAGCTGGGGCTGATCACGCTGATGGCCGACTACGCCCACCGCGACACCGCCCTGGAGGTGCGCCAGGAGGGCCGCCGCTACAGCCTGCAGCTGCGCGACGGCCTGGCCGGCCTGGTGCAGAACCTGCTGCCGGTGGACCTCTCCACCGCCACCCTGCGCACCCTCGCCACCATCGCCCTGCGCAAGCGCATCCTGCAGTCGGAGCTGGTGGAGCTGCGTGGCTCCGGGGCCTATGAGCACATCAAGGAGCTGCTGGCCCAGAACTTCATCGAGCGCCGGCGTCAGAGTGAAGGGCGCTCCTACTGGCTGAGTCTGAGCGAGAAGTTCCACCGCACCTTCGCCATCCGAACCGAGGAGGCGCAGTCGCAGTCATCGCAGGCTGCATAGAGTTCAGGCTGATCCACCTCCGGTCCCGACCCGCCACGCCATGGAAGTTCTCGCCCAGCTGCTGCTGGTTGTTGCCAACACCCTGCAGATCTATTCCCTGATCCTGCTGGTGCGGGTGCTGCTGACCTGGTTTCCCAACCTCGACTGGAGCAATCCGGTGCTGAGCACGGTGAGCTCGATCACCGATCCCTACCTGGGCATCTTCCGCGGGCTGATCCCGCCGATCGGCGGACTGGATCTGTCCGCGCTCCTGGCCTTCCTGGCTCTGAGCTTCGGCCAGCAGATCCTCGGCAGCCTGAGCATGAGCGTGCTGGCGGGCGGGTTCTGAACGCACGGTCTGAAGGCCGCTGCCGGTCAGGTCAGTCGGCCAGGGCCTGCTCGAGGGGCAGCAGCTCATCGCCCTCCCCGGCCCGGGTGCGCACCGGCGCTGAGAAGCCCCGGGCGCGCACGCTGCGGAAGCTGAGCGGGCCGGGGGTGCCGGCGGGCACCGCCAGCCGCAGGCCGAAGGCCGAACGGCCCGGGGGCACATCGCCGATCGAGCCCACCCGGGTGCGGTTCTGCAGCACCGGCTCACCGCTGGCATCGAGGATGCGGGCGTACACGTCGGTGTCGAACACCGGCCGCCGCCCGGCGTTGTCCACCATCCCGCGCAGGGCGTAGCAGCGGGCGCCGCTGGGCCTGGTCAGTTCGGGCTGGGAGGCGACGTCCTCGGCAGGGCAGGGCTCCAGCGTCACCTCCGACACGGCCAGATCCGCCGCCCAGGCCGGTGCGGGGGCCAGCACCAGCGCAAGCAGCAGCAGCAGCGGCAACACCAGCCTGACTGGCAGCAGCCTGACTGGCAGCAAAAGCCTCACCGCAGGTCTCCGTCTCCGGAGATCACGTTACGGGCGGCCCGGCTGGCCAGTTTGTCGAGGTTGGCCTGGGCCACCTGATCGAGATCGAGACCCAGCTCGGTGGCCAGCTGGGCCACATACCAGAGCACGTCCCCCAGCTCCAGCTCCAGGGAGCGGATCACCTCGGGGGTGAAGGCCCCGCCGCGGTCTCGGATCACCTTCTTCACCTTGTCGGCCACCTCGCCGGCTTCACCGCAGAGCCCCAGGGTGGGATAGATGGGGTTGCTGCCGGCACCGGGGTAGCGGGCGGTGTTCCGCGACTGGCGCTGGTAGGTGTGCAGATCCACGCAGGGACGGCGAAATGGGGGCCCGATGGTAGTTTCACCGGGCTCATGGGACACCGATGCATTACCGCGATCTCATGCGTCGCACCAAGATCGTGGCCACCATCGGGCCCGCCACCGAATCCCCTGAGCGGCTGCGGGAACTGATCGCGGCCGGTGCCAGCACGTTCCGGCTCAACTTCTCCCACGGCGACCACACCGAGCACGCGGCCCGCATCGCCACCATCCGCCAGGTGTCCACCGAGCTGGGGGTGCATGTGGGCATCCTCCAGGACCTGCAGGGGCCCAAGATCCGCCTCGGACGCTTCGCCGATGGGCCGATCACCCTGCAGAACGGCGACAGCTTCCAGCTCACCTCGCGCACGGTGAGCTGCGACCACACCATCGCCACCGTCACCTACGAGGGTCTGGCGGAGGAGGTGCCCGAGGGCAGCCGCATCCTGCTGGATGACGGCCGCGTGGAGATGGTCGTGGAGGGGGTGGACCAGGCCAGCCAGACCCTGCAGTGCCGGGTAACGGTGGGCGGGGTGCTGTCCAACAACAAGGGGGTGAACTTCCCCGACGTGCAGCTCTCGATCCGGGCCCTCACCGAGAAGGACCGCATCGACCTGGCCTTCGGCCTCGAGCAGGGGGTCGACTGGGTGGCGCTGAGCTTCGTGCGCAACCCCTCCGACCTGCGGGAGATCAAGGAGCTGATCGCCAAGCACGGCTACCGCACACCGGTGGTGGCCAAGATCGAGAAGTTCGAGGCCATCGACCAGATCGACGACATCCTGCTGCTCTGCGACGGGGTGATGGTGGCGCGCGGCGATCTCGGGGTGGAGATGCCGGCGGAGGAGGTGCCGCTGCTGCAGAAGGAACTGATCCGCAAGGCCAACAGCCTCGGCATCCCGGTGATCACCGCCACCCAGATGCTCGATTCGATGGTGAGCTGCCCCCGCCCCACCCGCGCCGAGGTGAGCGATGTGGCCAACGCCATCCTCGACGGCACCGACGCGGTGATGCTCTCCAATGAGAGCGCGGTGGGCGACTTCCCGGTGGAGGCGGTGGCCACGATGGCCACCATCGCCTGCCGCATCGAGCGCGACTACCCCCAGCGGGTGATCGACAGCCGCATGGCCAGCACGATCCCCAACGCCATCTGCCAGGCGGTGAGCACCATTGCCCGCAACCTCAACGCGGCGGCGATCCTCACCCTCACCGAAAGCGGTGCCACGGCCCGCAACGTGAGCAAGTTCCGGCCCAGCACGCCGATCCTGGCGATCACCGGCGAGGAGCGCGTGGCTCGCCAGCTGCAGCTGAGCTGGGGGGTGAGCCCGCTGCTGGTGAAAGACCAGAACTCCTCCACCGGCACCTTCAGCATCGCCATGGGGCTGGCTCGTGAGCTGGGCTTCCTGGAGGACGGCGACCTGGTGGTGCAGACCGCCGGCACCCTCACAGGGGTTAGCGGGGCCACCGATTTCATCAAGGTGGGGCTGGTCTCGGCGGTGCTCTCCCGCGGGGAACCGATCGGCAGCGGCTCGGTGAGCGGCCGGGTGCGGCTGGTGCAGAACCCCGAAGCGGCGGTGGCCATTCAGACCGGCGAGATCCTGGTGGTGCGCGAAACCACCTCCGCCTACGTGGAGGCGATCCGCAAGGCCAAGGCGGTGATCACCGAGGTGGGGGGCATCAACAGCCACGCGGCCCTGATGGCCCAGAGCGCCGGCATCCCGGCGATCGTGGGGGTGGTGAACGCCCTCGCGGATCTGGAGCAGGGGGAGATCGTCACCCTCGATCTGCAGCGCGGCGAGGTGCACCGCGTGGCCCGCAGCCACAGTCCTGAAGCATTCGGCGCCATCCTCTAGACAGTCGCCGCACCGCCATGGCCTCCAGGCTGCCACTGGGTGAAACCGTGGGCATGGCTCTGGCCACCCTGCGCGCCAACCGCCTGCGCAGCCTGCTCACCATGCTGGGCATCGTGATCGGCAACGCCTCGGTGATCACCCTGGTGGGGGTGGGCAGGGGGGCCCAGAACCTGGCCGCCGGCCAGCTCGACACCCTCGGCGCCAACGTGCTGTTCGTGGTGCCGGGCAACAACGACACCCGGCGCCAGGGGATCGACTTCCCCCGCACGCTGGTGCTGGAGGACGCCGTAGCGATCGCCGAGCAGGTGCCGAGCGTGAGCCGGGTGGCGCCCCAGATCACCCTCAGCGAGGTGGTGCAGAGCGGCGGGCTGAGCAGCTCCACCTCCGTGTTCGGAGTCACGCCCGAGTTCCTGCCAGTGCGGCAGTTCGAGGTGGGGCAGGGGCGCTTCTTCACCGACAGCGACCTCAGCGGCGTGCGCAGCGTGGCCGTGATCGGC
>SLIG01000014.1 GCA_007135755.1 Cyanobium sp.
CCCGACGCCCGCCGGGCCCTCGCCGAAGCCACGGTGTGGGTGGGCTACGGGCTCTACCTCGACCTGCTCGAGCCCCTGCGCCGCGCCGACCAGCTGCGCTGCGACGGCCAGCTCACCGAGGAGCGGGCGCGCTGCGCGCTCGCCCTGGAGCTGGCCAGCCAGGGGCTCAGCGTGGCTCTGGTGTCTTCCGGTGACAGTGGCATCTACGCCATGGCCGGTCTGGCCCTGGAGCTGTGGCTGCAGCAGCCCGCCGATGGCCGGCCCGGCTTCACGGTGCACCCGGGGATCTCGGCTCTGCAACTGGCCGCCGCCCGGGTGGGCGCTCCGCTGATGCACGACTTCTGCACCATCAGCCTCAGCGACAGGCTCACGCCCTGGCCGGTGATCGAACGGCGGCTCCAGGCCGCGGCGGCCGGCGATTTCGTGGTGGCGCTCTACAACCCCCGCTCGCGCGACCGCCACTGGCAACTAGGCCGGGCGCGGGAGATCCTGCTGACGGGACGGTCCGCCTCCACACCGGTGGTGCTGGCCCGTCAGCTGGGCCGCTCCGACGAGCAGGTGAGCGTGCACCGGCTGGAGAGCCTGCCGATCGAGCAGGTGGACATGCTCACCCTGGTGCTGGTGGGCAACAGCAGCAGCCGCAGCAGCGAGGGCTGGGTGGTGACCCCGCGGGGGTACCCAGGCGCCGAACTCACTGACAAGTCGGGATGACAGGATTCGAACCTGCGGCCCCTTCGTCCCGAACGAAGTGCGCTACCAAGCTGCGCTACATCCCGATGGATGGACTTTAGGGGATAGGGCGGCCGCCGCAGCCGATCAGGTTCCTGCCCCGGCCCTCCCCCCTGATCCAAGGGGAGCCATTTCTAAAGTCAGTCCCTGCCCTTCCGCCGGCCCGCCCGGGTCCTGCCGCCGTGCTCAAACCCGACTGGCTGCGCGTCAAGGCCCCCCAGCGCGAGCGCATCGGCGCGGTGGCCGACCTGCTGCTGGACCTGAAGCTGAACACCGTGTGCCAGGAGGCCAGCTGCCCCAACATCGGCGAGTGCTTCGCCGGTGGCACGGCCACCTTCCTGATCATGGGGCCGGGCTGCACCCGCGCCTGTCCCTACTGCGACATCGACTTCGACAAGAGCGTGCGCAGCCTCGATCCCACCGAGCCGGAGCGGCTGGGGGAGGCGGTGCTGCGGCTTGGTCTCCGCCATGTGGTGATCACCGCCGTGAACCGCGACGATCTCGCCGACGGCGGCGCCAGCCAGTTCGTGGCCTGCATCGAGGCGGTGCGCAGCCGGTCGCCGCTCACCACGATCGAGCTGCTGATCCCCGATTTCTGCGGAAACTGGGACGCCCTGGCCGCCGTGATGGAGGCAGCGCCCCACGTGCTCAACCACAACATCGAAACGGTGCCCAGGCTCTACAAGCGGGCCCGGCCCCAGGCGATCTACGAACGCTCCCTGGAACTGCTGCAGCGGGTGCGCGACGGCTGGCCGCGCGCCTACACAAAATCAGGCCTGATGGTGGGGCTGGGGGAGAGCGATCAAGAGGTGCTGGAGGTGATGGCCGACCTGCGACGTCACGCCGTGGACATCGTGACCATCGGTCAATACCTCTCACCGGGGTCAAACCACCTCCCTGTAGACCGTTTCGTGACTCCGGAGCAGTTTGAGGGCTTCCGGCTGCATGGCGAAGAGGATCTGGGCTTTCTGCAGGTGGTGAGCTCTCCCCTGACGCGCAGCAGCTACCACGCCGGCGAGGTGCAGCGTCTGATGGTGCAGCATCCGCGGTAGGGCGGAAACCTCCAAACCAGGGCAACCCTCAGGCCGCCGCCACGGCCTCGCGCTGCGCCAGCCCCACGGTGGCCGTTTCGCTAGGGGGCACGAGCAGCTTGAAGCGCTGGCGCCAGCTGTGCCAGTCGGCCAGGATCTGGGCGGCGCGGATGCTGCCAGTGCTCTCCAGGTGACGCTCCAGCAAGGGCTTGAGCATGGCCTCCTGCTCGGGGGTGCTGAGCTCAACGATCGCCACCGTGTCGAGGTTCACGCGTGGGGTCAGGGCGCTGGCCTCGTCGAGGATGAAAGCCACCCCACCGGTCATGCCGGCGGCCACATTGCGACCGGTGCTGCCCAGCACCACCACCACTCCGCCGGTCATGTACTCGCAGCAGTGGTCGCCGGCGCCCTCCACCACCGCCACCGCCCCGCTGTTGCGCACGGCGAAGCGCTCACCGGCACGGCCCAGGGCAAACAGTTCGCCGCCGGTGGCGCCATAGAGACAGGTGTTGCCCAGGATCACCTGGCTGCCGGGATCGATCCCACCGGCATGGGGCACCACACTGATGCAGCCGCCGTTCATGCCCTTGCCGACGTAGTCGTTGGCATCACCCACCAGATGCAGGTTCATGCCCTGCAGCAGGAAGGCTCCGAAGCTCTGACCGGCAGCCCCCTCGAAGCGCAGGTCGAGCTGGCCGCGGAAGCCTTTGTTGCCGTGGCGGGCGGCGATTTCGCCGGCCAGCCGGGCCCCCACGCTGCGATCGGTGTTGATGATCGCCAGGCTGCGGTCGGCGTGGCCATGGCCGTCGATGGCGGCCATCAGCTCCGCGTCGGCCAACAACCGGTCCTCGAGAATCGGCCCGTTGGAGTGGGCCTCGCTGGCCTGGGCCAGCCAGCTGCGATCGGCGGATGCCGGCAGCGGATCCAGCAGGCAGGAGAGATCCACGGCACTGGTTTTGGCCAACGCCACCTGCCGCGGGGCCAGCAGCTCGTTGCGGCCGATCAGCTCATCGAGGCTGGCCACCCCCAGCACACTCAGCAGCTGGCGCACTTCCTCGGCCACGAACAGGAAGAAATTCACCACGTGCTCAGGGATGCCGGTGAAGCGCTTGCGCAGCGCCTCCTTCTGGCTGGCCACGCCGACGGGGCAGTTGTTGGTGTGGCAGACACGGGCCATGATGCAGCCCTCGGCGATCATCGCCACCGAACCGAAGCCGTATTCCTGGGCCCCCAGCAGGGCCGCGATCACCACGTCCCAGCCGGTCTTGAGGCCGCCATCGGCGCGCAGCAGCACCCGGTCGCGCAGGCCGTTCTCCAGCAGGGCCCGGTGCACTTCGCTCAGGCCCAGCTCCCAGGGACTGCCGGCATGCTTGATGGAGCTCAGCGGCGAGGCGCCGGTGCCGCCGTCGTGGCCGGAGATCTGGATCACGTCGGCGTTGGCCTTGGCCACCCCGGCAGCGATCGTGCCGATGCCGATCTCAGCCACCAGCTTCACACTCACCTTGGCGGCGGGATGCACCTGGTGCAGGTCGTGGATCAGCTGGGCCAGATCCTCGATCGAATAGATGTCGTGGTGGGGTGGCGGAGAGATCAGCGGCACGCCCGCCTTGCTGTTGCGCAGCCAGGCGATGTAGGCATCCACCTTGGGGCCGGGCAGCTGGCCGCCCTCCCCGGGCTTGGCCCCCTGGGCCACCTTGATCTCCAGCTGCTGGCCGCTGCGCAGATACTCGGCCGTCACCCCGAAGCGCCCCGAGGCCACCTGCTTGATCGCCGAGCAGGCGGTGTCACCGTTGCGCAGGCCGCCAATGCTGGGCAGGGTGGCGGAGCGACCGCCGGCGTCCACATCATCGAGCACGTGGAAGCGGGCCGAGTCCTCGCCCCCCTCGCCGCTGTTGCTCTTGCCGCCGAGCCGGTTCATGGCCACCGCCAGCACCTCATGGGCCTCGCGGGAGAGGGCACCCAGGCTCATGCCGCCGGTGCAGAAGCGCCGGCAGATGCTCTCCACACTCTCCACCTGATCCAGGGGCAGGGGTGTGGCCGCCGGCCGTAGCTCCAGCAGGTCGCGCAGGGCGGTGACGGGCCGGTTCTCGAGCAGGGTTTTGTAGGTGGAGAAGTGGTCGTAGCCCGGGCCGGCCTTGACGGCCGCGTGCAGGGCCTTGGCCATCTCCGGGCTGTTGAGGTGGTATTCCCCACCGCTGCGGTATTGCACGAAGCCCATGAATTCGAGCTTGGTGCGATCCAGTTCGGGAAACGCCTTGGCGTGGAAGCTGAGGGTTTCGCAGGCCAGTTCGGCCAGGCTGAGGCCGGCGATACGGCTGGTGGTGCCGCGGAAGGCCAGCTCGATCAGATCGGCGCCGATGCCAATGGCCTCGAAGATCTGGGCTCCGTGGTAACTGGCCAGCAGTGAGATGCCGATTTTGGAGAGGATCTTGCGCAGCCCATCTTCGAGGGCCTTGCGCACATTGGCCTGGGCCTTGTCACCATCGAGGGCCGGCAACTTGCCAGTTTCAATCAGCTTCTGGGTGCGGGGCTGGGCCAGCCAGTGACGGGTGGTCTCCCAGGTCAGCCACGGGCACACCGCGCTGGCTCCAAAACCGATCAGGCAGGCCAGATGGTGGGTGCTCCAGCACTGGGCCGTATCCACGACCAAAGAGGCGTGCAGGCGCAGGCCCAGGCTCAACAGGTGGTGGTGCACCGCCCCCACCGCCAGCAGCGGCGGCACGTAGGTGGCGGTGGCACCAATGCCACCCGGCCCACCGTCGAGGCCGAGGCGATCGCTGAGCACCAGGATCTGGCATCCGTCGCGCACCGCCGCTTCAGCCTCTCGCTGGAGCCGCAGCACAGCCTGCTCCAGGCCGGCCGGCCCGGCGGCCACCGGCACCAAGGTGGAGAGGGTGGCCGCAGGCAGGCCCTGATCAGCCAGGGAGCCCAGCTCGGCCTCGTTGAGCAGCGGGCTGTCGAGATGCAGCACGGCGGCACCGGAGGCCTCGGGGCGCAGGGACGATCCCCGCCGGCCGAGGTGCATCTCCAGGCTCATCACCAGCTTTTCGCGCAGGGGGTCGATGGGTGGGTTGGTGACCTGGGCGAAGCGCTGCTTGAAGTAGTCGTAGAGCAGATGCGGCTTGCTGGAGAGCACCGCCAGGGGGATGTCGTCACCCATGCAGTAGGTGGGCTCCTTGCCGGCTCCGGCCATGTCGTCGATCACCAGATCGAGGTCTTCGGCGGTGAAGCCGACGGCGGTCTGCTGGCGCAGCAGGTCAAGGTCGGCCAGGCGGCGCTGCTGCTCCCAGGGCTGGGACGGCAGCGCGCGGCGGTGCTCGGCCAGCCAGCTGGCATAGGGATGGCGGGCCGCGGCCTCCTCCTTCACCTCCCAGTTGTGCAGCAGCCGGCCCTGCTCGAGGTCCACGGCCAGCATCTGGCCAGGACCGAGGCGGCCCTTCTCCACGATCAGGGATTCCTGCAGCTCCAGCACCCCGGTTTCCGAGCCCATCACCACGTAGCCATCACTGGTGATGCAGTAGCGGGCCGGCCGCAGGCCGTTGCGATCCAGGGTGGCGCCAACGCTGCGGCCATCGCTGAACACCAGCAGGGCCGGACCGTCCCAGGGTTCCTGGGTGCAGGCGTTGAACTCGTACATGGCCTGGATCGCCGGCCGGCTCTCCAGTTCGGGTTGGTGGCGGAAGGCCTCCGGCACCAGGGTGAGCAGGCCGTCGGTGATCGGGCGGCCGCTGCGCACCAGCAGCTCGAGGGTGGCATCGAGGTTGGCCGAATCGCTGAAGGCCGGATTCACCACCGGCTTGAGGTCGGCCGCCGACTCGCCCCACACCGCATCGAGGTTGGACTCCGAAGCGCGGGCCCAGTTGATGTTGCCCAATAACGTGTTGATCTCGCCGTTGTGGCCCAGCAGCCGCATCGGCTGGGCCAGGGGCCAGCGGGGGAGGGTGTTGGTGCTGAAGCGGCGGTGGTACACCGCAAAGGTGACGGCGAAGCGCGGATCACGCAGGTCGGCGTAGAAGGCCGGCAGCACCTCTGAGCGCACCATGCCCTTGTACACGGTGGTGCGGCTGCTGAGGGCGGCGAAGTAGAGGTCGCCGGCGGCGGCGGCGCCCCAGGCCTCCCGGGCCCGGTCGCCGCAGCGGCGGCGCAGGCGGAACAGCAGGGCTTCGAGGGCATCGCCCTCCACCTCGGCTGCCAGCAGCCACTGCTCGATGCAGGGAGCGGTGCTGCGGGCCATCGGACCGAGCACCGCCGCCTCCACGGGCACATTGCGCCAGCCCAGGCTGCGCAACCCGAAGAGCTCAGCCTCCTGGTCGCAGAAGGCGCGGGCCTGTTCGCGGCGCTCGGCATCGGTGGGCAGAAACACCATCCCGAGGCCGCGGGGGCTGCCTGCAGCAGCGGCGGCCTCGGGCCACACGGCCTCCAGAAAGCTCCAGGGGATGCCACAGAGCACGCCGGCACCATCGCCGGAATCGCCGTCGCCGCCACAGCCGCCGCGGTGCTCCATGCAGCCCAGGCCGCGCAGGGCCTGCTGCAGAAGCCAATGGCTGGGTTCTCCGCGCAGGGAGGCCACGAACCCCACCCCGCAGGCGTCCCGTTCTCCAGCCACGGCGGCAGGGGCAGGACTGTCGCGGTGGGGCCAGGAGGGGCGGGGGAATCGAGGCATATCCCGAGGTGTTCCGGCGAGTGGCGAACGGGTGGCGGTACCGGGTGGCGGTACGGAGAACAGGGGCTGGAGTGGCACGGGAGGGCGCCCAGGGTCCGGGGCCGTGCCGCCTGGCGGTGGACCCGCGGCGGGTGGCCGATCGAGCCGGTGCGGGCCAGTGTCGGCTGTCTCCGGGGTGCAGGCACCTGTTGGACTGGTAATCCTAGTCAGGTGCAGCCCTGAGGCCACGCCTAGGGTCAGCGGCCACCGGCAGACCGTGAGGCGGCGGGCCATGACCAGCAGGGACGTAATGGGGCAGTCGGCAGGGCGAAGGCTTCAGCCCACTCGCCACCAGGCCGGTGGGCATCGCGCCCGGAGCGCAGCCGCTGCCACCGGCCTGGTGGCGCTGGCACTGGCGCCATCGCTGCTGGCGGCAACGGCCCTGGCGGCGCCGCGGACGCCGCCGCCGGTGCGGCCCCAGAGCTCCCGCCCGGCGGCGCCGGCAGCCATGGAAACGCGCGAAGGTGGGACGCTGCTGGTGAACGGCCGCGCCCAGCAGGCGCGCTGGCGCTGGATCGGCAGCGTCAGCACGCCGAGCCAGCTGTGGCTCCCCCTGGAGGTGCTGCAGAACCAACTGGGGGTGAGCAGCCGCAGCCTCAGCGACGGCAGCCTGGATCTGGAGTGGTACGGCCGCCCCCTGAAGGTGTCGCCGGGCCAGCAGCAGGCTCTCGACGACGAGGTGGCCATCGATGCCCTGCCGCTGCTGCTGGCGGTGGGAGTGCGGCTCGGGGCCGACGGCGAACGCCTGACCCTGGATCTGCCGGTGACCACGCTGGTGGGGGTGCGCAGCTCCACCCAGGTGGGCAGCCGCCGGGTGGTGCTGGACCTCAGCGGTCCGGCGCTGGTTGAGACCGCCGCCGGGGAACTGCTGCTGGGGATCCGCGGCGATGGCGAGCGGCTGCGGGAGCTGCAGGGCCTGGGCCTGGCCGCCCGCGGCGACAGCCGCGGGATCGCCCTGCGCACCGCCGGGGCAGCGCCGAGCCGGGTGTTCACCCTCGGCGAGCCCTCCCGGGTGGTGATCGACCTGCCCGGCGGCGCCCCGGCCGCCGCCCCGGCGGCGCCGGCATCGATCGATCCACGCCTGCAGGCCCTGCTGGGCCGCGGCGTGCGCTGGGACCGCCTGGGCCGCGATGGGATGCGCATCAATGCCGTGCGTGTGGAGCCGGCCAACGGCCCTCTCCAGCTGGTGCCGCTGGTGCGGCCCGGGGGCATGACCGGGCTGGGCACACTCACCCAGCTGGCCCAGCAGAACCAGGCCCTGGTGGCCATCAACGGGGGCTATTTCAACCGCGTGCGCAGGCTGCCCCTGGGGGCGCTCAAGCGCGACGGGCGCTGGCTGTCTGGACCGATTCTCAACCGCGGGGTGGCCGCCTGGAACGGCCGCGAGCTGCCCCGCTTCGGGCGCCTCAGCCTCGAGGAGTGGGTGGCCGGCAGCGACGGGCGCCGCCTGCCGCTGGTGGTGGTGAACAGCGGCTTCGTGCAGCGGGGCATCAGCCGCTACACCGCCGACTGGGGCCCTGCCTACCAGGCCCTAAGCGGCAACGAAACGGCCCTGCTGCTGCGCAACGACACGGTGGTGCAGCAGTTCAGCGCCGTCGAGCTGGAGCGGGGCGTGCCCCTGCGCCAGGGCGACACCCTGCTGGTGGGCCGGGGCGGCGCCGTGCTGCCCTGGGGCCGGGGCGAGCGACTCAGCCTCAGCAGCCGCCCGAGTTCCCCCCTGGGTGAGGCCCAGCAGGTGATCGGCGGCGGGCCGCTGCTGCTGGAGGGCGGGCGCAACGTGCTCAACGGCAGTGCCGAAGGTTTCGCCGCCAGCTTCATGACCCAGGGAGCACCACGCACCGTGCTGGCCAGCGACGGGCGGGAAGTGTGGCTGATCACCCTGGAGGGGGAGGGCTCGCCGGGGCCGACCCTGGCGCAGACCGCCCAGGTCCTGCAGCAGATGGGTCTGCGGGATGCCCTCAACCTCGATGGCGGCAGCTCCACCGGCCTGGTGATGGGCGGCAGCCTGCAGGTGAAGGGCCGGGGCGTGGTGGGCAGCGTCCACAACGGGGTGGGCCTGGTGCCCTGATCCGGGATGGCTGCCAGAGTGGAGCTCTCCGTTGCCCGCTGCCGCGGCGGTCGCCCAGCCATGCCCAAGGGCCACAGCCTGCGTCTCACCGCCGCTGCCGCCGCCGAACTGGGGCGCCAGGCGGCTGTGGCCGGCACCCCCGGCCTGATGCATGTGGACCTGGTGGAGGGGGGCTGCGAGCAGTGGACGATCCGGCTGCGGCCCGGCCACCTGGCGGGCGTTCCCATCGCCCGCTCCGACGGGGTGACCCTCCACGCTCCCCCGGAGCAGGCGGCGCTGCTCACGGGCCTGAGCCTCGACTACCGCGGCGATCTGAGCGGCGGCGGGTTTCTGGTGCGCAGTGCCGAGGCGGTCCGCACCTGTGCCTGCGGGGCGGCCTTCAGCCCGCTGGCAGGGAGGGGTCGGACGACCCGGTAAGGTGGCGGATTGTCGATTGAGGTCGGAACGCCCGCCCAGTCGTTTCGTTCCCGGCCCCCGAACTTCCGGCCCTCGATGCCCACAATCCAGCAGCTCATCCGTACCGAGCGTCAGCGACTGACCCGCAAGACCAAATCGCCGGCGTTGCGGGCCTGCCCCGAACGCCGCGGGGTCTGCACCCGTGTGTACACCTCAACCCCGAAGAAGCCCAACTCGGCCCTGCGCAAGGTGGCCCGGGTGCGGCTGACCTCAGGGTTCGAAGTCACGGCCTACATCCCCGGCATCGGCCACAACCTCCAGGAGCACTCCGTGGTGCTGATCCGCGGGGGCCGGGTGAAGGATCTCCCCGGTGTGCGCTACCACATCATTCGCGGCACCCTCGACACGGCCGGCGTCAAGGATCGCCGCCAGGCCCGCTCGAAGTACGGCGCCAAAACCCCCAAGGACTGAGCGACCAGGCCTCTCGGGGCCAGAGGCCCTGAGCCCCCACCTGCTTTTCCCACCAGCCACGACACCGCGACCCCATGTCCCGCCGCAACGCCGCCGTCAAGCGTCCGGTCCTGCCCGACCCGCAGTTCAACAGCCGCCTGGCCTCCATGATGGTGGCCAGGCTCATGAAGCACGGCAAGAAGTCCACCGCCCAGCGGATTCTCTCCGATGCCTTCAGCCTGATCAACGAGCGGACCGGCAGCGACCCCCTGGAGCTGTTCGAAACGGCCGTTCGCAATGCCACACCTCTGGTGGCTGTGAAGGCCCGCCGGGTGGGCGGCGCCACCTATCAGGTGCCCATGGAGGTGCGCCAGGAACGCGGCACCGCCATGGCTCTGCGCTGGCTGGTGAACTTTTCAAGGGCCCGCAACGGCCGCAGCATGGCCCAGAAGCTCGCCGGTGAGCTCATGGATGCCGCCAACGAAGCCGGAAGCGCCGTTCGCAAGCGGGAAGAAACCCACAAGATGGCCGAGGCCAACAAGGCCTTCGCCCACTACCGCTACTGAGTTCGAGCTCAACTCGCCCCAGGGGAGTGATCACTAGAGTGCTCCTCTCCACCCTGTAGACCCTTCGGAGATCACACCCGTGGCCCGCGCCTTTCCACTGGAACGCGTCAGAAATATCGGCATCGCCGCTCACATTGACGCGGGCAAAACCACCACCACTGAGCGCATCCTCTTCTATTCAGGGGTCGTCCACAAGATGGGCGAAGTCCATGACGGCGCCGCCGTCACCGACTGGATGGCCCAGGAGCGCGAACGTGGCATCACCATCACCGCTG
The DNA here is from genome assembly GCA_007135755.1 of Cyanobium sp. Taxonomy (GTDB): domain Bacteria; phylum Cyanobacteriota; class Cyanobacteriia; order PCC-6307; family Cyanobiaceae; genus NIES-981. Next base: position 10,218 of record SLIG01000014.1, read on the forward strand.
CGGCCATTTCCACCAGCTGGAACGACCACCGCATCAACATCATCGACACCCCTGGACACGTCGACTTCACCATCGAGGTGGAGCGCTCGATGCGGGTGCTTGATGGGGTGATCGCCGTGTTCTGTGCCGTTGGCGGGGTGCAGCCCCAGTCGGAAACGGTGTGGCGCCAGGCGGATCGCTACAAGGTGCCCCGCATGGTGTTCGTCAACAAGATGGACCGTACCGGCGCCGACTTCCTCAAGGTGTACGGGCAGATCAAGGACCGCCTGAAGGCCAACGCCGCCCCCATTCAGCTGCCGATTGGTGCCGAGGGTGATCTCAGCGGGATCATCGATCTGGTGAAGAACAAGGCCTACATCTACAAGGACGACCTCGGTAAGGACATCGAAGAAACCGATGTGCCCGCCGACATGGCCGACACCGTGGCCGAGTGGCGCAACAAGCTGATGGAGTCGGTGGCCGAAACCGACGAAGACCTGGTGGAGGTGTTCCTGGAGAACGGCGAGCTCAGCGAAGCGCAGCTGCGCAAGGGCATCCGCGACGGAGTTCTGCGCCATGGTCTGGTGCCGATGCTCTGCGGTTCGGCCTTCAAGAACAAGGGGGTTCAGCTGCTGCTCGACGCCGTGGTCGACTACCTGCCCGCACCGGTGGATGTGCCACCGATCCAGGGTCTGCTGCCCGACGGCAGCGAGGCGGCGCGGCCGTCCGACGACAGTGCTCCCTTCAGCGCCCTGGCCTTCAAGGTGATGGCCGATCCCTTCGGCAAACTCACCTTCGTGCGCATCTACTCAGGTGTGCTGCAGAAGGGCAGCTACGTGCTCAACTCCACCAAGGACAAGAAGGAGCGCATCTCCCGCCTGATCGTGCTCAAGGCCGACGACCGCGAGGAGGTGGATGAGCTCCGCGCCGGTGATCTGGGGGCCGTGCTCGGCCTCAAGGACACCACCACCGGAGACACGCTGTGCACCGACAGCGATCCCATCGTTCTGGAATCGCTCTACATCCCCGAGCCGGTGATCTCCGTGGCTGTGGAGCCCAAGACCAAGGGCGACATGGAGAAGCTCTCCAAGGCTCTTCAATCTCTCTCCGAGGAAGACCCCACCTTCCGGGTGTCCACCGACCCTGAGACCAGCCAGACCGTGATCGCCGGCATGGGCGAGTTGCACCTGGAAATCCTGGTGGACCGCATGCTGCGTGAGTTCAAGGTGGAAGCCAACATCGGCGCCCCTCAGGTGTCCTATCGCGAAACCATCCGTGGCAGCGCCAAGGGCGAGGGCAAATTCGCCCGCCAGACCGGCGGTAAAGGCCAGTACGGCCATGTGGTGATTGAGATGGAACCCGGCGAACCGGGTTCAGGGTTCGAGTTCGTCAACAAGATTGTTGGCGGTGTCGTTCCCAAGGAATACATCGGTCCTGCCGAAAACGGGATGAAGGAAACCTGCGAGTCTGGCGTGCTCGCGGGTTATCCGATGATCGATGTGAAGGTCACCATGGTCGACGGCTCCTACCACGACGTCGACTCATCGGAGATGGCGTTCAAGATCGCCGGATCCATGGCCTTCAAAGACGGTGTCAAGAAGTGCAATCCCGTGCTTCTTGAGCCGATGATGAAGGTGGAGGTCGAGGTGCCTGAGGACTTCCTCGGCTCGGTCATCGGCGATCTCTCCTCCCGCCGTGGCCAGGTTGAGGGGCAGTCTGTCGACGATGGGCTCTCCAAGGTCCAGGCCAAGGTGCCCTTGGCCGAAATGTTCGGCTACGCCACCCAGCTCCGATCCATGACCCAGGGTCGGGGTATCTTCTCGATGGAATTCAGCCATTACGAGGAAGTTCCTCGCAATGTGGCCGAGGCCATCATCTCCAAGAATCAGGGCAAGTCCTGATCTTTAACCCACTCTCTACCCCCCCCGATTCTTTCCTCCAATGGCTCGCGAGAAGTTCGAAAGGAACAAACCCCACGTCAACATCGGCACCATCGGCCACGTTGACCACGGCAAGACCACCCTCACTGCCGCCATCACCAGCGTGCTGGCCAAGAAGGGCCAGGCCAAGGCCCAGGCCTACGACCAGATCGATGGCGCACCGGAGGAGCGTGAGCGCGGCATCACGATCAACACCGCCCACGTTGAGTACGAAACCGGTAACCGACACTACGCCCACGTGGACTGCCCGGGCCACGCGGACTATGTGAAGAACATGATCACCGGTGCCGCCCAGATGGACGGGGCCATCCTGGTGGTGGCCGCCACCGACGGCCCCATGGCCCAGACCAAGGAGCACATCCTGCTGGCCAAGCAGGTGGGTGTGCCCGCCCTGGTGGTGGCCCTCAACAAGTGCGACATGGTGGACGACGAGGAGATCCTCGAGCTGGTGGAGCTGGAGGTGCGTGAACTGCTCAGCAGCTACGACTTCCCCGGCGATGACATCCCCGTGATCAAGGTGTCCGGCCTCAAGGCCCTCGAAGGCAACGCCGAGTGGGAAGCCAAGATCGACGAGCTGATGGACGCCGTCGATGAGTCGATCCCCGAGCCCGAGCGCGAAATCGACAAGCCCTTCCTGATGGCCGTGGAGGACGTGTTCTCGATCACCGGCCGCGGCACCGTGGCCACCGGCCGCATCGAGCGCGGCAAGGTGAAGGTGGGCGAGGAGATCGAGATCGTCGGCATCCGCGACACCCGCAAATCCACCGTCACCGGTGTGGAGATGTTCCGCAAGCTCCTCGATGAGGGCATGGCCGGTGACAACGTGGGGTTGCTGCTGCGCGGCATCCAGAAGGAAGACATCGAGCGCGGCATGGTGCTGGTAAAGCCCGGCTCCATCACCCCCCACACCAAGTTCGAGGGTGAGGTGTATGTGCTGAAGAAGGAAGAAGGTGGGCGCCACACCCCCTTCTTCGCCGGCTACCGCCCGCAGTTCTACATCCGCACCACCGATGTGACCGGCCAGATCACCGCCTTCACCTCTGACGACGGTGCCAACGTGGAAATGGTGATGCCGGGCGACCGCATCAAAATGACCGGCGAGCTGATCTGCCCGGTGGCGATCGAGCAGGGCATGCGTTTCGCCATTCGCGAAGGCGGCCGCACCATCGGCGCCGGCGTCGTGTCCAAGATCATCGCCTGATCGGATCGGGGGGGCCTCGCCCCCCCCTCCTCCCGGCCAAGCTCAGCACCTCGACAACCTCACCATCCCTGTGGACGTCCATCCGGACGCCCCAGCACCCCTTCCAGCCATGTCCGCCACCATCGCCCAGCAGAAGATCCGCATCCGCCTGAAGGCGTTTGATCGCCGGATGCTCGATCTCTCCTGCGAAAAAATCATCGAAACAGCCGATCACACCGCCGCCACCGCGATCGGACCGATCCCCCTGCCCACCAAGCGCAAGATCTACTGCGTCCTGCGCTCCCCTCACGTGGACAAGGACTCCCGGGAGCACTTCGAGACCCGCACCCACCGGCGCATCATCGACATCTACAGCCCCTCGGCCAAAACCATCGACGCCCTGATGAAGCTCGATCTGCCCAGTGGTGTGGACATTGAGGTGAAGCTCTGATCGGGCCGCGCTGGCTGAGGCCATCTCCCTAGGATCGGTGTGCGCCTCCTGAACAAGCCATGGCAGAACTGGCCGTCAGGGAGCTGCCCCTGTTTCCCTTGCCGGACGTGGTGCTTTTCCCCCAGGAAGTGCTCCCTCTCCACATCTTCGAGCCGCGCTACCGCATGCTCCTGCGCACCGTGATGGCGGAGGACCGGCGTTTCGGCGTGGTGCGCTGGGATCCCCAGAAACGCCGCATGGCGGATGTGGGCTGCTGTGCCGAGGTGATCCACTGCCAGACCCAGGAGGACGACCGCAGCAACATCGTGACCATGGGCCAGCAGCGCTTCCGGGTGCTGGATGTGGTGCGTGAAGCACCCTTTCGCGTTGGGCTGGTGAGCTGGATCGAAGACGAGACCCCAACAGCCGCCAACGACCTTGGCACCCTGGCCGGCGACGTGCGGCAGGCCCTGCAGGATGTGGTGGAACTCACGGCCAAGCTGGTCGGCAAACCGGCCCAGCTGCCCAGCGATCTGCCGGATCTTCCCCGCGAGCTGTCGTTCTGGATCGGCGCCCACCTGGGCGGGCCAGTGGCTGATCAACAGCAGGCCCTGCTGGAGGTCACCGACACGGGAGAGCGGCTGCGCCAGGAATTTCAGCTGCTCGATCACACCCGCCGGCAGCTGGCGGCCCGCACCGTGTTGAAGGACACCTTCCAACCCCAGTAGCCCGACCCGCCGACGCCCCGCCCCTTTCCATGACCCTCGTGAGCTGGCCCCTGGCCGCAGGACTCACCGGCCTGGGCGCGGCAGCCGTTGCTGCCGCCCTCTGGCTGCGCCGCAACCGGCGCTACACCGACAGCAGCAGCGTGGCTGCCGCCTACGACCGCTGGACCGAAGACAAGCTGCTGGAGCGCCTCTGGGGCGATCACATCCATCTGGGCCACTACGGGATCCCCCCGAAGCGGCCCGGAGCCGTGGATTTCCGCCAGGCCAAGGAGGCCTTCGTGCACGAACTGGTTCGCTGGAGCGGGATGGATCAGCTGCCCCGCGGCGCCCGGGTGCTGGATGTGGGCTGCGGCATCGGTGGCAGCGCCCGCATCCTCGCTCGCGACTACGGCCTGGAGGTGCTGGGCATCAGCATCAGCCCGGCCCAGATCGAGAGGGCCCGGGCCCTCACCCCTGCCGATCTGGGCCACTGCCGCTTCGCCGTGATGGATGCCCTGGCCCTCGACCTGAGCGATGGCAGTGTCGATGCCGTCTGGAGTGTGGAGGCCTCCCCCCACATGCCCGACAAGCAGCGCTACGCCGATGAACTGTTGCGGGTGCTGCGGCCCGGCGGCCTGCTGGCGGTGGCCGACTGGAACCGGCGCGATCCCGCCGCCGGCGCCATGACCAGACGGGAGCGCTGGGTGATGCGTCAGCTGCTCGAGCAATGGGCCCATCCCGAGTTCGCCAGCATCCCCTCGCTGCGCCGCAACCTCGAAACCAGCCCCTGGGCCGGCGGGCTCATGGTGGAGACCGCCGACTGGACAGCCCCCACCCTGCCGTCCTGGATCGATTCGATCCTCGAGGGGGTGCGCCGCCCCGGCGCCGTGCTCGGGCTGGGGCCCCAGGCGGTGGTTCAGGGCCTGCGCGAAACCCCCACGATCCTGCTGATGCACTGGGCCTTCGCCAGCGGGCTGATGCAGTTCGGCGTCTTCCGCGGCCGCAAGGATGGCCCTCAGGCCAGGTTGGTGAGCGGGTAGGCGCCGAACAGGGTGAGGTGCTCGCAGAGGGGCTCGAGCTCCTCCAGGGCGGCAGCCAGGGCAGCAGCTGGGTTGTCGGCCTGGGGGGGCAGCTCCAGGTCGACGAAGAAGATGTATTCGCCCAGCTCACGCTTGGACGGACGCGATTCGATCCGGCTCATGTTGAGCTGGCGGTGGGCGAAGCAGGCCAGGGCCCGCAGCAGAGCGCCGGGCTGGTTGGAGCGCAGCGAGAAGGCCAGGCTGGCCAGCGGCCCGCTGCGGCCTCGAGGCCCCCGGCGCAGCAGCAGGAAGCGGGTGCAGTTGCCGGCCGCATCGTTGACCGGATAGGCCAGCTCGGTGAGGCCGTGCTCGATGCCGGCCTGGCGGGAGGCGATCGCGGCACGGAAGCGGCTGCCGGCGACCATGCGTGCGGCATCGGCGGTGGAGCTGGTGGGCAGCTGCAGGGCCTGGGGCAGGTGCTCCGCCAGCCACTGGCTGCACTGGGCCAGGGCCTGGGGATGGGAGAGCACCTCGCTGATGCCCTCCAGCGGCCCGCTGCCCAGCAGGGCATGGCGGATGGGCAGCACCAGGGCGTGGGCGATGGCCAGATCGGGGTGTTCCCAGAGGGCATCGAGGCAAGCGGTCACCCCGCCCTCCACGGAATTCTCCACCGGCACCACCGCAGCCTCACAGCCGCCGTCCGCCACGGCCTGGATCACGGCCCGGATGCCCTGCTGCGGCACAAGCTCGGCGCCCTCAAGGGACTCGAGACGCAGCAACTGCAGCGCTGCCTGTTCGCCATAGGTGCCAACGGGGCCGAGGAAGGCGATGCGCATCAAGACTGCTGGGCTGAACGACGGGGCTCGGCGGCTGGGCTGGACGGGGACCCGGACGCCGGTGGATAGGATCATGACGCGCCGGGCCGCAGGCCATGCCCCTCGCGTTCAGCGCCAGCCAGCGGCTGCAACTGCCGATCCCGCACCAGAGCGACCGCCTGGTTCGCTACCTGGGCGAGGAGGAGCGGGTCCTGAAGGCCATGCTCGACCCCAGCCAGCTGAAGCGGCTCGCGCCACAGCGCTACTGCTACACCGTGACGCGGTTGCAGGTGTTCCAGCTGCAGATCCAGCCTGTGGTGGAGATCTGCACCCACCCCACCCCGGGACGGCTGGAGCTCGAGGCGCTCGACTGCAAGCTCGATGGCCTGGGTCTGGTGGATGACTTTCAGCTCACGCTGAACTCCTGGCTGGAGGCCGGTGAGCAGGGCCTGGAAGGGGAAGCCAGCCTGAGCGTGCAGGTGAGTCAGCCGCCCCTGCTGAAGCTGATCCCGCCGCGGGTGCTGGAGAGCACGGGCCGGTCCCTGCTCTCCGGCATCCTGCTGGGCATCAAGGCCCGGGTGGGCCAGCAGGTGGTGGAGGACTTCCAGCGCTGGTGCCGCCAGCCCTGAGCCCAACCAGACGGCCCAGAAAGCTGCGCCGATGCAGGGGAGTGGGGCCCCGCTCCAGCAGGGCCTGACGGTGCTGAGCCGTGCCGTAGCCCACATGGCGCTCAAGGCCGTAGGTCGGGTAGCGGCCGGCCAGCTCACGCAGCAGCTGATCACGGGCCTGCTTGGCCAGCACACTGGCGGCCGCGATCGCCGGGCAGCGTTGGTCCCCCCGCACCAGGGTGGCCTGGGGGCCCTGCCAGCCGCGCAGGGGCAGCACCCCATCCACGATCAGCAGCTCCGGTGCGGCCGGCAGTTTGTGCAGGGCCCGCACCATGGCGCGCTCGGTGGCCATGCGGATGCCGAGGCGGTCGATCTCGGCGGCCGTCGCCTGGCCGAGGGCCCAGGCGGCGGCGCGCTGCCGGATCTCCGGCACCAGGGCGGCGCGACGGCGGGCCGTGAGCGCCTTGCTGTCGCCGAGGCCCAGGGTTAGCAGGGGAGCAACCGACGCGGCCGGCAGCACCACCGCGGCGGCAAACACCGGGCCGAACAGGCAACCCCGACCCACTTCATCGACACCGGCGCACTGCTGCGGGTCACGGCCCAGCCAGGGGTCGACCTCCACCGCGGCCGCGCTCAGCGGGCAGCCGAGGAGCGGCGGCGGCGGCGGCGGGGCTGATCGCTGTCCTCTGCCTCCGGAGCCTCCGGCGCTGGCACCGCAACGGGGACAACTGTGTCCCGGGTGGACACGGAGACGGTGACCACGGGTTCGGGCTGGAGCCGCATCGGCAGCGGTGTGATCTCAACCGGCGCGGGGCTGTCGGTGGCCGGACCGGCGGCTCCGGCCCCTCCCTCACCGGCAGGGCTGTCGGCGGTGGCAGTCCGCGACGCAGCATCAGAGCCGCCCCGTCCACCGCGGCCCCGGCGGCGCCGGGAGCCGCTGGCCACCAGCTCGCGGCGGGCGTCCTCCAGCACGGCCTCGGGATCGGCATCCGGCCGGATCACCCGCACCACCGCGCTCTCGCTGCTGGGGGGAGTGTCCAGCAGCAGGGTGGGATTGAGCCCCAGCCAGCCGTACACCTCCTCCTGTTCGGCATCCATGGGCACCGCAACCAGTTCAGGCTCGGCGCGGCGGCCGCCACCGGCGCTGCCGGCGGACAGCCCGGACGGCGGAGCCTCGCCGGCCCTGGCGGCCATCCCGTCATCCTCAAGGGCCGGTGACACCACGGCCAGCTCCGCTGCGGGGACCGCGGCCCCAGAGCGGCCCCGGCCCCCACGGCGACGGCGGCCGGAGGAACCGGCCTCGACGTCGGCACCGGGGGCCTGCACACCCGCCCGGGCGGAGGCCGCCGAGCGCACGAGCCCCGCCGTGCTGGCCAGGGGCTGGAGCGTGTCGCTGCCGGGCAGCACGGCCACGTGGCCGAGGCCGCCGCAGGTGGGACAGGCGCGGCCAAACAGCTCGTAGATGTTCTGCCCCTGGCGCTTGCGGGTGAGTTCCACCAGGCCGAGCTCGGTGATCTGGGCAATCTGGGGCCGGGAGGTGTCGTCGCGCAGGGACTGGGTGAAGTGCTCCAGCAACTGCAGCTGGTCGCGGCGGGAATCCATGTCGATGAAGTCGACGATCACCACGCCGCCGATGTTGCGCAGCTTCAGCTGGCGGGCGATCTCCACGGCGGCCTCGCAGTTGGTCCACAACACCGTCTCGCGAGCGTTGGCGGAGCGGGTGAAGGAGCCGGAGTTGACGTCGATGACGGTGAGGGCCTCGGTGGGCTCGATGATCACGTAACCGCCGGAGGGCAGCTCCACCCGCGGCTTGAGCGCGTCGCGGATGGTGGCATTCACCCGGTAGTGCTCGAGGATTTCGGCGGGCTCCCCATGGGCCTCAACCAGCACGTTGGCGTGGTCGACACCCAGGAAGGCGTTGGCCCGGGACACCGCACCGGGCGTGTCCACCACCACCCGCTGAACCTCCGGGGTGTAGAGGTCGCGCAGCACCCGGTGGATGAAGTCTTCGTCGCGGTTCAAGAGCACCGGCGGGGAGGCCGATTCGGCCGCCGTCTGGATCGCCTCCCACTGGCGCAGCAGCGCCTCGAGGTCGTCGATCAGCTGGTCTTCGGGCACCCCTTCTGCCTCGGTGCGCACCAGCAGGCCGGCGGCGGGGGGCTTGATCAGCACCCCGAGGGCACGCAGGCGGTTGCGTTCGTGTTCGCCGTCGATGCGGCGGGAGATGGTGACCCCCTGGCCATGGGGCTGCAGCACCAGGAAGCGGCCCGGCAGCGCCAGGTTGCCCGTGAGCCTGGGTCCCTTGGTGCCGGTGGGCTCCTTCATCACCTGCACCAGCACCTTCTGCTTCGGCTCCAGCAGTTCGGTGATGCCCGCGCCGCCCTTCTTGAGGCGCAGCGGACCGAGGTCGGTGATGTGAATGAAACCGTTTTTCTCGCTCTCGCCGATGTTCACGAAGGCGGCATCAATGCCGGGAAGCACATTCTCCACGGTGCCCAGATACACGTCACCGATCTGGTAGCGGCCCTGGGCAACGATCAGTTCATCGACACGTTCATCCTTGAGAACCGCGGCGATCCGCAGTTGCTCGGCAATGACGATCTGCTGGGGCATGGGTGGGAGGAATGATCCATCCGCCAGCGGACCCGAAGGTCGGCGACCGCATCAACCGGATGGGAGGGGAGTAGGGAGAGCCGGCAGCCACGGGCTGCTGCAAGAACGAACAAAGGCTTTCGCATCGGTGCGCGACCGGGAAAGCAGGGAAGGCAGCGTTGCAGGCGACTGGTGCTTCACCGGTGGAGCGGTGGAGCCGACAACGGGATGGAAGACCGTGCAGGATCCGGAGCCGAGGGTGAAGCTGAGGGGGTGGATCGCTCGCTGGGATGGCCCTGGGGCATCGACCCTGCGGACAACCACCGGTTGCTGGTGGCGCGGGGAGAGCTTGTGGCGCTGCGCGGGGCGGCGGAAAGCTTGCGGCAGACAGCGTGTCGCCTGGTTCGGAGATTAACACGCGGGCACCGGCGCCCTGTCTGCGAGCACCACGGCCGTGCGGCACTGGTGGGCACAGTGCACCGGCCGCCCCAGCTCGTGGCCGACCCAGTGGGCGAGCTGATCAGGCCGGAGGCTGCGGCCGGCCCCATCCACCGCCGCCGCGAGGGTGAGCTGCACCTGCTCCAGGGGCTCAGCGTCATCGCCATCGCCATCGCCAAGCGAAAGGCACAGATCCAGCAGGGCCGGCCGGCAATCGCGCTGGCGGGGCCGGCCCTTTTTGTCGGTGTCATGCCAGATCAACGTGCTGGCAGCGTTCAGCGCGGCCACCCCCTGGTGCCAGGCGATCCGGCTGGGGACGGGACCGGGGCCCTTGGCCCGCAGGTCGAAACGCCAGTGGGCCGCTGCCAGCTCCTGGGAAAGGCTGGGTCCGAAGCTCGGCACCGCCGCCGCCGAGAGCAGGCGGAATTCTGGCGGCAGCTCCCGCTGCAGCCGGATACGGACCGCCGCCGGATCGAGGTGTTCGGTGAACTCCAGATCCAGCCACTCGCCCTCCCCCTCCACTCCCAGGGGCAACGGCAGGGCCAGCTGCAGGCGCGGCAGCGGGTGGAAACCGCCAGTGAAGCTCACCGGCAAGCCGCTGCGGCGCAGGGCGCGCTCCAGCAGCCGCAGGGTGTCGAGGTGGCTGATCAGGGCCAGGGAACCGGTTTTGGCAAAGCCGAAGCGCAGCCGGGACACCCGCTCACTGGCCGGCGCCCGCCGGGGCAGGGCCGCCGGGATCGGCGGTGGCGGCACCACCACGTTGTGGCCCAGCTCCGGGCCGCAGACGCCGCAGCTGCTGCAGCCCGCAAACGAGCAGTCGGGCACCACCACAGCCGCCAGGGCGCGCTGCAGGTCGTCGGCCAGCCAGCCCTTGTCGAGGCCGGCATCGATGTGGTCCCAGGGCAGGGGCTGGCGGCAGAACACCTCCAGATCCGCCGCCTCCATCGCCTCCACCGCGCTCCAGCCGCCTAGCTCCAGCTGGCGGTAGCGGCCGCCCAGGCCTGCCGCCTCGATCGCCCCGGTCCAGGCGGCATGGCTGCGCTCGGCCGATTCGAACCAGGCATCGAGGCCCGCCCCGGCCCGCCAGGCGGCCTCGATCACCCCGGCCAGGCGGCGGTCGCCGCGGCCGATGAAATCTTCGATCGCCGAGAGGCGCACATCGGTGACGTTGGTCTTGATGCCCCGCAGCTGGCGCAGGGCTGTGCGCAGGAGTTGCTGGCGGCGCCGGAATTCATCCGTGCTCACGCTGTGCCACTGGAAGGGCGTGTGCGGCTTGGGCGTGAAGTTGGAGATGGTGAGGTTGAGCTCCAACCGCCCCAGATCGCGGCACTGCTGCTGCAGGGCTCGGCAGGTGTCGGCGATGCCGAGCACGTCGGCGTCGGTTTCCCCCGGCAGGCCGATCATGAAGTACAGCTTCACCTTGCGGTAGCCGCTGGCCATCGCCGTGCGGATGCCGGCCAGCAGTTCGGCATCGGTGAGCCCCTTGTTGACGATGTCGCGCAGGCGCTGGCTGCCGGCCTCCGGCGCGAAGGTGATGCCCCCCTTGCGGGTGCCCCCGAGGATGTGGGCGATGTTCTCGTCGAAGCGGTCGACCCGCTGGCTGGGCAGGGTGAGGCTCACGTTCTTGTCGGCCAGGCGGTTGCGCAGCTCCACCCCCACCGCCGGCAGGGCCAGATAGTCGGAGCAGCTGAGGGAGAGCAGGGAGAAGTCGCTGTAGCCGGTGCGGCGCATGCCCTCCTCCACCACCTCCACCACCGCCTCGGGCTCCACATCGCGGGCGGGGCGGGTGAGCATGCCGGGCTGGCAGAAGCGGCAACCCCGGGTGCAGCCGCGGCGGATCTCCACCGTGAGCCGGTCGTGCACGGTTTCGATGTGGGGCACCAGCCCCATGGCGTAGTGGGGCATGGGTGTGGCGGTGCGCCGCTGGATGCGCGCCGGCAGGCCTGGCTCGAGCGGCTCGATCGTGACGCCATCGGCGCCGGGGGCATACAGGCAGGGCACGTACACCCCGGGCACCTGGGCCAGATCGCGCAGCAGCTGCCGGCGGCTGAGGCCCGCGGCCCGGGCCTCGGCCACCACCAGACCGATCTCCGGCAACAGCTCCTCGCCATCGCCGAGGGCGATGAAGTCGAAGAAGGCGGCGAAGGGCTCGGGATTGCTGGTGGCGGTGGGCCCGCCGGCGAAGATCAGCGGCGGCGCCTCGGGGTGGGCCAGGGGCAGGTCGCCGCGCTCCGCGGCCCGCAGCGGGATGCCGGCCAGATCCAGCATCTCCAGGATGTTGGTGCCGCCCAGCTCGTAGCTGAGCGAGAAGCCGAGGATGTCAAAGGCGGCCAGGGGCCTGCGGCTCTCCACCGCGAACAGGGGAACGGAGCGCTGCCGCAGCCGCTCGGCCAGATCAGGCCCCGGCAGATAGCTGCGGTCGCACAGCTGGCCGGGAACGCTGTTGAGAATCGAATACAGGATGATGTGACCGCTGTTGCTGGCCCCCACCTCGTAGACCTCGGGGTAGGTGAGCGCCCAGCGCACCCCGGCCACCGCCCAGTCGGCGCTCCAGTCGCGGGGCAGCACGCCGAGCTCGTTGCCCAGGTAGCGGGCGGGCTTGCTGATGCCCAGATCCACCAGGGCGTCAAAATCCACCGGTGCCAGGGCTGAAGGGGGAAAGGATCCGCGCGCTGGAGCAAGGGTCATCGGCACTCGCGGCTGGCGCACGGTTCGATGCTACGGAGCCCTGGCGGCGGTGCCACAGCGCGGCCGGGCGCCATAGCAGGATGCCGCCGTTGAGTCACGCAGCCCCAGTGGTCCAGGTCAACGGCAACTATCTCAAGCTCAAGGCGGGCTACCTGTTTCCGGAGATCGCCCGGCGCGTGAAGGCCTTCAGCGAGGCCAACCCCGAAGCGGCGATCATTCGTCTGGGCATCGGCGATGTCACCGAGCCCCTGCCCGAAGCCTGCCGCACCGCCATGAAGGCCGCCATCGATGCGATGGGCACCCGCGAAGGCTTCCATGGCTACGGACCCGAGCAGGGCTACCCGTGGCTGCGCGACGCCATCGCCCGGCACGATTTCCAGGCCCGCGGCTGCCAGATCTCCGCTGAGGAGATCTTCGTGTCGGACGGCTCCAAGTGCGACAGCGCCAACATCCTCGACATCCTCGGGCCGGACAACCGCATCGCTGTCACCGATCCGGTGTACCCGGTGTATGTGGACAGCAACGTGATGGCCGGCCGCACCGGTGAGGCCAACGAGGCCGGCCGCTACGGCGGCCTCACCTACCTGCCGATCAGCGCCGAGAACAACTTCAGCGCCCGGATCCCCAGCGAACCGGTGGATCTGATCTACCTCTGCTTCCCCAACAACCCCACCGGTGCGGTGGCCACCCGGGAGCAGCTGCAGGCCTGGGTGGACTACGCCCGCGCCAACAAAGCCCTGATCCTGTTCGATGCCGCCTACGAGGCGTTCATCCAGGATCCGAGCCTGCCCCACTCGATCTACGAGATCGAGGGAGCGCGCGAGTGCGCAATCGAGTTCCGCTCCTTCTCCAAGAACGCCGGCTTCACCGGCACCCGCTGCGCCCTCACCGTGGTGCCCCGCGGCCTGATGGGCACCGCCGCCAACGGCGAGCCGGTGGAGCTGTGGGGCCTGTGGAACCGCCGCCAGTGCACCAAGTTCAACGGCGTGAGCTACATCGTGCAGCGGGGCGCCGAGGCGGTGTATTCCCCCGAGGGCCAGGCCCAGGTGAACGGCCTGATCGCCTTCTACATGGAGAACGCGGCCATCATCCGCCGCGAGCTGAGCGCCGCCGGCATCGAGGTGCACGGCGGCGAGCACGCCCCCTATGTGTGGCTGAAGACCCCCGCCGGGCTGGATTCCTGGGCGTTCTTCGACCACCTGCTCAACAACGCCCATGTGGTGGGCACCCCCGGCAGTGGCTTCGGCGCCGCCGGCGAGGGCTACTTCCGCCTCTCGGCCTTCAACAGCCGCGCCAACGTGGAGGAGGCGATGCGCCGGGTGCGGGCCCTTTAATGGAACTGCTGTTGTGTCAGCTGTGGCCATGACCCACCCACCCACAGCCACCCAGACCCCGAGCCGCGAAGGCGGTGCGGCGGTGATGGAGAAAGCGCCCGAGCGGCTGCGCAAACCCTCACCCCGCTACAAGGTGCTGCTCCACAACGACCCTGTGAACAGCATGGAGTACGTGGTCACCACCCTGCGCCAGGTGGTGCCGGCCCTGAGCGAGCAGGACGCCATCGCGGTGATGCTGGAGGCCCACAACACCGGCGTCGGCCTGGTGATTGTGTGTGATCTGGAACCGGCGGAGTTCTATTGCGAGACGCTCAAGGCCAAGGGGCTCACCAGCACCCTGGAGCCGGAGACGTGACTCCCGGCGCCGGCCACTCCGCCGGCGGCGCCCCTCCCCACTGGCTGAGCACGCTCCTCTACATCCCCCTGCTGCTGGCGGCAGGTTGGCTGCTGGCGCGACCCCTGGCTCTGGTGGTGCCGCCCTGGCGCCCCGACCAGCTGGACCTCGCGGGGCTGGTGCTGGCCCTGCTGCTGCTGATGCTGAGCCTGCCGTGGCGGATCCGCCGCTACTGGGGCCACCGCCATCCCTGGCAACAGCTGGGTGTGGCGGTGCCCTGCTCCCTGGCCATCGGCAGTGCGCTTCAGGGGCTGGGCATCGCCGCCCTGCTGCTGCTGATGCTCACGGCCTCCCTGCTGCTCGGGGGCCAGGCCGGCTGGCAGGGCACTGCTGACGGGGCGGTGTGGATGAACGCTCTGGTGCTCGGCCTTGGCGTGGGTGTTGCCGAGGAACTGCTGTTCCGCGGCTGGCTGTGGGGCGAGCTGGAACTGTGGGGGGGGAGCCGCCGGGCCCTGCTGCTGCAGGCCCTGATCTTTGCCCTGGTGCACCCCTGGTTCCGGGCGCCGGGGCTGCTGGCCCTTGCCCTGCTGGGGGGTCTGGTGCTGCTGGGGCTGGCTCTGGCCAGCCAACGCTCGCTCAGCGGCGGTTCCCTGTGGGGCCCCATCGGCCTGCACGGCGGCCTGGTGGGCGGCTGGTTCGTGGTGCAGCACGGCCTCGTGACCATCGCCCCGCAGGCCCCGGGCTGGTGGGTGGGGCCCGGCAGCGGGGATGTCAATCCGATCGGCGGGCTGAGCGGCTGGCTGGCGCTGGGGCTGCTGCTGCTCGTTCAGCGCACCGCCTGGGCCAGGGCCCGTCGCCCCTCAACCGGCGCGTGCAGCGCGTCCTCCAGCGGCGCGGTGCCGTAGTCGCGCTCCAGCAGATCCATGACGGTGCGGCCGAAGTCCGCGGGATTGGTGTCAAACGCCTCCAGGCAGATCCGACCGAAGGTGCTGCCCATGGGCTCGGGATTCCAGAGCGTCTTGCGGGCCGCCCAGGGCATCATGCTCATCGGGTTGTAGCCCGGCTTGATCAACCCCTGCTCGAAGCCGTACTGCTCCAGGTGGGTGTGGGGCTGCAGGCCGATGAAGAAGATCGCCGGCTCCACCTTGTCGGCCCCGAAGATCCGCTCCAGTTCGCGGTGGTAGGCCACGGTCTGGCGGATCGTCTCGGGGCGCTCATCGATCACATTGAACGAGTAGTTCACCGACACGTGGTGGCGGAACCCGGCCCGGGCCAGCAGCCGGCAACTCTCTAGAACAGTGCGCAGGTTGTAGCCCATGCGCATCTTGCGCACGAGCTCCTGGGACCCCGAGGTGATGCCGATCTCGAAGTACTCCATGCCAGTGGCCACCATCAGCTCGGCCAGCTCGGCGTCGAGGTTGTCGGCGCGGATGTAGGCGGCCCAGCGGATGTCATTCCAGCCCTCGGCCAGGATCGCCCGCAGCAGGGCCTTGGCGTCCTCGATGTAGCGGCGGGCGGGGATGAACTGGGCGTCGGTGAACCAGAAGCCCCGCACCCCGCGGGCGTAGAGCTGGCGCATCTCGGCGATCACCTCCTGCACGGGATTCACCCGCACCGCCTTGCCCTCCACCACGGTGTAGACGCAGTAACAGCAGTTGTGGGGGCAGCCGCGCTTGGTCTGCACGCCCACATAGAAGTCGCCGCCTTCGAGATACCACTCCAGCTGGGGCCAGATGCGGGCGATGTAGTCGTAGTCGCAGGCGGTTTTCTCCATCCCCGCCGGCTGCTCGTGGATCAGGCCCGGCCGCGGCGCCTCACCGGCCACGAAGCAGCGCTCAGCGGCGAGCGACTGGCCGCGGATCAGCTTCTCCAGCAGCGGTTCCCCTTCCCCCACCGACACCACCGTGCCCCGGGGAAGCTTGCGGCCCAGCTGTTCGTAGAACACGCTCACCGCTCCGCCGCCGATCACGGCCCGGGCCTCGGGGTGGTGGCGGCGGGCCCGCTGCACCCCCTGGCGCACCAGCCGGAGGTTGCGCCACAGCTCCCCGTAGAAAGCGGACATGAGACCCAGTCCACCGAGGGCACCGCGCAGACGCTTGAGCGGATTGCGGGCGTAGAACACCTCGAATGAGTGCTGCAGCGGGTTACCGCTGCGACCGTCCACCGGCGCGTAGATCTGGATATCGCGCCAGGAGAACACCAGCAGCGTGGGCCGGAAGGCATCGACGGTGTGACGCAGCACGCGGTGCACGTCGAGCACCGGCACGGCCGCCAGATCCAGGAGCCGCTGCGGCAACTGAGGGAACTGCTTGTGCAGGTGGTCAGCCAGGTAGATCGGGCCGATCGGAAAGATGGGGTTGCAGGGAAGCCGCACCAGCAGCACCCGGTGGTCGCTTTCAGCGCTCACGTTTCACGGCCGGGTCAGGTTGTGGCCGGACGCTAACCAGCTCCCCCCAGCGCCTGGGCCATGGCCTCAGCCCGCCGGCGCAGCGGCGGCGGCAGCCAGGCCAGCCAGCGCCCATGCACACACAGCCGCGGCTGGAGACGCCAGCCCTGGCGGGCCAGTCGGCCCCGGAGCTGCTCCGGCGTGGGCTGGGAGTAGGCGGGATTGATCACATCGCCCGTATCGATGCCGCCGAGATCGTCGATGCCCGCCTCCAGGGCATCGGCCAGACGCTCAACGGGCCAGAGGTTGGGCGGCAGCTGCAGGTGCACCTCAGGCGGCAGGATCCGCCGGGCCTCGGCGATGGTGGTGAGCAACTCCTCCACCAGCGCGGATGGCAGCAAGGCAGCGCCCGGGCCACCGGGACGCCAGGGCTGCAGGATCACCTCCTGGATGTGACCCCAGCGACCCTGCAGCAGGGCAATGAGCTCAAGGGCGTCGCGGCGCTCGGCCTGGCTCTCGCCCACCCCCAGCAGCAGCCCGGTGGTGAAGGGAATCCCCAGTCGGCCAGCCTGCTCCAGTTGCTGCAGACGCACGGCCAGGGCCTTGCTCGGCGCCTGGCGGTGCAGGGCGTCATAGGCTGGGCCGAGCCCCTCCAGCATCAGTCCGAGCGATGGGTTGAGCCGGGCCAGAGCGGCCATTTCCCGCAGCGACAGCGGCCCGGCGTTGGTGTGGGGAAGACGACCGGCGGCCAGGGCCAGGGCACTGAGCTGACGCAGGCGGGCAAACCAGCGGGAGCGGCCGCTAGATCCAGGCGGCAGTTCACCGCTGAGCAGCAGCACCTCGCGGGCCAGGGGGCGGGCTGCCAGCCGGGCGCGAGCGGTGGCGTCGTCCAGGCCATCGCCGAGGGGATCTCCCGCCAGTTCGCCCCGCTGGGGTGAGCGGCGGAAACTACAGTAGCCGCAGGCGTTAAAGCAGGCCCTGGTAGGCACCAGGGTGACGCTGGGACTCCAGGTGATGACGGTGGAGCGGGCCCCGCAACCCCCCTTCACAAACTGCGCAACATCGTGTTACATTCCTGCTCGACGGGGTTCCGTCTTACGTCCTCTCCTGCCCTGCGGCACCGGCAGTCTTTGGTCTGCGGTGTGGCGCC
>SLIG01000060.1 GCA_007135755.1 Cyanobium sp.
GGGATGCGGTGTGGCCTTCGGACCTGCCATGGCCACCACCCGGGGCGACTACGAGCGCATCGGCGGCCATGCCGCGGTGGCCAGCAAGGTGGTGGAGGACTGGTTCATGGGCCACCTGTACGAAAAGGCCGGATTGCCCGTGAGTGCGTTCATCGGTGCCGGCCTGATCGACTACCGCATGTATCCGGGCGGCCTCCACGACATGGTGGTGGGCTTCGCCAAGAACTTCGCCACCGCTGCCGGCGAGGTGCGCTGGCCGTGGATGCTGGCCGTGATTCTCTGGATCTCCGGTCTGTTCTGGGCAGCCTGGTGTCTGCCGGCGTCCCTGCTGGGCTGGCCGATGGTGGGTGACCCCTCCTGGCTGCCCAACCTGCTTCTCTACATAGCCTTCGCTGTGCAGCTGTTGATCCTCACCCGCCGGGTGGGGGGCTTCGGCTGGATCTGCCTGGTGTTTCCGATTCCCATTCTGTATTCTCCATGCAGAGCTGGCTATGTTGACGCCGGAATCAGCTCAGCATGGAGCCGATTCAAGTCCACCACTCTCGCTTCTGATCTTCATCCGCCAACGCGAAGATTGGGGCATGGCTGATTCCATTGTTTCTGAAGGCTGAGGGCCTGATCAGTGTCTCCCTTGGCTGTCAGTTGATTCATCGACAGCTGAATGCGCTCGCAGTTCACCTGTTTCTCAAGCTGTGCCCTCTGCGTTCTGAGGTCCTGCAGTTCCCGTTCCGCCTGCTGCCGCTTCGCTTGTTGCTGGGCATCTTCAGCTCGGTTCCGATTCGCCGCATCCATGGCAGTGATCTGCGCCTGGATGGCGGATTCCCGTCGCGCGGCGGCGTCCAGTTCGTTCCTCAGCGCCGACTCGCTCAGCTGTCGGCCCATCTCCTCACGGTTAGCCAGATCCTGCCGATTGGCGAGATCCTGACGGCTGGCGAGATCCTGCGCCATCTGGGACTGGGCCTCTGCCGCCCGTCGCGCCTGATTGCTCTGGTTCACATAGACAACAATACCCACAACCACAACAATGGCGGAGACTGAGGCTAACCAATACTTGTTTTGTCGGTTCATGGTTCTCTGTGTGTACTGCAAAATAAACTGCAGATGCCAGCCATTCTCCAGCCCGACGATCATCGTTGACCAGGAGTCCAGAAGCCTATAGGCGTCCAGAAACTGGTCCTGAAGAATGGCTTTCAGGGGCTCACGGCATCATGTGAGGGCGCACCGGACCATTGTATTCAATAGTTGAAGACTTGCCATCAGCAGATACAAGTACAACCGTCTCCAGAGTTGCTGGCTGCTGCTTCACGTCCCAGCCCGGAGAGCCACCCAGGAAGCGGAATCGAAAACCCCCAGGAGTCTCTGACACCATGCAGCTGCCACCCCCACCTTCGTGCATGCACTTGGCAGGGGAATACTTGCCTAAGCCACCATTGATCAGTTCAGCCTGCATCCGTGCAAGATTTGCTGCTCGCATCTGAGCCTCGCTGATTGATTGGGCAGACACTGGCAAGGCCAGTGCAATCAAGAGTGTAGCCATAGCCGAAATCTGTGGTCGCATGGTCATTCTAAAATCTGAGAAATGGAACTAATCGAGAGAGTTGATTCCCCTGGGCCACACAAGAAGGGACGCCTGGCTGTTCAGCCGAGATCAGCTGCCGCATTCATCGCCGAAGCCTGGACCTGCTTGGCTTTGACTTTCCAGCTTCCCTTCTGCGTCTTTGGCTGAAGCGTCACTTCGATGCGACATGAGTGATGCGACATGAGTTCTGAGTTTCACCTCAGTTCAAGCCTAGGAATGTCGCTATGCATCGAGTCTTGGTGGCACCCTGCCGGCCCTTTTGGGTGGTGATGGGAGTGGATCCATCAGTTGCTGCAGGGCGGCTCAGAAATGTAACGAGTCATGATGTCGCCACTCCGCGTCGGCTACGGGAGTTGGCCTCAGCCCTTCCTGTGGTTCGAGGCGACCTCGATTGTGCCCCTAGCCCCACGGCTCCGTCACGGCGATCCAGTTCGCTGGATGCGTGTGACGCCCGCCCGCTGCGGCGATCAATGACGACATCCCCCCCTGGTCGAGACCGGCCATGCTGCAGATCCGAGGGGTCTGACTCGACCGCTGATTCCCTGCCTAGGTTCCAGGCACAACACCACCGCCGTGGCGCGAGGATCACGACATGAGAATCGCGCAGATTGCACCGCTGCACGAAAGTGTGCCTCCACTTCGCTATGGCGGAACCGAGCGGGTTGTGCACTATCTCAGCGAGGAGCTGGTGCGCCGTGGCCATGAGGTCACGCTCTTTGCCAGCGGTGATTCGAGAACGAGCGCCGAACTCTGCGCCTGCGTGCCGGTATCCCTGCGGCTGGCGGGACAGGCCAGTGATCCAACC
The DNA here is from genome assembly GCA_007135755.1 of Cyanobium sp. Taxonomy (GTDB): domain Bacteria; phylum Cyanobacteriota; class Cyanobacteriia; order PCC-6307; family Cyanobiaceae; genus NIES-981. The sequence goes on from SLIG01000060.1 coordinate 2,385, forward strand.
GTGCAGGAGGTGATCCAGCTCGATCAGGTGATTCAGCAGGTCGAACGTTTCGATGTGCTGCATTTCCATACCGGCCACATGTCATTTCCCCTGTTGAACCGGCTCGAGGTGCCCCACCTCAGCACTGTGCACGGCCCCCTGGATTTACCGGAGCACATGACACTGCTGAGCCACTTCAATCGGGTCCCCCTGGTGTCGATCTCGGAGAATCAGCGCCGCCCGGTGAGTCAGGCCAACTGGCTGGGAACGATCCATCACGGGCTGCCCACCGATCTCTACAACTTCGTGGCCGAACCGGCCGACTACCTCGCCTTCGTGGGCCGCATCTCTCCGGAAAAGCGGCTCGATCGCGCCATCGAGATCGCCATGGCCGTGGGTGTGCCCCTGAAGGTGGCCGCCAAGATCGACCCCGTCGACCGCGACTACTTCCATCACCACATCGAGCCGATGATGCTTGGCAATCCACTGGTGGAGTTCGTGGGCGAGGTGGATGACCAGGGCAAGCAGGAGTTGCTCGGAAACGCCCTCGCCCTGCTCTTTCCGATTGACTGGCCCGAACCGTTCGGACTGGTGATGATCGAGGCCAATGCCTGCGGCACCCCGGTGATCGCCTGGCGTCGGGGCTCCACGCCTGAGGTGATTCATGAGGGAGTCAATGGCTGCCTGGTGGAGACGATCGCCGAGGCCGCAGCCGCCGTGAACCGCATCGAGCGCCTGGACCGTTCCAGGGTGCGTAGCCACTTCGAGGTGCGCTTCTCCGTCACCCGTCAGGCAGAAGACTACGAACAGCTCTACCGCCACCTGATCCAGGCCCATCGCTGCCAGTGCCCTGGCCGCCGGTCACCGGTTCATGCCTGATCCCCTCCCCCCGTTCGTACTGAAGAACGAGGAGACCTTCGCCATCCTCGATTCCCGGGGTGAGATCTGCCCGGAGACGCAACACGACGCCGGCATCTTCCACCGCGGCGCCCGGCATGTGAGCCGCCTGCAGCTGCTGCTCTGGGACAGGCCGCCCGTCGTGCTCAGTTCCACTGAGCGCGGCGCCGTCGGACTCCACGTGAGCCATCTCACCAACGACGACAGCGGCGAGGGCGGCCCAGCCGCCATGACGGTGCATCTGGAGCGCAGCACCGTGCTCACCGCCACGGCCTGTCTGCAGCAGTTCTGCTTCACCAACTACGGGCGGGCAGCGGTGCGCATGCCGCTCAGCCTGCGGGTGGATGGAGATTTCCACGACATCTTCGAGGTACGGGGCTACCGCCGCCCGGCACGGGGCCGCACCCTGCGCCAGAGCGCCGCCGGCACCCTGGAATGCATCTACCACGGCCTCGACGGCGAGGATCGCTTCACCGTGGTACGGCTCAGCGAGGTGGTCACCCACGTTGCTGAGCCGGACCACCTCCGCATGGAGCTGTTGCTGGAGCCCCACCAGACCCGAAGGGTCGCCCTCGTGCTCGATTTCAGGCCGGGCACGGTGCTGCTGGAGCCGGAGGATCACTACGAGGCGGCGCTGCTGGCCACGATCGAGCGCTTCCGCGAGGCCCGCCGCAGTGCCGCCTCGGTGGTGAGCGACAACGCGGGCTTCAACAGCTGGCTGATGCGCTCCTTCTCCGATGTGCACCTGCTTGCGAGCCGGGTGGGCGACGGGCTCTATCCCTACGCGGGAGTGCCCTGGTTCAGCTGTCCCTTCGGTCGCGACGGCCTGATCACCGCCCGCCAGATGCTGATGGTGGAGCCCCGCCTGGCCCGGGGCGTGCTGGGTTTCCTGGCGGACCGGCAGGCCAGCGTCGACGATCCCTGCCACGACGAGCAGCCCGGCAAGATCATGCACGAATCACGGCTCGGCGAGATGGCCGCGCTCGGGGAGGTGCCGTTTGCCCGCTACTTCGGCGCCGTGGATTCCACGCCCCTGTTTCTGATCCTGGCCGGCGACTACCTGATCCGCAGCGATGACAAGGACTTCGTGGCCGACCTTCTGCCCGCCCTGGAGGCGGCCATGGACTGGATCCACCGGGCCGAGGCGACCAGCGGCGACGGCTTCCTCCGCTACCTGCGGGAGGCGGATGGAGGCCTGCGCAACCAGGGCTGGAAGGATTCCGACGACTCCATCCACCATGCCGACGGCCGCCTGGCGGAGGGTTCGATCGCCCTCTGCGAGGTGCAGGCCTATGCCTATGGCGCCCGCCGCTCCATGGCCGCGGTGCTGCGGCAGCTGGGCCGGATGGACGAGGCGCAGAGGCTGCTGGAGGAAGCCGCCACTCTGCGGCAACGGTTCCACCAGGCCTTCTGGAGGCCGGTGATCGGCTCCTACGCCCTGGCCATCGATGGCCAGGGGGAGCCCTGTGCGGTGCGCAGCTCGAACGCGGGGCACTGCCTGTGGACCGGGATCGCCACCCCCCAGGCGGCCGAGGCCATCGCCCGCCATCTGCTGGCCCCCTCCAGCTTCAGCGGCTGGGGGGTGCGCACCCTGGATGAGCGTGAAGCCCGCTACAACCCGATGAGCTACCACAACGGCTCCGTCTGGCCCCACGACAACGCCCTGATCGGCATGGGGCTGGTCCGCTACGGCCACCGCAGCGAGGCCCTCAGGATCCTCACCGGTCTCTACGAGACCGCCAGCGCCGTGCCGCTGTTCCGGTTGCCCGAGCTGTTCTGCGGCTTTCCACGCCGCGAGGAGGAGGGCCCCACCTTCTACCCGGTGGCCTGCAATCCGCAGGCCTGGGCGAGCGGCAGCGTGTTCGGCCTGCTGGAGGCCATCACGGGGATGGCGATCGAGCGCGCTCCCGAGGGCGGCAGGGTGCAGGTGCGGCTGCGCAACCCCAGCCTGCCCCCCTGCCTGAATCTGCTGGAGATCAACGGCCTGCGCCTGGGCGAAGAGGAGATCGACCTCCAGTTCCATCGCAGCGAACACGATGTGGGTGTGCTGGTGCGGAGCCGCAGTTCAGGGGTGGATGTGTTGATCCTGAAGTGATCAGCGCATCCGTTCCGCAGCCCGCTTGATGTCGTTGCCGGCGCCCATGGCCGCAGCCTGGCCCTGCTTGACCTCGCCCTTGATCTTCATGCCGGCATCACCGGTGAGTTCTCCGAGCGCTGCTTGCATCTTGCCCTCCGCATCCTTGCTGGTGGCCTTGATGTCCTGGCCCAGGGTTGCAAGCGGTAGCGGGGCTGCCAACGTGTCAGCGGAGAGTGCCATGGCGGCAGACGGAGTCAACCACAGGGCGATGAGAAGGGCGAAGGCGGACAGGGTTGAGAACAGAGCTTTCATGGTGGAACGTTGCAGTGGTGTGGTTTGCCACAAGGGCATACCCTTTCTCTAGCCATCTCAGGGGTCGATTTCGGCCTGAACCCTGAGCAGATGTGCCGCAGATGTGCCGCAGATCTGCGGCATGCCTGTTCAGGTCACCGTGTCTTGAGCCAGGGCTCCGCCCCGGCTCTGCTGGAGAGCGCTGCTGATCAGATCCTCCATGCACTCTCCAGGCTGCTCCAGCGTGACATCGACCCACGCTGTGATCCTGATCAACGCACCCTGGTGCGGCAGGGATAGGGCCAGCACGGCCCGGATTGATTCAGCCGTGGCCTGCGCCTGGGCATGGTTGTTCATGCACCCGAGCACCACCAGCAGCTGGTCGACGTTGACACGGGCCACGATGGTGTTGTTCGGCAGCACCTGGCGAACCCGTTCCTGGATGGCCTGCACCACCCTGTCGGCGCTCTCGATTCCTTGATCCTCGTGGATCGTCCTGAGGTTGTGGAGATGGCAAAGGGCCAGCGCCAGCGGCTGGGTGCGGCGGTGAGATGGAGGGTGATTCCGCCACAGTTGCTCCAGAAGGTCCGAGCGGTTCACCAGGCCCGAGGGTTGCGGGAGCCTCTGCAGGATGGGCGCCGCCGGGTGGCTCACCACCTCGCTCCAGCTGCAGCTCAGCCCATCCCCCACGCGGTCAACACGGATGCGGGATCGGCGTTTTTCGGGGCTGGCTCCTGTTGGCTCATCGAGCTCAGCCCAGGCCATGGAATGATCCGACTCCAGAGCTCGGTGGCAGAGCGCGACCAGCCCCACCGCTGCGTGGGCCGGAAGCGCCTCCAGCAATCGCCGACCCACCAGCTCGTCCCGAGTGAGCCCGTAGCGGCGACAGGCGGCGTCGTTGGCCGCCGCGCAGACAAAGTCCGGCACGGTTGCGTCGGACTCTCGCAGGGTGTCCAGAATGATGTGCGGCCCGGACGAGGACATCAGCAGGGCGGCAAGACGGGCCTGATCGATGGCCCTCGCTTGCTGCAGCGCCACCACTTCGCTCATGTCCTGAAAGCCGATCATCCAGCGGCATGGACTGCGCCCTTCTCCCTTGAGCGGCCAGGAGAGAAAGCGCATCCAGCGGTCGGCGCCATCCCTGGCCCGCAGACGCAACAGAGGCGGGACCTGCGACCGGTGCTGCCCCGTGGGCGGCTTGGCCTCGAAGGTCTCCTCCGGATGAAGAAGGTCGGTGAGGCAGGCGCCGAGCAGGTCCTGCGGCCTCCAGCCCAGGAGGGCATGGACCGAGGGGCTCACCCAGCGCATGCACCGCTGTTCGTCGATCTCCACCCCGAACGCCATGACGCTGTCCTCGAGGAGGCGATAGCGGTGATCGTCGCTGGCAGGCGCCATCCCGGGGGCCCGGAGGCCGCTCAGGTCGGTGAGGATCACGCAATGGGTCCCGAGCCCGGCACCCTGCAGGCCGCTCACCGCGGCAAGAACGCGGATGGGCTCGCCTTCATCCGGTGCCAGCTCCAGTTCCGCGCGCTCGGTCCGGCCCGGGGAGACCTTGTGCAGACGATCCAGGCAGGCCCCCTGCGACGGGGGGATCAGCTCAGCGAGAGCACGGCCGAGCAGCGTCTCGCCAGGCCGATCGAGCAGCTCGGCCAGCCGCGGGTTCGCATAGAGAAGACGCCCATCGCCGGACAGGATGCCGACGCCATCGCCCATCTGCTCAACGAGGGCTCGGTAGGGCTCATCGGCGCCGTCCGGTGTGAACAATCTGGCACTGCCGCCCGCGATCGCGTCCAGCAGGTTCCACAGCCGGCGCCCGTTATCGGAGCCGATCGGCGGCAGCGCCGGTGATGGGGAGGGCATGGCTCAGACCGATCGGGGGGCAGGGACGGGGGGTGTAAGAACAGGGGTCAACTGCAGGCGAAGCTTCCGCAGGGCCCTCCGCTCAAGGCTTTGCACGAAGCTCTTGCTCAGCCCCATGATCCGGGCCGCCTCGGATAGGGAGCAGTGGTCGTCCGATCCATAGCGAAGACCCAGCACCTTCCGCTCAGCCGGCTCGAGCGCAGAGATATGGGGGCGCAGCCAGCGGTAGTCATCGTCCGGAGTCAGGGTGCGCTCGTCCTGGATCTGATCCAGCAGGCAGCTCTCGTCGCCAGGGCTTCCCACCGGCTGATCGAGGGAAACCGGACGGCACAGGGCGGCAGCCCGCAGCGACGTCTCGAGCCTGCGCGGCTCCTCCCCCAGGCTCTCGGCCATCGCCTGGGTAGAGAGAACCACGTCTGAGCCGGCCTGGAGGAGATGGACGCGATAGGCCAGCGATCGCATCTGAATCGGAATCCTGATACTGCTGCCGAGGTCATTGATGAAGCGCGTCACAGACTGACGGATCCACCAGTAGCCGTAGGTTGAGAACCTGTAGCCCCGAGAGGGATCGAATTTCTCGACGGCCGTGATCAGTCCCAGGTTTCCTGCCTGCAGCAGATCGATCATCTCAAGCTGGAGATTGCCGATCCGGCCTCGGTAGCGACGGCAGATCACAATCACAAGCCGAAGATTGGCCGAAACCATGCGATTTCTGGCCCGGGCACCGCTTCGCTGCAGGGCCAACGGCGGGTCGGGATGGGATAGCCACTCCTGCACGATTCCGCCAAGGTGGAGTTCCTCGGCAGGAGACAGCAGCGGGATGCGCCCCAACATCCTCAGATAATCACTGAAATTGTCGGTAGCCGTGGATGGCTGGTTTGCAACCGAAACCATGGGCCGAATCCTCCTGAGTTCGTTGTTTAGCTCTAAGCTGTGGCGTCACCATTGATCCACCTGAAGGATCCACCTGTCGATGGATCAATCAGTCGATGGGATCAATCAATTGCTGGATGTCTGAATCGCTCTTCTCGTGCATGCACGTGAATGCAACTGGCTGTTGCTCAATCTGAAGATACGCGCTTCAGGCCACTGGCTGGGAATTGGAGAGCGTTCTCTGCACCTTCACGACAGCTCTGCACTTTTCAGAGAACCCACCCGTTGCATTCTGAGTTCTTCAGGGGTTGATCCCGCGGGGCGCGGCGGGGTCATGAATGATCAAGGTGATCACGGCTCGAGCAGACGGTTGTGGCAGGGCCCTGATCTCGGCCTGGACTGGTTGGAGCGATCCCTGTGGGTCCTTGATCTGCAAGGTGCGGATGGCCGTGGGCCGGGATCCCGCCAGAGCCGCCCGGGCATCCGCGCTGAGCTCCTCCACGGCCTCCGGGGCGAACAGGGTGCTGCTCACCCCCACGATCGACTCCTGATCGAAGCCCACCATGGCGCAGAACGCCTGGTTGGCCATCACCACCCGCAGCTGGGCGTCCAGCACGATCACGCCGAAGCTGCGGGCAGCAAAGACCGACTCGAACGTGGCGGAGAGCTCGCTGGCGCGATCCTCCAGCTCCTGCAACGCCGTGACATCAGCCAGGGTGCCCACCACGAACGGCTGGATGCCCTCGCTCACCACCCTCGCCGTCTCGAGCACCCAGATCTGTCGGCCATCGCGTGTGCTGAGGCGATAACGAACTGTCCATTGCCCCAGTCCCTGGTTGCGGGCTGCCTTCACCCGCTCACGATCAGCCGGATCGATCGCCTCATCCAGCAGGGCTGGTCGATCGCAGAGTTCGATGGGCGACCATCCCGTCAACGACTGGATGCGCTTGCTGGCGTAGAGCAGATGCTGCATGGGCCGATCCCACTTCCAGACCGCCTGCTCGAGGGCGTCGGTGAGGCCGGCGAACTCATCCAGCGCGGCCTCGGCCGTTCGGCGCAGCTCCACCAGCTCGGATACATCCGTGAGGGTCACGATGGCGCCCCTTCGGCGCCCGTCGCGCTCGAGATAGGGCAGCACCTGCACTAGATAGGACACCTCCTCGCTGCCGGCTTCGAGGCTGCGGCGGGGCTCTCCGTTCAAGACGGCCTGAAGCGCTTCCCGCAGCCCCGGCAGCGGCACCGTGGTGGGCACGGCCAGCAGGGGCTGGCCGATGTCGCCGTCCACCAGGCCGAACACCCGCACCGCCAGGGGTGAGAAGCGGCTGACCCGCAGCTGGGGATCGACGATCACCATCCCCTGGCTGAGCGAGGTCTGGATGTTCTCCAGATCCACGTTGAGCTGTTCGAGTTCGTCGCTGCGGGCGCGCAGCTGGCCATTGAGGGTTCCAAGCTCGTCGTTGGTGGCCTGCAGCTCCTCGTTGGAGGCCTCCAGTTCCTCGTTGGACGACTGCAGCTCCTCCGATGAGGCCTGCAGTTCCTCCGACGACGCTTCCAGTTCCTCGTTGGCCTGCTCGAGTTCGGCCAGGGAGCGTCGCAGGGAGTCCTGGCTGGTGAGCAGCTCTCGCTCCAGCCGCTCGATTTCCCGATCGAAGGCCGCATCCCTCGTCGTGGTGAGCGATTCGGAGGGCACGGCCGTCGCTGGTTCCTCCGGTGAGGCGAACGTGAGCACAGTGAAGGCACGGTCGCCCACCTTGATCGAAAAGGCCTCCAGCCGCACCCACCGATCGTTGTCCGCCAGCTTGAGCGGTTGACTGCCGACGGCGAGGCCATCGGCCCGGGCCAGCAGGAACAGGGCGCGCGCCTCCGACTGCAGTTCGGGCAGCAGGAAGGCATGGGCCGCCGCGCTCATGCGTCCTTCGGGCAGGCGGCAGAACGGGGTCACATCGCCGATCACCTCCACCAGATCGTGGTTCTCATCGAGCACCAGGGCGGGCGGGCAGATGGCGCGGATCAGGCCTTCCAGCAAGGCCATGTGCTGCTCGGGCACGGTCTCACGCAACACCGCGATCCGGCTCGCCGGGGTGAACGGCAGGGGCTGCCGCGCCGGAGCTGTCGCCAGTGGAGAGCGCTGCCGGTTCGCCTCCTCCCGGGTGCGGTGGAAGAGGCGGTGCTCGGCATCGGCCACGGCGAAGCCCACGGTGCGGTGGCCCAGGGATTCCGAACTGCCCAGGAACAGCAGGCCCCCGGGCAGCAATCCGAACCGGAACAGGCTCAGCACCCGCTCCTGCATCGGCTGGGTGAAGTAAATCAGCGTGTTGCGGCAGGAGATCAGATCGAGGTTCGGGAAGGGGGGATCGGCACCCACGTCGTGGCGGGCAAACACGGCGCAGCTGCGCAGCACTTCGCAGATCTCCATCTCCTCGCCTCGCTCGATCACGAAACGGCGCCGCAGATCGGCGGGAATCCCCTGGGCGGCTGCGATCGGATAGATGGCGCGGCGGCCGATCATCAGGCTCGGCTCGTCGAGATCGGTGCCGAAGATCTTGAGATGGGTCGCGAGATCCGCCGGATGGCCCAGCACCTCGCTCACCACCATGGCGATCGAGTACACCTCCTTGCCCGTGGCACAACCCGGAACCCACACCCGCAGCCGTTCGCCGGAGTCGCGCTGCTCCACATAGGCGCGCAGCAGCTCCCGCAAGGCATCGAAGGCCTGGGGATCGCGGAAGAATTCGGTGACGGTGACCAGGAGGTTCTGCACGAGCGCCTGGGCCTCCTCCGGCTCGGCCGACAGCAGGGGGAGATAGGCCTCAAGGCTGCTGACCTGGCGAATCGCCATGCGGCGCTGCAGCTGGCGCCGGAGCGTCGTCGTCTTGTACTGGGAGAAATCGATGCCGGTGATGTGCCTGAGCTGGGCCGTCACCACATCGAGTCCAACGGGCTCGAAGCCCGGCAGGGTTCCGCCACTCCAGGGGCCACCGGCGGCGATCAGTTCCGCCAGGCGCTCGCCGATCGCCGCGGGATCCAGCACCAGGTCTGCCCCGCCCAGGCTGATGGCGGCACGGGGCATGGCGTCGAACTTGGCGCTCTCAGGCGACTGGGCCAGGGTGAGCCCGCCGGCGACTCTCACGGCCCGCACCCCCTGGGCGCCATCGGCGCCAGTGCCCGAGAGCACCACGGCGACGCCCCTCTCGCCCCAGTGCTCGGCAATCGACTCGAACAGCAGATTGATCGAGGGGCTCGGCCCGAAGCGGGGGAGGGGATCGCTGAGCTTCAGCCGGTCCCCTTCCACAGCCACGTCATGGTTGGGAGGGGCGATGGCGATCACGTTGGGCAGGAGCGGCGCGCCATCACGGGCCGTGACCACCGTCAGGCTCGTGACATGGGCCAGGAGATCGACGATCAGACTGCGATGTTCGGGTGCGAGGTGCTGAGCCACCACGTAGCTGACCCCGCCACCTGCCACCAGATGGGACGCCAGGTCCTGCAGCGCCTCCAGTCCTCCGGCTGAGGCGCCGATGCCCACCACGTGTTCGATCGCCCCGGGTTGAGGGTTGGCCGGTCCCGGAGCAACGGCCGGAAGGCTCGAACGTCGTCCCACGCCGGACCTCGCCGCCATTGCGCACCTGCAAGCTAAGCGTCCGGCCCCAGGGTGAGTCGGCAACCCTGGGCAGACGCCACCGTTGAATCGCACTAAAATGCCCCGATGGATCCACCTGGCGTGGAGACACTTGCCTGGACACCGCAGCAACAGCAGCAACCGGTGAACGCAATGTGACCAACCCAGGAGAGAGCTACGAACAGCATCCGGAAGCGGCCGGCTTGGAGAATCCCTTCAAGCGCAGACTGATCCTGCTCGAGGACCTGGAGAGCAGCGACCGGTTGCTGCGGCAGGTTCTGCCGGTGCGCGAACTGCGCAGCGCCAGGCCCGATTCGCCCTGGTGGCACTACGGCGGTTGCATCGAGCTGGGAAGCATCCAGGTGGCGGCAGGAATCCATCCGCCCCTGCAGATGCTGGCCGGAGAACGTCCCGAGCTCACCGTTCTGCTCGGCTACGGCGGCGAGCAGCAGGTGCACCAGGCCTCGCAGCACTGGTGCTGTCCGCCGGATGGCTGCCTGATCCTCTCCGGTGAGGCCTATGCCTCGGAATCCACCCTGCTGAGCGCCCTGGCCTTTGAGCTCTCGTTGGAACGGGTGCTGAGCACCGCCACAACGATGGCGGGACTGGGCCACAAGCCCTCCCACTGGAAGGAGGAACTCCAGCACAGCCATGGCTGGTGCCTCTCGGGGGAAGCCGTGGAGGTGCCGCTGCAGACGCTGCTGCGCCAGGAGCTGGGCAAGGCCGACCAGCTGCTGGGGCACAGCCAGGCCCTGGTGGATCGCCTGCAGCTCGATGATCAGATCTACCGGCTGATCGCGGCGCTGGTGCTGCCGGACCTTCGCCTGGAGACCCCGCTTGATCGGTTGACGCAGAAGGATCAGCAGGGACGGGATGCCTTCGATGAGCTGATCGACTACATCAAGATCAATCTCTCCCAGCCACTCAATCTCACCATGCTGGAGAACCAGAGCCACTATTCGCGTCGGGCGCTGCAGTATGCCTTCCGCGAACGGCTCGGCTGTACGGCTACCCAGTGGATCCGCAACCAGCGGCTCGATCTGGCCCGGCGACGTCTCCAGAATCCTGTTCCGGGCGACTCAGTGGCGGGTATCGCCACGCTCTGCGGCTATCGCTCCCTGAGCCTGTTCGGCGTTGACTTTCAACAACGCTTTCATGTCAAGCCATCCCAGTTGCTGCGGGAGGCGCGTGCGTCGCAGCCCTCCACCAGCAGCTGATGCACACGCGCCATGAAGCTCTGTGTACAGGGCAACTCAGATCCCGGCAGCTGAACAGAGTTCGGATCAGTCCTCATCAGTGATCCGTGTGAATGACAGGTTCCGGGTGATGCAGCGCCAGCCCCAGCGCATTTCGATCACCATCAGCTTCCAGGTGCATGAGGTTCTGCTGAAGCGATCGGAGCAGGAAGGCCGTTCGATGTCGAACCTCTGCGCGTTCCTGCTCGAGGACGCTCTGCTGCATGAGGCGGCTCCCGCCGACGCCGCAACCAGGTGCAACAGCCGTTGATTCCCAGGAACGGCCAGACCTGACCACCAGAGGCCCAACCGGTCACCCCTTCTGCGGGCCACTGCAGGGGGTAGTGCCTTCCTTACGCGGCGTGCGTGAGGGATGGGCAGCGAGGACATCTGGTGAGGTGCTGCTTGCAGTGAGTTTTCAGGAGCAGATAATGTGGACGGCTGCAGTATGTAGTGCAAGCAGCCGTGCACTGACAGTCAATGTGGCCCACTCAAATCACTTCGTGCGCCTAGAAGTATGAGCGAGCTCACGATTCTTATTGTTGCTTCGTGGTTTGCTGGTCTGGCAGCGTTCGTTGGCGGCGGTATTGCTTGGGCCACGAACGGCGCAAACACAGCTGCGAAGCGTGAGGTCACGCACGGCATCATCGCCTTCGGCGGTGGAATTCTGATTGCAGCGGTGGCGTTTGCACTGCTACCCAAGGCAATGATCGTTCTTGGCCCGGCAAGTCTAGGCGCCGCATTCTGTGCAGGCGGGCTATTTTTCTGCATCCTAGACGCGCGTCTGGGTAGAAGAGGTGACACGAAGGCTCAGTTCATGGCCATGCTCATTGACTTTCTGCCCGAAGCGCTGGCTCTTGGTGCGGTTTTTGGGCAGGATCATCAATTGGGTGTGCTGCTGGCCGCATTTATTGCGGCTCAGAATCTGCCTGAGGGGTTTAACGCTTTCCGGGAAATGACGAGCGTCGGCATCAGATCTCGTGTGGCTGTCTTGACCCTGCTGGCAATCAGCCTGCTTGGCCCTGTTGCCGCATGCACGGGTTACTTCTTCCTTCGGAATCAGGTAAAGCTGACAGCAGCTATAATGGCCTTTGCTGGAGGCGGTATCATGTATCTCATCTTTCAAGATATTGCTCCACAATCTAAAATCAGAAAACACTGGATTCCAGCGCTAGGCGGAGTTCTGGGTTTCGCGGTTGGGATGATCGGAAAACAGCTGGTCTACTGATGGCAAGCGGAAGGAAAGCGAACGTGCACCGAGGCGATGCTTTGGCCAGGAGTGGTTCGCCCGAAGGCCCGGCGTGTCCCGCACAGAAAGCTGAGCCAGACACCGACGGAATAATGAGCTCTGGCGCTACCGCAGCAGCCTTAGCCATCCCTGGGCCATCACGGAGCCGGCATCGGGCAGGCTGGTGAGAGTTGCCAGGGGGTAACGGCTGTAGCGAAAGACTTCAACGTTCGGACTGAGCCTGCCGCTGCTGCGCCGCTGGCTTCAGTTGCGGAAGAAGAGCAGATCGAGCAGTTGACCAGGGCTGAACGACGAGGTCGATGAGCCTGGGGTCGGTTCGACCGCACCGGCCAGGGGCCGCATGCGGCTGTGCTCGCGGGTTGCGACCATCAACATGGTGCCCCAGCGGAACACACCGGTGTAGCCATGATCAACCAACTCAACCGGCCAGGTGCCTGTGGCGTCTTCGAGCTGAAGAGAACCATCCCCGCTGCGGCGGAACTGGTAGCGGCGTCCATCGGGAAGGATCACCGCGTAGCGTTGCAGTGTGCCTTCGCGACTGACGACCCGGATTTCACAGGGTCCGTCATAGATGCCACGCCCTTGCTGGTTCAGGCTGCAGCGTGCGTCCTGCCGTTCGTTGTCGGCATTGTCGACTGTGGTGGAACCGAACAGCTGCTGGGTGAGGGTCGTATTCGTGGTCCGCTTCTGTGAGCCATCGCTCCAACACGTCTGCTGCGGAACACTGCAGAGTGTGCCGTTGCTGAGCTGGAATTCCGAAGGCCTGGGCCTACCGCTCTGCTCGGCGGAAAGCCTCTGGCCAGCGGTGTCACCCAGGTAACGCTGTGTCAGGGAGATCGAGGCACCTTGGTTGTCGAAGCAACGCTGGGCGTTTCGATCGCAGAGCACCCCGGGGGAGGGGTTGCTGATGGGGTTGCTGATGGGGCTGGTGAACCACTGGGCCTGGACAGGGGCGTTGAGCAGGGATGCGCCTGCGAGCAGCAGGGCGACAGAGAAGGGAGTGGCAGGTGATCGGGCCATCATGTGTGGACTTCAGTTCTGATCAAACCCTAGGCATCGTTCGCGCGTTGGGCTGATCAGAGCCTGCTCCAACGGATCAGCTGGGCCTATGGCCCTGGTCTCTCAACGTACCGCGAGACATCGCCAGTTCATAACTCGATACACTCTCCTGTCGCCCTATGGGCACTGAGGCGGACAGTCGCCGAGAGGCCCGATTCCTCCTCAAGATGGAGCCCCGAAGACTCGAAACGAACCAACGCAGGTAGAGAAGAAGGTAGAGCCGACAGAGCAGTTGTTCGAGCCTTCAGCCCGGCAACCCTGCACGGTGCATTCCCTTTGCCAAGCAAACCATGTCCAATCGAACCGACGCCAAGGCCAAAGAGGCCGAAGGCAAGCTGGAATCGGCCTACGGTGAGCTGACCGACGACACGGGCCACAAGATCAAAGGAAAGGCAAAACAAGCGCAAGCTTCCGCCATGAATGTCGTCGAAGACGTGAAAGAGGCGGCTCGTTCTGCCAGCAGAAAGGTACGCGATACCAAGGAGCGTGATACCAAGGATAAAGCTAACTGACCTAACCATTCCCTCTGAGGGGAAAGAACAATGCTGGAAACGCTTGCGGTTCTACTGATCGTTCTGTGGCTTCTTGGCGTTCTCACCTCCTACACGCTGGGAGGTCTGATCCATCTGCTGCTCATCATTGCCCTGGTTGCGATCGTGCTGAGACTGATCAGCGGGCGTACCGTCTGATCCGGCATCCTGCGCGGTCCATGCCTTCCCCACTTAAGGATCCAACCAAGACCGGCCAAGGGGTTGCTCTTGGAGTACATGAACACCAAGAGATGATTAACGCTATGTGGTTGCTTTTTATGTCTTCGGCTTTTGCTGGCCTGCGGCGAGCTCGTCATTCTCTCGCCATTTCCATGGCCGGGATCATGGCCGTCGGGCTGCTTGTTTTCACCCCGCTCTTTGCTCCTTTTGCGGCTTCGGCGGCTGAGACGACAGGGAATTGGTTTCTTGACGACGGTTCAGGGCATACGTTGGGGGCGATGCTCTTTGAGCGCTCTGATGTCAATACTCCCTCGGGTCTGCGACTGAGGCTGAATGCCGAGTCTTCCCCTCTCAGGTTGGATCACGCTCGGCCCCTGGTGCTGACTGATGAGAATCAACAGACCTGGAGTCTCGCCAATCGCAGCGAGGAACTGCTGATCAATGACGATGGCGCGATCCCTCCAGCGTCCGCTCAGTACGACGCAGGGTGCCTCAATCCGATCCCCGACGACGGAGTCACGATGCAGATCATGGTGCCGAGTTCAGCGGGTGACTTGAGCTTTGATCTCGAACCCGGCCAGGTTCAAACGCTCCATTCCCTGACGGCAGCGTGCGCGGGCTAGTTCTTGGGCCAGCTGTCCTCCCGTTGGGCATCGCGCTGGGTTACCAGTGGACAAAGACTGCCGGTGTTCACACCGACAGTGATTTCTTTCAAGATCGAAGCTCACAATCATCTGGAGGGACTGTGCTTTCATTCGTGATTCTCAACGTCTAGCCTTTAGGTAAAGATCCTGCGCGGTCGGCGCGGATTGGTTGGCACTCTCTCGGCGGTTTTGCCACGGTGAACACATTGCTTGATGTCCCATGACTGACACGCACGCGTACAGTTTGTTTCGGCTTCGGCGCCTGGCAGCCGTGCTGCTGGGTGCCCTGATGGGAGGCTTGCTGCTCAGCCTGCAGCCGGCGCCGGTCCTGGCCGCCGCCGGTGAAGCTCCGGTGGCTCCGGCGCAGCTGGCCAAGGCCGTGGATCAGATGGAGCAGCTCGACCGCATGCGCATCTCCCTGGCCTCCACCCTGGAGGGCAGCAGCGAGGAGCCCACCATGGACACCATGCGCAAGGTGTGCATGCCCGTGGGCAAGCGGGCCATGGCCATCGGGCAGGAGAACGGCTGGACCGTGCGCCAGGTGGCTAGCAAGTACCGCAACCCCGACCATGCCCCCGCTGGCGCTCAGGAATCCGCGGTGATCGATCTGTTCGCCCGCCACTCAGAGATCACCGGCCTGTGGGAACCCGCCACGGCCGGCCAGGGAGCCGGCGTGAACTACTACCGCCGCATCGATGTGCAGGCCAGCTGCCTGGCCTGCCACGGCAGCAAGGACAGCCGGCCGGCGTTCGTGACGGAGAAGTATCCCGCCGACAGGGCCTTCAACTTCAAGCCGGGCGACCTGCGCGGCATGTACGCCGTGTTCATCCCCGAGGTGCAGCAAGCGCTGCGGCAGGCGGTCTGAGCCTTGGAGCTGGCTATCACCGCTCGTCACCCGTAGGTGCGAAGCCCACCAGCTCTCCAGTCCTGCCCGCACCCGCTCTGCTGCAAACACGTGCAGGAAGTGGCTGCAGCCGCTGATGGTGGCGTCGGGCCGAGCACGCCGCAGGGCAGATTCCGGCAGGCGGCCGGGATCGGCTGCAAACGCCAGGATCGGGCAGCGCACCCTCGCCAGGGCCCCATCGATCGGCCACTGCACATAGCCGCCGAGGGTTGCGGCGGCCTCCACCACTGGCCCATGCGTTCAAGGTTGTCACTGCGGCGCTCCGGTGGCATCGGCACACTCGAATCCAGCAGCACCAGCCCCCTGGCCGCGATCACGGGATCGGCCGCCAGCAGGCAGGCCATCGCCCCTCCCATGGAATGGCCGATCAGCAGCGAGCCAGCGAAACCCCCATCGACAACCGCCTGGCCAGAGGCGGCCACATCGATCGATCCGGGGGCCGGCATCCAACTCGGTGTCAGCAACTGGGCAGGCAGGGCTGTCCGCAGGTGCTCCGCCTCGTCGCCATGCCCGCACCAGCCGAGCAGGAACACAGCCCTCGGCTCGCCCTGCATCGCGGTCATGGCTGAGGGTCGGTCCGGCGTAGCAGTCAGGCCAGATCGTGCAGTGCCTCGGTCTGCTCCGGGGTGAGGTCAATCCGCAGGGGTCCGTCGTTGCTGGTCAGCATGAGCTGCAGCGGCAGGGCTTCGCTGGGTCGCGGGCTGAGGGCGTCAACGTCGAACTGGGCGGATCCGGCGGGGATGGGGGTGCCGTCCGGCGGCACGATCTCCTCGCTGCGGTTGGGCAGGGACCAGCTCTGACCCCTGGCATCGCTCACCTGCAGAGCGTCGCTGTGATCGAGTTCGATGCCGCCCCCGAGGGAACTGAACCTCAGTCGCCAGCCCGCGGGATACTCCGGATAGGGCTGCTCGAACAGGGAGGTCTGGAAGCGGTGCCCGGCCTCATCCTGTAGCGACCAGGTCTCATCTGCAGCAGCGGGGGCCACCAGCATGAGCACGCTCAGAGCTATTGCCGCTAAACCGCTGAGGGCATGGTGACAACGACGCCGTAATTGCTCGAAACAATTTCTCAGGGCCATGGTTTCAGCATTAGACTCAGACTATCTTAGCAGGATTTGCGTCAATTCGATTCGCACGAATTGATCCCAATGAGCCTGGTCATTTCCGGCGCTCTCGTCTGATCAGATCACGATCTGATGTGCACAATCCTGTTCTCACGACCTCATCTTCGCGACCCTGATGTTTGCCGGTCTTGACGTCGTGACACTGTCGCGACTGCAGTTCGCTCTGACGGCGATCTTTCACATGCTCTGGCCAGTGCTGTCCACAGGCATGGCCATCTTTCTGGTGGTGCTTGAAGCCCTATGGCTACGCACCCGAAATCCCCTGTATTATCACCAGTCCCGCTTCTGGGCCAAGCTCTACGTGCTGAACTTCGGCATCGGCGTGGCGTCCGGGCTGCCCATGGAATTCCAGTTCGGCACCAACTGGGCTCCCCTTTCCGAGTTTGCCGGCGACTTCTTCGGCTCGGTGCTGGGGTTCGAGGGAGCGATGGCGTTCATGCTCGAGGCTGGTTTCCTTGGCATCATGTTGTTCGGCTGGCACAAGGTGCCGCCCGCTATTCACTTCCTGTCCACTGTGATGGTGGCCTTCGGAGCCAACCTCTCCGTGTTCTGGATTCTCAGTGCCAACTCCTGGCTGCAGAGTCCATCGGGAGGCACATTCTCCGATGGCCACTTCCACGTTCAGAACTATTTCGCCGCCATCAACAATCCCTTCATGGTGAGGAGCGTGATTCACATGGCCCTGGCCACGGTGGAAACCTCCATGCTGGTGGTCGCCGCGATCAGTGCCTGGTCGCTGATGCGCCAGAAGGCACCGGAGTTCTTCCTGTTCTCCTTCCAGCTGGCGCTGGTGATCCTGCTGGCCGTGGCGCCGCTGCAGATCCTGGCCGGCCATGAAAGTGCCGTGCAGGTGGCCGAACTCCAGCCCACCAAGCTGGCGGCGATCGAGGCCCTCTGGGACGACCAGCCCGCCGGCACCTCTCCCGCCTGGGCGGTGCTGGCGGCACCGGATGAGGCCAGCGGCAGAAACCGCTGGAGCCTCTCCGTGCCGCGCGCTTTCAGCTGGATCCTGGAAACGCGGCCGCGGCTCAGCCAACCCCTGCGCGGGCTCAACAGCTGGCCTGCCGATCAGCGGCCCCCCATGGTGGGCCTGCTCTTCTACTCCTTCCGGCTGATGGTGGCGGTGGGCCTGGCGGCGGCGGCCCTGATGGCGATCAGCCTGCTGCTCTGGTGGCGCGGTGGCCTCAGCGCCGCCAGCTTCGCCCGCTGGCCCTGGTTCAGCTGGGCCTGGATCCTCTCGGCCCCGGCTGGTTACCTGGCCATCGAAGCGGGCTGGGTGGTGCGCTGTGTGGGCCGCCAGCCCTGGACGGTCTACGGCGAGCTGCGCACCACCGACGCCGCATCCGTGCTGCCCGCCGCAGAGGTGCTCACCAGCTTGAGCGTGTTCGCCGTGATCTACTCCGTGCTGCTGGTCTTGGCGCTGTATTTCGGAGCACGGATCATTGCCAGAGGGCCGGATCTCACCCTCGAACCGCCCAATGGCCTGGCTGCGGCCAGCCTTTCCGTTCCTGACGCGAGCAGCTGAGCATGGAGTTCCTCGAATGGTTCATGCCCACTGTGTGGTTTGTGATTCTGGCCCTGTTTCTGTTGCTCTATGTGATCCTTGATGGCTTCGATCTTGGGGTGGGCATTCTCTCGCTCACATCCCCGGGCGAGTCCCAGCGCACGATCCTGATGACCAGCCTCGGCAATGTCTGGGATGCCAATGAAACCTGGCTGGTGCTGATGGGTGGCGCCCTGTTCGGCGCCTTCCCGCTGGCCTACGGCACCATCCTCAAGGCACTGTATGGACCGATCTACCTGATGATCCTGGGGCTGATCCTGCGGGCCGTTGCCTTTGAGTTCCGCGAGAACGCCACCACCAAGCGCCCCTGGAATCTGATGTTCGGCATCGGCAGTCTGCTGGCCGCTGCATCCCAGGGCATCTGCCTGGGCACGGTGCTCTCCGGCATCCCCACGGACGCCGCCGGTCACTTCACCGGTTCGGCCTGGATCTGGGTGAACCCCAGCAGCCTGCTGGTGGCCTTGACGCTGATTCAGGGCTATGTGCTGATCGGCTCCACCTATCTGATCCTGAAAACCAGTGGTGAACTCCAGCGGCTGCACGTGCGCACCGCTCGCCTGGCCGCAGCCACCACCCTGGTGGGTGCTCTGCTGATCACCGTCACGGCGCCTTTTGCTTCAGACACGCTACGGCAGCGCCTGTTTGATCCGGCATTCCTGCCGTTCTTTGTGGTGCTGCCACTGCTGGGCGTGGTTCTGATCGTTCAGCTGTATCGGAGCCTTGCCATGCGGCAGGAGGTCTGGCCCTTTGTCTATACCGTTTTTCTGTTCATCCTCAGCTTTCTTGGGCTTGGAGTGATGGTGTTTCCGGCAGTGATTCCACCATCCGTCATGATCTTCCAGGCGTCATCCTCAGTCAGTTCGATGGTATTCATGCTCACGTTCATCGGGGTGCTGATTCCCATTATGCTCTTTTACAACATCTACAACTACATCGCCTTCCGCGGCAAGGTCAGTGCCGAATAGGACCATTCTTGAGTCTTGCCGTCCGTTGATCACCCGGCTCCGGGCATGGCATGGTCGTGCTGATCTGTCAAGCAGCAGGACCATATCTCAGTGATCCTTCTAGCTGACTCTTCTCAGGACTTCTTTCCATGATTCCCAACATGCCGCGTCTCCCTCAGCTCCTTTTGGGGCTCCTGCTCAGTGCCTGGCTCCTCGTTGGTTTGCCATCAGCCGCTGCTGAGGCCGCTGCCATTCCCCTGTCCTCAATGGAGGGGTCCCCCGCCGTTGCAGGCGCCATCGAGGAGTATCTCGCTTCCATGCCGCATGACTATCACGCGATCCGATCCATTCCTGCCTTGAAACGGATTCTTGAATCCCCTGACTCCTTGTTGATCGATGTGCGGACGGTTTCTGAATACAAGTCCGGGCATATCCCTGGCGCTGTGAACATTCCGCTCGATGTGCTGGGCACGCATGTGGCTGAAATTCCACCCGACCAGAAGGTTGTTCTGTATTGCTCCACTGGCTACCGCTCGGCGATGGGCGTGATGGCTCTGCAGTTGGAGGGCCGTCACCTGGCCATGGGATTTCCACCCAGCATCGACGGTTGGAAAGCGGCTGGTGAGCCTGTGCTGGCGTCATGAGATCGCCCAGCGTGCTGCAGGGGTCATGCAGCTCTGTTCAGTTCCAGTCCAGCCCTGGCAGGCGTGGAATGATCGTCGGCGTGTGCTGCCGGTAGGCGGCGTAGTCGGGATGGAGTTCGCAGAGACGCCGCTCCTCCCGCCGTGCCTTGAAGGCCAGCACCGTGGCCAGGGTCACCAGCAGTCCCACGTGCAGCAGGCTGCCGAGCAGCAGGGCAACCCCCAGGGAGCAGAGCAGAAGCGACTGGTAGAGCGGATGCCGGCACCGTCCGTAGGCCCCCTCGGTGACCAGGGGCGCTCCGGCGATCGGCTCCGGCAGGGGGCTGAGGCTGTCGCCGAGGTTCAGCGCTCCCTGGGCCCCAACAGCCAGGCCAATCAGCACCACCAGGGCGCCACTGAGCCTGAGCGGCCACGGCCAATCCAGGCCAAAGGCGTCAAGCGATGGTTCGGGCGGCAGGGCGTGAGCGGCGATCAGACCCATCTGGGCCAGCACCCACCACTCCCCGTGGCGGTTATCGCGCAGGCCTGCCCAGGAGAAGCCCCAGCGCTGGAGCTGTTCGTTCAGGTGCTGCCGCATGGTTCGGTCTCCGGATGGTGTGGGGTGGTGTCGATGCCGGGCTGACGCCAGAGGCCCAGCCATTCGTCGCTGCGCTGCGTAACCGAGCCCGTGGCCGGCTCCCAGATCTCCGTCTGCAGCCCGGCCTGCCGCCACAGCGCACTGAGCTCCCCGGGATCGGTGCCCCAGGGCGGCCCGCCGGGCCGGGCGTGGCACCAGAACAGACCCAGCAGCCAGCCGCCCGGCTGAAGCAGGTGCGCCACTGTCGCGGCGTAGGCCCCGCGCCGCTGCGGGTCGATGGCGCAGAAGCAGGTGTGCTCCAGCACGCCGCCCAGGCTGCCTGGCCCCAGGCCGGCGGCCTCCAGGGCCCCGCGATCGAACAGGTCGGCCTGCAGCCAGCGCAGGCCGGCGCGGTCGGGGCCGTGCAGCCGCCGGGCCTCGTTGAGCGCCTCGCCGCTGAAATCCAGGCCCAGCACCGAAAAGCCCAGCCCGGCCAGCAGGGCGGCCTCGTGGCCGCGGCCGCAGCCGGGCACCAGCACCGGGCCCCCAGGTGCCGGAGCCCGGGGATCGTGGCGCAGAAAGGTGGCCAGGGGCGGGGCGGGCTGGCCCAGTTCCCAGCCATCGCCGCCCTCCCGGTAGCGCTGGTCCCAGCGCTGGGGATCGCCCGGCTGCGTCGCTGGATGGTTCAGCCGTTGGCCCTGCACAGCCGCTAGTGTTAAATCACGAAACTATTATAAACAGTTACAAGACGGACGTTCATCAAGGCGGACTTTCGTCAAGACGGACTTTCGTCAAGACGGACGTTCATCAAGACCGACGACCCATGACCCTGTCTGCTTCCCCAGCTTCTATCGTCCCTCCCGGCGTTGCCGTTCACCGCGCTATCTCCAGATCCCCTGAGGTGAGGCCATGACGGCCCCAGCCCATGTGCGGGTGCTGATCGCCGGCGGCGGCAGCGGTGGCATCACGGTGGCCAGCTGGCTGCGCAAGCTCAGGTCCCGGCTGGAGATCGCCATCGTCGAGCCGTCCCCCTTTCACGACTATCAGTCGGGCTGGGTGCTGGTGGCCGGCGGCTTCATTCCACCTGAGGACACCCGTCGCGCCGAGCGGGATGTGCTGCCGCCGCGGGTCGAGCTGATCCAGAGCAAGGTGATGGGCTTTGATCCCCAGCACAACGCCGTGGAGCTGATCGGCGGCCATCGCCTCACCTACGACGTGCTGGTGGTGGCCCTGGGCATCGAGCTCAACTGGACCGCCGTGCAGGGCCTCGCCGAGAGCCTGGGCCGTCACCAGGTGACCAGCATCTACGGCCGCCGCACTGCCAGCTACACCCACCACTGCTTTGAGGAGTTCCGCGGCGGCACGGCGGTGTTCACCCAGCCGGCCACGGCGATCAAGTGCGGCGGGGCGCCCCAGAAGATCATGCACCTGGCCCACCAGCGGTTCGAGCAGCGCAGCGGGGTGGGTGTGAACACCCGCACCCTGTTCTGCACCGCCCAGGCCAGCCTGTTTCCGGTGCGGGCCTACAGCGACAAAATGGTGGAGATCGCCGCCCGCCATCACAGCGAGGTGCGCTATCACCACGACCTGGTGGCCGTTGACGGGCCGGCGGGCCTGGCCACGTTTCGCGTGCTGGAGTCCGGGCACAGCGAGCGGCTGGAAACCATTCACTTCGAACTCCTGCACGTGGTGCCGCCCATGTCGGCGCCGCCGGTGGTGGCGGCCAGCCCCCTGGCGATCCAGCCGGCCGAGGGGGAGCCGGCGGGCGCCAGCGGTGGCTGGGTGGAGGTGGACCCGCACACCGCCCGCCACGTGCGCTTTGACAACGTGTTCGCCATCGGCGATGTGGGCTCCTTCCCCACCGCCAAGACCGCAGCGGCGGTGCGCAAGCAGGCGCCGGTGGTGGCGGCCATTGTGCTGGCGGTGCTGGAGGGCCGGCCCCTCGATCCCGGCTACGACGGCTACAGCGCCTGCCCCCTGATCACCAGCGATCACGCCGTGATGATGGTGGAGTTCGACTACAGCAAGCAGCCGGTGAGCAGCTTTCTGGTGAATCCGGTGAAGGAGCGCTGGTTCGCCTGGCTCCTGGAGCGCTTCGGGTTCCCCTGGATCTACTGGAACCGCATGCTTAAGGCCCAGCCCCACGAGGCGGGCTATCTCAAGCCGTTCGAGGGGCTGGCCCGGCGTCTCGGCCTGATGCGGTGGCAGGCCTGAGGTCGCCGCTGCGCCTGCTGGCCGTTGGCCTGGCCCTTCTGGCGGTGGTGGGCTGCGGCCCCCGCCTGCCCCGGGATGCCGCCGACGTGCAGCTGGCCGCCGAGGTGGACCGCCGCTACGCCGCCTTCCGCCGGCGCCTGTTCCCGGCCGTGCCCGACCTCAGCGTGGCCGACTGGCTCGCTGCGGGCGGCTCTGAGGCGTTCGGCCGGCAGCCCCTGCTGGTGGATGTGCGCGCGCCCCACGAGCAGGCGGTGTCGATGCTGCCGGGAGCCATCAGCCGCCAGGCCTTCGAAGGCGATCGTGAGCGTTACCGCGACAATCTGATCGTGCCCTACTGCACCATCGGCCTGCGCAGCGGTCTCTACGCCCAGCAGCTGATCGCAGAGGGCTTCACAGCGCGCAACCTGGCCGGCAGCGTGCTCGCCTGGGCCCATGCCGGCCAGCCGTTCGAGACCGCTGGCCGATCCACCCGCCGGGTGCACGTGTACGGCGCCGACTGGAACCTGCTGCCGCGCGGCTACCAGCCCGTGCTCGGTCGCTGATCAGGCCTGGCCCGGCAGCCAGCGGCGCAGCAGCTGCTCCTGCTTCACCAGGCGCTGGCGGTTGGCGTCGCTGGGATCGCTGGCGTAGCGCTGCTGCAGGTCGTTGAGCAGGTGGCGCATGCTCAGCTGCTCCAGGGGGTGGCGGGGCGGCGGTGTCGGTTCGAGTCGCAGCTCCTCGAGCGGCACATCCTCCAGCAATTCCATGCCTCCCGGCGCCGGGCCGTGGATGCGCACCTCGGCCTCGGCGGGCGCCAGGAAGGTGAGCAGTTCGAACGGGAACACCACCCGCTCGAGGAAGAACTGATTCGGTCCGCAGCAGCGCAGCACCACCATCACGTCCCGGCCGTTGCGGTAGCCGTAGGCGGTGTGTCCGTGCGGATTGCTGTTCTGTCGATCGGGTTCGGGGCTGGTGCGGCGCGTCATGGCGGCCTCTGGCGATGGGACCCGGATTGCCGATCCTCTGGTGAGCTGCCGGACGAAAGCGTGTCGCAGGCCACCGCCGCGCGCGAATGAGTGTTCTTACCCCCCGACCGTCCCCGTTGGAACCTGGACCCGGTTCAGCCCAGCTCCAGGCAGGCCAGGCCGTACACCTCGCTGAGCGGCACGGCCGGTGGCGTGCCGCGATACATGCGCTGGGTGCGGGAGACGGGCCGGAAGCCCAGCCCCTCCAGCGCCGCCGCCGCCGCCGGATTGGCGCCAGGGGCATCGATCAGCACCACCCCGGGATGGCGGTGGATCAGCGCCTCCAGCAGCTGCCCCGCCAGGGCCGGTGTGTCAGCCAGCAGGGGGCCGATGCGCCAGCCCTCACCCCGGGGCAGCAGGCAGGGGCGGATCCGCCCGAAGCCATGGCAGCGGCCCTCGCCATCCAGCAGGGCCAGAACCGTGCCTGCCGGATGGCTGAGCCAGTCGGCCAGGAAATGGGGTCGGGGGCTGGGTTCGCGCTGAGCGTCGTAGGCCTGCACCGCCGCCGTGGGGATCGCCACGCCCTCCAGCAGGCGCACACCCTCCCTGCCCTGCCACCCGGAGTTGCCGATGTCGACCTGGCTGTCGGTGCGGCTGCCGTTGCTGATCAGCTGCCAGCGGGTGGTGGCCGAGGCCGGCCGGAATCCCCAGCCGGCGTAGTCGTCCACGCGTTCCGGTGCCGCTTCCACACCGATGCAAGGCAAGTCGGCCAGGTGATCCAGGGCGTGCCGCCACAGCTCCACGCCGTAGCCCCTGCCTCGGTACTCGGGTTTCACCAGAAACAGGCCGATGAAGCCGTAGTCGGCGTTGTAGCGCACGCCGGCGATGCACCCCACCGGCTCTTGGCCCAGCCAGCCCAGCCACAGCCCCTGGCGGTCGGTATGCCGGTAGATGGTCACGTCACCGGCCCCCGGGGTGAAGCCCTCCGCCCGTGCCCAGGAGGTCACCAGGGGAACCGCACGACGGTCCAGCGGCGTGATGCGCAGCAGGGAGGACATCGGGCGGGCCCTCAGACCTCTTGGTGGCGACAGATGTGGCCGTTGCGCCAGCACCACACCCACGGCGCTGACTGCCGCAGGGCCTGCAGGTCCGGCCGCTCGCGCAGGCTCACGGGGATGAACTCCGTGGCGAAGCAGAACTCGGGGTCGCGCACGGCCTGATTGAGCACCAGGCTCCCCTCCGCACCCGACTCCGAGCGGTGATAGGTGCCGATCGGGATCTGCAGCGCCCCCATCGCCCGCTCCAGGTGCACCACATGGTGCGGCTGCGGCCAGTGCGGATTCAGCAGCCGGAAGCTGCGCGTGCCCTGCAGCACCAGGTTGTGGTCCACTTGGTGGCGATGTCGGTAGTACTGCTCGAACACCGCGTCACCAGCGGTGTCATCCGGCGGGGACACGGCGTCGCCGCTGTGCTCCACGATGTCGCTGCCGTTGCTGTGCGGCACGCTGGCATCGAAGAACATCACCTGCGGCGTTTCGCGGAACACGTGGATCGGCACGAACGTCAAGCGCATGGCCGGCTGCTCCCGCTGGTTGCTGTCTAGCTCCATTCCGGGGCCCGGACCGGCACTTCTAGAATCCTTCGTTCTGCAGGCTGCCGCATGCCCCGTGCCAAGAGCTCAGCGCCTGCCCGAGACAGGCGCGCTGCCGCGGACGAGCCTCTGGGTCAGACGCTGGATGAAAAGATCGCTCTGCGGGCACTCAACGGCGGCAGCCTCGAGGATGTGATCCGGGTGCGTGGCGCCCGCCAGCACAACCTCCGCAACGTCGATCTCACCATCCCGCGCAACCGGCTGGTGGTGTTCACCGGCGTGAGCGGCAGCGGCAAGAGCTCCCTGGCCTTCGACACGATCTTTGCCGAGGGCCAGCGCCGCTACGTGGAGAGCCTCTCGGCCTACGCGCGCCAGTTCCTGGGGCAGGTCGACAAACCCGATGTGGACGCCATCGAGGGGCTGTCGCCGGCGATCTCGATCGACCAGAAGTCCACCAGCCACAACCCCCGCTCCACCGTCGGCACGGTCACCGAGATCCAGGACTACCTGCGTCTGCTGTTCGGCCGCGCCGGCGAGCCCCACTGCCCGGAGTGCGACCGCTCGATCCGGCCCCAGACCATCGACGAGATGGTGGACCAGATCCTCACCCTGCCCGAGGGCACGCGCTACCAGCTGCTGGCGCCGGTGGTGCGCGGCAAGAAGGGCAGCCACGTGAAGCTGCTGGGTGGGCTCGTGGCCGAGGGCTTCGCCCGGGTGCGGATCAACGGCGAGGTGCGCGAGCTGGCCGACAACATCGAGCTCGACAAGAACCACGCCCACCACATCGAGGTGGTGGTCGACCGGCTGGTGGCCCGTGAGGGCATTCAGGAGCGCCTCACCGACTCCCTGCGCACGGCGCTGAAGCGCGGCGACGGCCTGGCCCTGGTGGAGCTGGTGCCCAAAACCGGCGAGGAGTTGCCGGAGGGCCTGGAGCGCGAGCGGCTCTACTCCGAGAACTTCGCCTGTGCGGTGCATGGGGCGGTGATGGAGGAGCTCTCGCCGCGGCTGTTCTCCTTCAACAGCCCCTACGGCGCCTGCCCCGACTGCCACGGCATCGGCCATCTGCGCCGCTTCACCGCCGAGCGGGTGATCCCCGATCCCGCATTGCCGGTGTACGCGGCGGTGGCCCCCTGGGCGGAGAAGGACAACGCCTATTACTTCTCACTCCTCTATTCGGTGGGCGAGGCCTTCGGCTTCGAGATCAAGTCGCCCTGGAACCAGCTCAGCCCCGAACAGCAGGACGTGCTGCTCAACGGCTCCAAAGAGCCGATTGCGATCCAGGCCGACAGCCGCTACCGCAAGGCGGAGACCTACGTGCGGCCGTTTGAGGGCATCCTGCCGATCCTCGAGCGCCAGCTGCGCGACGCCAGCGGTGAGGCCGTGCGCCAGAAGCTGGAGAAGTATCTGGAGCTGGTGCCCTGTGCCAGCTGCCACGGCCTGCGTCTGCGGCCCGAGGCCCTGGCGGTGCGGGTGGGGCCCTACCGGATCCACGAACTCACCGCCACCAGCGTGGGCGAGAGCCTGCGGCGCATCGAGGCGCTGATGGGGGTGGGTGAGAGCGAGGGGGCCGAGCCGCTGCTCACGGCCCGCCAGATCCAGATCGGCGATCTGGTGCTGCGGGAGATCCGCATGCGGCTGAAGTTCCTGCTGGATGTGGGGCTCGACTACCTCAGCCTCGACCGGCCGGCGATGACCCTCAGCGGCGGTGAGGCCCAGCGCATCCGCCTGGCCACCCAGATCGGCGCCGGCCTCACCGGTGTGCTCTACGTGCTCGATGAACCGAGCATCGGCCTGCACCAGCGCGACAACGACCGGCTGCTGGGCACCCTGCTGAAGCTGCGCGATCTCGGCAACACCCTGATCGTGGTGGAGCACGACGAGGACACGATCCGCGCCGCCGACCACCTGGTGGACATCGGCCCCGGAGCGGGCGTGCACGGCGGCCACATCGTGGCTGAAGGCAGTCTCGACAACCTGCTGAACGCCGCCGATTCCCTTACCGGCGCCTACCTCAGCGGCCGCCGTTCCATCCCCACCCCGGCCGAGCGGCGCTCGACGGGCTCCCGCAGGCTCACCCTGCTGGGCTGCGAGCGCAACAACCTGGCCGGCTTCGATGTGGAGTTTCCCCTTGGCCGGCTGGTGAGCGTGACCGGGGTGAGTGGCAGCGGCAAGAGCACCCTGGTGAACGAACTGCTGCACCCGGCCCTGGAGCACCAGCTGGGCCACAAGGTGCCGTTCCCGGCCGGGGTGCGCGAGCTGCGCGGCATTCAGGCGATCGACAAGGTGATCGTGATCGACCAGAGCCCGATCGGCCGCACCCCCCGGTCCAACCCCGCCACCTACACCGGTGCCTTCGACCCGATCCGCCAGGTGTTCGCCGCCACGGTGGAGGCCAAGGCCCGCGGCTACCAGGTGGGCCAGTTCAGCTTCAACGTCAAGGGGGGCCGCTGCGAGGCCTGCAGCGGCCAGGGGGTGAACGTGATCGAGATGAACTTCCTGCCCGATGTCTACGTGCAGTGCGACGTGTGCAAGGGGGCCCGCTACAACCGCGAAACCCTGCAGGTGACCTTCCGGGGCCACACCATCGCCGATGTGCTGGAGATGACGGTGGAGCAGGCCGCCGAGGTGTTCTCCTCCATTCCCCAGGCGGCCGACCGGCTGCGCACCCTGGTGGACGTGGGTCTGGGCTACATCAAGCTCGGCCAGCCCGCCCCCACCCTCTCCGGCGGCGAGGCCCAGCGGGTGAAGCTGGCCACCGAGCTCGCGCGCCGGGCCACCGGCAAGACCCTCTATCTGATCGACGAGCCCACCACCGGCCTGAGCTTCTACGACGTGCACAAGCTGATGGACGTGATGCAGCGGCTGGTGGACAAGGGCAACTCGATCCTGGTGATCGAGCACAACCTCGATGTGATCCGCTGCGCCGACTGGATCATCGACCTGGGTCCGGAGGGCGGCGACCGGGGCGGCGAGATCGTGGTGTGCGGCACCCCCGAGGAGGTGGCGGCCCATCCCACCAGTCACACGGGGCGCTATCTCAGGCAGGTGCTGGCGCAGCATCCGCCCGTGCCCCTGGTGGCCTGAGTCCCCGGACCAGTTCTGGTGTGCTGCTCAGGGTGAGCACTCCATCCCTGGTGTGGGCGCTTAAGGTCTGGGCAGGACGTCTTCACGGCTCCGCCCGCCACCAGCTCCCGATGCCCATCGGTTCTCCAGTGCGCCCCAACGCGCTGCGCTCACCCGCACCGCGCGCTCCTGTAGCGCAGCCCCCCCAGCTCCCCGCTCCCCAGCCCCAGGCTCCGTGCGGGCGCCCCACCACTTCCGCGCCTGACGCGGCCGGAGCCGGCTTGTTCCAGGGGCTGCGTCGGCTGGCCGATCTGCTGGCCTTCGAGCCGCTGCCCGCGGCGGACCCCGGGCCCTGCGTGCACACCGCCGCCATCCACACCAGCGCCGATCTGGCGGCGTCCCTGGATGGCATCACCCAGCTCAGCCGGGAGCGGGGCTTCAGCCGCGATCCCGAAACCCACTACAGCGACGGCGGCCGCAGTGCCACCTATCACGTGGATCACCGTGATCTGCCGGTGTCGCTCACGGTGACCTGCAACCCCCGGCGCCAGACGGTGGCCATCGCCGTCAGCGGCCTGGACTGCGACGACACCTACCGGTGGTTCCGCGAGCTGGAGGACGCCCTGTTCGGCAACTGCTGACGGGACGTGGCGCCGCCCATGGACAGCGCTGCCCGGGTCGGACACAGCATCCTCCATCTCCATCTGCACGGGCTGCTGCGGTCCCGGGATCTGGAGCTGGGCCGGGATCCCGACACCGGCGGCCAGACCACCTACGTGCTGGAACTGGCCCGCGCCCTGGCGGCCCGAGCGGAGGTGGAGCGGGTGGAGGTGGTCACCCGGATGATCCGCGACCGGCGCGTGTCCGACGACTACGCCTGGGATGAGGAACTGATCGTGCCCGGTGCCACGATCGCGCGCCTGCCCTTCGGGCCGTCCCGCTACCTGCGCAAGGAGCTGCTCTGGCCCCATCTCGATGAGCTGGCCGATCTGCTCGCCGAACGCTTGCTGGCCCAGCCCCGCCGGCCTGACTGGATCCATGCCCATTACGCCGACGCCGGCTATGTGGGTGCCCTGCTGCAGCGCCGGCTGGGGATCCCGCTGGTGTTCACCGGCCATTCCCTCGGCCGCGAAAAGCGCCGCCGCCTGCTGGCCGCCGGCCTGGAGGCCGGCCAGATCGACGCCCAGTTCGCCATGGCTCAGCGCATCGACGCCGAGGAACTGGCCCTGGCCCATGCCCAGCTGGTGGTGACCAGCACGCGTCAGGAATGCGAGCAGCAATATGCCCGCTATGGCCGCTTCCTGCCGGAGCGGGCCCGGGTGATCCCGCCGGGTGTCGACAACCTCCAGTTCTTCGCCCCCCGGCCTGACGAGCGGGAGCCGGCAGTGGACACGCTGATGGCTCCGTTTCTACGGGATCCCTCCCTGCCCCCGGTGCTGGCCATCAGCCGGGCCGACCGCCGCAAGAACATTCCCGCTCTGGTGGAGGTGTTCGGACGCTCCGAGCACCTGCGCCGGGCCCACAACCTGGTGCTGGTGCTGGGCTGCCGCGATGACCCCCGCCAGCTCGATCGCCAGCAGCGGGAGGTGTTGCAGCAGGTGTTCGAGCTGGTGGATCGCTTTGATCTCTACGGCCAGATCGCCTACCCGAAGCACCATCAGCGCAGCCAGATCCCGGAGATCTACCGCTGGGCGGCACGCCTCGGTGGGGTGTTCGTGAATCCGGCGCTCACCGAGCCTTTCGGCCTCACCCTGCTGGAGGCCGCCGCCTGTGGCCTGCCGGTGGTGGCCACCGACGACGGTGGACCCCGGGAGATCGTCGGACGCTGCCGCAACGGTCTGCTGGTGGACGTCTCCGATCTCGACGCCCTGCAGACCTCCGTGGAGGACGCCCTGGCCCAGAGCGAGCGCTGGCGCCGCTGGCGCGACAACGGCATCGACGCCGTGGGCCGCTTCTACAGCTGGGATGCCCATGCCAGCCACTACCTGGCCGAGGCCGTGGCCGCCACCCGGGACGCCGCTCAGCAGCCCCCCCTCTGGTTTCAGCAGCCTGCGGCACGCCCGTCCGCCGGCGAACCGGCGTTCCCGCCGCCGCCGCAGCGGCTGCTGGCCCTCGATCTGGACGCGGGCCTGGCCGGCGCCGACGAACCCAGCCTGGTGGAGCTGGGCCGGCGCCTGGGCGCTGATCCCCAGCTGGGCATCGCCGTGGTGTCCGGCCGTGGCATCGATCCGGCCCGACAGGCCTACGAGGCCCTGCACCTGCCCCGCCCCTGCGTGTGGATCAGCGATGCCGGCACGGAGATTCGCTACGGCGCCGAGGCCGATGGCGGGGTGGACCAGCGCTGGCGCGAGCACATCGCCCGGGAGTGGGACCGGGCCGGGGTGGAGGCGGCGATGGCGGCCCTGGAGCCCCGCCTGCGCCTCCAGGGGGAGTCGGACCAGGGGCCCTTCAAGGTCAGCTACCTGCTCAGCGACGCCGACCAGGGCGTGCTGCCCCTGGTGCGCCAGACCCTGCGCATCCAGGCGCTGATGGCCCGGCCGCACCTGTTCCATCACTGCTTCCTGGATGTGCTGCCGCTGGCGGCGTCCAAGACCGAGGCCCTGCGGTATCTGGCCCTGCGCTGGCGGCTGCCGCTGCATGCCCTGCTGGTGGAGGCCAGTCAACAGGGGGATGGGGATCTGCTGCGCGGGCTGTCCCTGGGGGTGGTGCCGCGGGACCATGACCCATCACTGGATCGCCTGCGCGGCCACCGGCGGGTGTTCTTCTCCACCCGGCCCGACGCCTGGGGCCTGCTGGAGGGCCTGGATCACCACCGCTTCCTGCGTTGATCGCGCTGCGTTGGCCGTCCTGCGTTGATCGCCCTGCGTTGATCAGTAGAGACGGTAGGTGGGATGGCTGTGGGCCTCGAGGCTCTGCTCCCGCGACCTGGGAGCCTGATCCTCCCAGGCCTCATCATTCCAGCGCTCGGAATTCAAGCCGTCCTGTTCCCATCTCTCGGACTCCCAGCCGCCCCGCTCCTCGGCCGCGATCTGCTCGGGTGTGCGGCCGTAATCGGGGTTGTTGTCCGGCATCCAGAAGCTGAGGTCGTTGTACCAGTACAGACGCCCGGGCAGCTGGCCCGCCACCAGGTTGGTGCTGGCCATGGACGTGAGCAGCTGGCTGAACTCGAGCGCGGTCAGGTCGGTCTGGATGTCCTCGCCGGCAATCTTGAGCAGCTCCGGCAGCCGGGTGAGCATGGCCGGCTGGGCCAGTTTGCTGAACACCTGATCCAGCACCATGCGCTGGCGCTCCATGCGGCCGATATCACCCTCCGGATCGTTGCGGAAGCGCAGGAAGCCTTCCAGTTCCTCGCCCTTCAGCACCTGGGGGCCGGGGTAGAGGTCGATGTAGAGGCCCTGGGCGCTGTCCACGTAGTACAAGCGCCGGGGCACATCCACCTCCACCCCCCCGAGGGCGTCGGCCACCCGCCGCACCGATCTCAGATTCACCAGCAGGTAGCGCTGGATGGGTTCCTCCAGCAGGCCGCTCAGCTCCCGCCGGGCACCATCCATGCCCCCGAAGGCGTAGAGGGCGTTGGCCTTGAGCACCCCGTAGTGCTCGGACTCCACGTAGGTGTCGCGCGGCACCTGGGTCACCCGGGTGGTGCCGTCGTTGATCTCCACCGTGAAGATCACGTCGGTGTTGTCACCCACCTTGTCGACCCCCATCACCAGGATCGACTTGCCGGCCAGGGGGCTGATGGTTTCCGAGAGGTAGTCGGAGCCGCCTTTGAGGGCGGCCACGGCCCCGTTCACCAACCCTGGCAGGGGCCCCGAGAGGCCGTAGCCCAGGGCCAGGCCGATGGCGAAGGGCACCAGATTGAGGCGGCGGCCTCCCACCCGGGTGCCCCCGACGCGCTTGCCGGAGGGAGGTCGTTTTGGCTGCTGCTGCCCCATGCCCACTCCTGGTGCGCGCACCTTAAGGGGCGAAGGCCTGCGCGGCCAGGGGTCAGGTGGCCACTACCCGGATCTGGCCGGCGGCGCCATCGGCGCGGCGGCGGGCTTCGGCCTCGCTGGCGCCCCGGGCCAGGGCCACCCCCAGGCGCCGCTGGGGCCGGGCGTCGGGCTTGCCGAACAGCAACACCTGGGTGTCGGGCTCGCGCAGGGCCTCGGCCACCCCCGCGAACGCCACCTCGTCGGCCGCCCGCTCCGCCAGGATCACGCGGCTGGCGGCGGGGCCCAGGCTCTCAATGCTGGGAATCGGCAGCCCCAGCACCGCCCGCAGGTGCAGGTCGAATTCGCTCAGGTTCTGGCCCACCAGCGTCACCAGGCCGGTGTCGTGGGGGCGGGGGGAGAGCTCGGAGAACACCACCTCCTCGGCCCCAGGCTCGCCGCACAGGAAGAACTCCACCCCGAACAGGCCCGCACCCCCCAGGTTGGCGGTGACCGCCTGGGCCATCGCCTGGGCCTGGGCCAGCTGGGCGGCGCCGAGGCTGGCCGGCTGCCAGCTGCACTGGTAGTCGCCGCGCTCCTGGATGTGGCCGATCGGCGGGCAGAACAGCGTGGGTCCATCCCACTGCTTCACGGTGAGCAGGGTGATCTCCAGCTCGAAGCGCAGGAATTCCTCCACGATCACCCGTGTCCCCGCTCCACGGGCCCCGGCCATCGCCGCTTCCCAGGCCGCGGTGATGCCCTCGGGTCCCCGCACCACGCTCTGACCCTTGCCCGAGGAGCTCATCACCGGCTTGACCACCACCGGCCAGCCCAGGGGTGCGGCCGCGGCGGCCAGCTCCGCGGCGTTGCCGGCATAGGCGAAGCGGGCGGTGCGCAGCCCCAGCTCTGTGGCGGCCAGATCGCGGATGCGATCACGGTTCATCGTCACCGCCGTGGCCCGGGCGGTGGGGATCACGGTGATACCTTCGGCCTCCAGCTCCGCCAGGGCGTCCACCGCCAGGGCCTCGATCTCGGGGATCAGCAGATCGGGCCGATGCCGCCGCACCACGGCCTTGAGGGCGTCCGCGTCGGTCATGGCGATCACCTCCGCCACGTCCGCCACCTGCATGGCCGGGGCGCCGGCGTAGCGGTCCACGGCGACCACCCGGCAGCCCAGCCGCTGGGCGGCGATCGCCACCTCCTTGCCCAGCTCACCGCTGCCCAGCAGCATCAGGGTGCGGGGAAAAAGCGAAGACATCCGGGAGCGGGGATGGGACAGCGGCGATCCTCCCGCAGCCCAGCCATCGCCTGCTAGAGAAGGCCGGCCGCGCCACACCGCAGATGCCAGGGCTGATCACGCCCCTTCCTTTGCCGTTGCCGGCACCGCTGCTGGCCCTGAGCACGGCCGGCGACGCGGCCGCCAATCTGCCCTTCGGCCTCGACATCGCCACCCTGCAGACCTCCGTGCTGCTCTACCTGGGCCTGTCGTCGCTGGCGTTCGTGGTGGTGTGGGTGGTGGGCTACCTGCGCAGCCGCTGAGCCTGGCGCCTGGCGATCAGCGCCGGGAGCTCAGGGTGAGGGCTCGTCGTCGGAGCTGAGCAGGGTGAGCTGGCGCACCGGCGGCTCCTCGCTCACGAACCCGTAGGCCTCGAACACCGCCGGGTCGGGGTGGGTGATGCGCTGGCCGCCGCTGTGGCGCTCGAGCTGAAAGCCCTCGTCGGCCATGCGCCGCATCAGGGCCGCCGCCTCCTCGAAGCGGGCCGCCATCGCCTCCAGGCTGGCGCAGTCAGCGGTCAGGCCGGTTTCCCTCCAGGTGAAGTGGGCCATGGGGCGGTGCGAGGGGATGGTGTGGGGGCGCGCTGTGGGAGCGAGGCGGGGTTCAGGGCAGCAGCACCAGACCCAGCAGTACCAGTAGCAGGCTGGCGATCCAGAAACGGTTCACCACCTGGATCTCCCCCAGCCCCCCCAGTTCCAGGTGATGGTGCAGGGGCGCCATGCGCAGCACCCGGCGGCCCACCCCGTCGGGTCCCTTGGTGGCCTTGAACACCCACACCTGGACGATCACCGACAGCGATTCGGCCAGAAACACCCCGCCCATCACCAGCAGCGGCCAGAGGCTGTTGGAGAGCAGGGCCACGGCGCTCAGGGACGCCCCCATCGCCAGGGAACCGGTGTCGCCCATGAACAGGCGGGCCGGGTTGCGGTTGTGGGCCAGAAAGCCCAGCCAGCAGCCAGCCATGGCGGCGCAGAACGCGGCCAGGGCCGGGTCACCCTCGTGGCCGCGCAGCATCAGTTGCAGCCCCATGCCGGTGAACACCACGGCGCCACAGCCGGCCGCCAGGCCGTCAAGCCCGTCGGTGAGGTTGGTGGCGTTGCTCTCGGCCAGGAACACGAACAGGCCCAGGGGCCAGATCAGCAGACCCAGGGGCAGGATCCAGCCCAGGGGCAGAGCCACATGGCCCGGGCTGGCGCCACCCAGCCACTGGCCCTGGGCGGC
Source organism: Cyanobium sp. (assembly GCA_007135755.1). Taxonomy (GTDB): domain Bacteria; phylum Cyanobacteriota; class Cyanobacteriia; order PCC-6307; family Cyanobiaceae; genus NIES-981. Next base: position 36,830 of record SLIG01000060.1, read on the forward strand.
CCAGGCCAGAAACAGCAGAGCGGCGGCGGCCTGCAGCAGCAACTTGCCGCGGGGTGTCAGGCCTGTGTTGGTGCGGCGGGTGAGGCTGCGCCAGTCGTCCACCGCGCCCACCGCCATGAAGGCCAGGGTGACGGCCGCCACGGCCAGCAGGCGCGGATCGGCCGGACTCGCCAGTCCGCCCACCACCACGCCCACCGGCACCACCAGCAGCCCGCCCATGGTGGGAGTGCCGGCCTTGCTGTGGTGGGCCTGGGGACCCTCCTCGCGGATCACCTGGCCGAGCTTCAGCCGCCGCAGCCCGGGCACCCCCCAGGCCGTGACGGCCGTGCTCAGCAGCGCCGCCACCAGCAGGGGCAGGGTGAGCATCGAGTTGGCCACCAACCAGTCGCTGAGCGCACAGGCCGCCAGCAGGGTCAGGGCCAGCAGCCCCGCCGCCAGGCGCGCGTTCTTCGGTTGCGCCTGGCCCTGGCCCGGGGCCGTGGGGGCCTGGGCCGGTCGGCCTGTCACTGCCCGCGCCACCGCTCAGTCTTCCCAGGCTTCGTCCTGCTGCTCGTCGTCCTTGTTGTAGTCCTCCTTCTCCCCCATCAGCGCCGAGAGCTCCTCCTCCTCCACGGTGCTCACATCGGTGGTGGCACTCTCCTCCTCGGCCACCAGACGTCCGCTGCTCTCCAGCCAGCTGAGCAGATCGGGTTCATCGCGCAGGGGCAGCACCGGGGCCGGTTCGTCGCGGTCGTAGCGGGTGAGGGAGGGGTTGACGCTCTCCAGACGGCTGAGGCTGGAGGCGGAGAGCTTGCTCATGCGGTCCGAGGGTGGTCAGGCTTGGGGTCGTCAGGCTGGAGGGTGGCGCTCTGGTTTGGATGCGGGCTGTGCAGGCGCATCCCGGGCGGCTCCACCCCGACCCACCAATCTAACCACCTCTTCCCTCACCCCCCATGCCCGAACCCCTGTCCCCGCCCCCTGCCTCCGGCCGTGTCCTGCGCTCGGTGCTGGGCCTGTGGGCCCTGGCCCTGGGCCTCAGCGCCGCCCTCGCGGCCGCCGGCGCCCGCTGGCCCGCTCCCCTGGCCCTCGACGGCCGGCTGGTCTGGGCCCTGGTGCTGGGTCCGCCGCTGCTGATGGCCCTGTGGCTTGCGGCCAGCTGGCGCCTGCCGCAGGACCCGATTAGCGGCGACAGGGGAGAATCGGGCGATCAAGCGCAAGGACTGGGTTGATGGGGCGTGCCAAGAAGGCTGTGCTGGCCTATTCCGGCGGGGTCGACACCAGCGTCTGCATCCCCTATCTGCTCAACGAGTGGGGCGTGGAGGAGGTGATCACCTTCGCCGCCGACCTGGGCCAGGGGGATGAACTGGAGCCGATCCGCCGCAAGGCCCTCGACGCTGGCGCCAGCCAGTCGCTGGTGGGCGATCTGATCGAGCCCTTCATCACCGAGTTCGCCTTTCCGGCGATTCGCGCCAACGCCCTCTACCAGGGCCGCTATCCCCTCTCCACCGCCCTGGCCCGGCCGCTGATCGCCCGCCGTCTGGTGGAGATCGCCCGGGAGCTGGGGGCCGACGCCGTCGCCCATGGCTGCACCGGCAAGGGCAACGATCAGGTGCGTTTCGACGTGGCCATCGGCGCCCTTGCCCCCGACCTCAAGGTGCTCACCCCGGCGCGGGAGTGGGGCATGAGCCGCGAGGAAACCATTGCCTATGGCGAGCGCTGCGGCATCCCCTCGCCGGTGAGCAAGACATCCCCTTACTCGATCGACCTCAACCTGCTGGGCCGCTCGATCGAGGCCGGTCCCCTGGAAGATCCCGATGTGGAGCCGCCGGAGGAGGTGTTTGCCCTCACCGCCAGCGTGGAGGCCGCCCCGGACGCCCCCCAGCTGGTGGAGATCGGCTTCGAGGCCGGCAACCCGGTGAGCATCGATGGCGAGCGGCTCGATCCGGTGAGCCTGATCCGCCGCGCCAACGCCCTGGCCGGCCGCCATGGCTTCGGCCGGCTGGACATGATCGAGGACCGGGTGGTGGGCATCAAGAGCCGGGAGATCTATGAAACCCCCGGCCTGTTGCTCCTGATCAAGGCCCACCAGGAGATCGAGAGCCTCACCCTGGGCGCCGACGTGCTGCGCGCCAAGCGCCAGCTGGAGATGCAGTGGGCCGATCTGGTGTATCAGGGGCTCTGGTTCGGGGCCCTCAAGGACGCCATCGACGGCTTCATCGAGCGCACCCAGGGGGCCGTGAACGGCAGCGTGCGCCTCAAGCTGCACAAGGGCAACGCCACCGTGGTGGGCCGCAGCAGCGCCGGCAACAGCCTCTACGTGCCGGACATGGCCACCTACGACGCCGGCGATCAGTTCGATCACCGTGCCGCCGAAGGCTTCATCTACGTGTGGGGGCTGCCGACACGGCTGTGGGCGGCCAGCCAGCGCCCGCAGCCCTAGGCACGAGTCCTAAAACCGTTGCCGGTCGTCAAGGCCGAAGGCATGCCGCAGGCTGCGGCCCCAGGCCTGGCGACGGTTTGACGGGGGCGCAGGTGGATCGGCCGCCGGCATCAGCTGGCCGGCGACCGCTTCGGCGGCAGGCTGGAGCTGGCGGAGCTGCTCACGCAGACCCTGGTTGCCCTCCAGCAGCCGCTGCTTCTGCTCCAGCAGTGGCTCCAGGCGGGTTTCGAACTTGCCTTCGAAGATCTGCGGCAGGTCGTTGAGCAGGGCCCGCATCGAGGCCAGCTCTTCCCGGCAGGCGGCCAGTTCCCGCAGCAGGGATTCCCGTTTCCAGGTCTGCTGATGGGGGGAGAACAGGGGATCCGCAGGCTCTGCGGGATCTGCCGGCTCCGCCTTGCCGGCAGGGTCGGCCCACCATTGCGGCGGCGGGGGAATGGCGCCGGACTCAGGTCCGGCGGATGGGGGCGGATCCGCTGCCATGGCCTAGACCCTAGGGGGAGGCTACGGAGAGCACAACTCAGGCCGGCTGGCGCTCGACCTCAGCGGCTTCACTCACCCCGGCGGGCACGCTGCGGGGCGGAGGCATGGGACCGTCCTGCTTGACCGTGAGGTAGCGGATCACGTCCTCGGACAGCCGCATCGCCCGCTCCAGCGGGGCCACCTGCTGGCCATCGCCGTCGTGGTTGAGCTGCACGTAGATGCCTTCGCGGTGCTTGGCGATCGGATAGGCCAGGCGGCGCTTGCCGCGCATCTGGCAATCGAGCACCTCGCCCCCGGCCTCGGTCACCAGGTCGCGGTAACGGGTGATGTGGGTTTCCACCTCCTCCTCCGGGATGTCCGGACGAAGGATGTACATGGTTTCGTAATAGGACTGCGTCATGGTCGCCTGTCGTAGGGGCCGATGGGCGAGACCCACCAGCGACGGATCGATCAACTTATCCCAGCGCCGGCATCCCAGCACAGCCTCCGTTCAGCAGCTCATCAGCAGCTCAGTAGAGCTGCATGCGCACCGCCTGGGAGAGGCTGGGGATGTCGGCCTCCTGGCCGCGCAGGCTCTGCACCACCCCGAAGCTCACCAGCAGCAGGGCCCCCAGGAACACGGTGTTGCTGAGCGTGCGCAGGGCGAAGCCGCCGGCCAGGGGGGCCAGCAGCACGCTGAAGGCCAGGGTGAGCAGGATCAGCAGGATGTCGATCAGGATCGCCTGCAGCACGTTGAAGCGGATCAGGTAGGGCACCCGGCCGTTGCGCACCACCGCCAGGAACAGCACCAGGAAGAGCACGAAGCCGCCGAAGGGCACCGCCTGCTGGAGCAGCAGCAGCGGCAGGGCCGGCAGGCTCAGCCACTGCAGGGCCGGGAACAGGCCGAACAGGCTGCGGCCGAAGCCCAGGGCATCGCTCCAGGGCAGCAGGTAGGCGAGGGCCGCCAGGAGCCGTTGCCAGATCGGGGGGCCTTGCATCGCTGCGGCACGCACTGGAGCCAGGCTAGTGAGGGCCGCGGACCCCCCTCAGCCCGCCAGGGCCGCCTCGGCGGCGGCGCCCATGGCAGCCACCGGCACGTCCTCCCGGCCGCTCCACAGGCGCAGGGCCGCGGCGCCCTGCTGCACCAGCATCTCCAGCCCGTCGAGGCTGCGGCACCCCCGCGCGGCCGCGGCCTGCAGCAGGGCCGTGGGCCGTGGGGTGTAGATGAGGTCGTACACCGTGGCCCCGGCCTGCACGGCGTCGAGCAGATGCGGGCTCAGCGGGCAGCGTTCGGCGGCATCCGGATCGCCGGCGGCGGCCATCCCCACCGGGGTGGTGTTCACCACCAGGGCGGCGCCGGCCAGGGCGCCATCGAGCTGCGCCCAGTCCACACCCTGCAGCTGCGGGGCCCAGCCGCGGCAGCCGGCCACGAACGCCGCCACGGCCTCACGGCGGCGGGCGGCCACGGCGATGGAGTTCAGCCCCAGCTCCACCAGGCCCGCCACCACGGCGCGAGCGCTGCCGCCGCAGCCCAGCACCAGTGCCCGGCGCGCGCTCCAGTCCTGGGCCCCGCCGGTGCGCAGGGGGGCCAGGAAGCCCTCCACATCGGTGTTGGTGCCCAGCCAGCCGCCCCCGGCGTGGGGCACCAGGGTGTTCACCGCCCCCAGCCGGGCGGCCAGGGGACTCAGCTCCCGGCAGAGGGGCACCACCGCCTGCTTGTGGGGGATGGTCACGTTCAGGCCCCGGCAGCCCATGGCGGCCAGAGCCTCCACCACCGTGGCCAGCTGGCCGGCCGGGGCGGGCAGGGCCAGATACACCCAGTCCAGCCCCAGTTCCGCCAGGGCGGCGTTGTGCATCACCGGCGACAGCGAGTGGCGCACCGGATCCCCCAGCACCCCCACCAGGGCTGTGGTGGCGGCGATCGGCGAAGCCATGGCGGCGCGGCGCTGATGGCCGAACCGTAGGCCTCGGTACGGCAGCTGTTCGGGAACCACACCTCGCCCCCACAGGCCCTCGCTGCTGAGGATGCAGAGATCAAATTTCAGATACACCAGGAGAGGACAGGGCCCATGGGCAAGGTTGTTGGCATCGATCTCGGCACGACGAACAGCTGTGTGGCCGTGATGGAGGGCGGCAAGCCCACGGTGATCGCCAACGCCGAAGGCTTCCGCACGACTCCCTCGGTGGTGGCCTACACCAAGAACCAGGACCAGCTGGTGGGGCAGATCGCCAAGCGTCAGGCGGTGATGAACCCCGAGAACACCTTCTATTCCGTGAAGCGCTTCATCGGCCGTCGTGTCGATGAGGTGAACGAGGAATCGAAGGAAGTGAGCTACGGCGTGGAGAAGGCCGGCGCCAATGTGAAGGTGAAGTGCCCGGTGCTCAGCAAGCAGTTCGCCCCGGAGGAGGTGAGCGCCCAGGTGCTGCGCAAACTGGCCGAAGACGCTGGCAAGTACCTCGGTGAAACGGTGACCCAGGCGGTGATCACCGTGCCCGCCTACTTCAACGACTCCCAGCGCCAGGCCACCAAGGACGCCGGCAAGATCGCCGGCCTCGAGGTGCTGCGCATCATCAACGAGCCCACGGCGGCGGCCCTCGCCTACGGCCTCGACAAGAAGAGCAACGAGCGCATCCTGGTGTTCGACCTGGGCGGCGGCACCTTCGACGTCTCGGTGCTCGAGGTGGGCGACGGCGTGTTCGAGGTGCTCTCCACCTCCGGTGACACCCACCTGGGCGGTGATGACTTCGACAAGGTGATCGTTGATCACCTCGCCGACAGCTTCAAGGCCAACGAGGGCATCGATCTGCGTCAGGACAAGCAGGCCCTGCAGCGCCTCACCGAGGCCGCCGAGAAGGCCAAGATCGAGCTCTCCAGCGCCACCCAGAGCGAGATCAACCTGCCCTTCATCACGGCCACCCCCGAGGGCCCCAAGCACCTCGACCTCACCCTCACCCGCGCCAAGTTCGAAGAGCTGGCCTCCAGCCTGATCGACCGCTGCCGCGTGCCGGTGGAGCAGGCCCTCAAGGACGCCAAGCTCGCATCGGCCGAGCTCGACGAGGTGGTGATGGTGGGTGGTTCCACCCGCATCCCGGCGGTGCTGGAGCTGGTGAAGCGGATCACCGGCAAAGACCCCAACCAGACCGTCAACCCCGACGAAGTGGTGGCCGTGGGCGCCGCCATCCAGGGCGGTGTGCTCGCCGGTGAGGTGAAGGACATCCTGCTGCTGGACGTCACGCCGCTCTCGCTCGGGGTGGAGACCCTGGGTGGCGTGATGACCAAGATGATCACCCGCAACACCACCATCCCCACCAAGAAAACCGAGGTGTATTCCACCGCGGTGGATGGCCAGACCAACGTGGAGATCCACGTGCTCCAGGGCGAGCGCGAGATGGCCAGTGACAACAAGTCGCTGGGCACCTTCCGCCTCGACGGCATTCCTCCCGCTCCCCGCGGCGTGCCCCAGATCGAGGTCACCTTCGACATCGACGCCAACGGCATCCTCAGCGTCACCGCCAAGGACAAGGGCAGCGGCAAGGAGCAGAGCATCTCGATCACCGGCGCCTCCACCCTCAGCGAAAACGAGGTGGAGAAGATGGTGAAGGACGCCGAGGCCAACGCCTCCGCCGACAAGGAGAAGCGCGAGCGCATCGACCTCAAGAACCAGGCCGAGACCCTCATCTACCAGGCCGAGAAGCAACTCGGAGAACTGGGCGACAAGGTGGGTGCCGAGGACAAGGGCAAGGTGGAGGCCTCCAGCGCCAAGCTCAAGGAGGCGTTGCAGCAGGAGGACTTCGACACCATCAAGAGCGAGCTGGAAACCCTCCAGCAGGCCCTCTATGCCGCCGGCGCCGCCGCCTACCAGCAGGCGGCCGGTGCTGATGCCAGTGCCGCTGGCGCCCCCGGTGGCAACGGTGCCGGGGCCGAGTCCTCCGGGGGCGCCGGCAGCGACGATGTGATCGACGCCGAATTCACCGAGAGCAAGTAAACCTCCCGCAGGCTGATCCAGCCCCCGCCCGGGGGCTTTTTCATGCCCCGCGCCCGGCGGCGATCCGGTCGGCCACCCACTCGGCCGTGGCCGGCGCCAGCAGCACCCCGTTGCGGTAGTGGCCGCTGGCCACCACCAGGCCCGGCTCCAGCACCTCCAGCACCGGAGCGGGCTGCCGGCAGGGCCGGCAGCGCTGGCCCTGCCAGCTGCGGATCACGGCGGCCCGGCCGAGCCAGCCCAGTTCCGCCCCTGCCCAGCCGCGCAGATCCCTGAGGGCCGTCGGGTCGGCCAGATGGCCCGGTTCCAGGGTGGCCCCCAGCCAGCACCGCCGCCCGCCCGGCAGGTCGGGCCGGGGCACCAGGTTGATGCCGCGCCACAGCACCGCCCCGGGCCAGCCGCCCGCCGGGCCGGTCCAGGCGGGCAGGCCGTCCAGCCCGTTCTCCAGCTCCAGCTCCAGCGCCTGACCCAGCACCGGTTCCATCGGCAGGCTGTGGCCCAGGCGCTCCAGCAGCGCCGCCGTGGCCACACCGGCGCAGAGCACCAGCCAGGGGGCCTCCACGCGGCTGCCGGCGCTGCCGATCAGGCGCCAGCCCCCGCCAGCGCCGTGGCCGCTGCGTTCCAGCCGGCAGGCGGCTTCGCCGAGCACGCTGAGCCCGCCGGCGCGGGCGCTGGCCAGCAGGGCGGCCATGGCCTGGCGGGGATCCAGCTGGCCATCGCCGGGGGAGTGCAGGCCGCCCAGGGCGGCGGCCTGCAGCTGGGGCCGCAGCCCCTGCAGCCGCTCGGCTGACCACAGTTCGAGGGGGATCCCGCGGCGCTGGCGCTCGGCGGCGAGCCGTTGCTGGCGGGCCAGCTCGTCTGCGCTGGAGGCCAGCAGCAGCAGCCCCGCCCGCCGGGCCACGCCATGGCCCTCGGCCTCCAGGGCGGCGAGCCACTGGGGCCAGAGGGCGTGGCTGCGCTGGCGCAGCCGCCAGCCCCGGCCGCTGGAGCGGTGGAACACCTGGGCCATCAGCATGCCCAGGGCGGCCCAGCTGCCCGCGTTACCAGCCGGCGGTCCATCGATGGCGGGATCCACCAGCAGCACCGGATGGCCGCGGCGCTGGAGCTGCCAGGCGCAGGCCAGGCCCACCAGGCCGGCCCCCACCACCAGCACCGGATCAGCCGGCCTGACGGGCGCCGGCGGCGGCAGCGGGGCGGGTTTGCTCAGGGGCTGCCGGTCGTCAGACCTGCTTGAGATCTTCCTGCACCTGGGCCGGCAGGATCTGGGCGTACTTGCCGAAGCCGCTGGCCACGGAGATGTAGGTCTTGCGCAGGGCGTCGGCGTCCTGCAGGCGGGCGGCCTCATCGAGCTGGGCCAGGGAGCGCTTGAGCTGCTCGGCCAGGCGCCTGGCTTCCGGCTGGTCGTCGGGCAGCAGGCGCTGGTTGATGTAGAGCATCTGGCGGCCCACCTCCTGCATCGGCCCGTGGATGAGGTTGCGGGTGAAGGTCCAGTCGCGCTGGTTCACCAGGTCGGCCAGCTCGGGGAGGCGATCGCGGGCGGCCAGGAAGCCCTCCGCCTGGCGCTCGATGAAGGCGATGTCCTCGGCGCTGAGGCTGGGCGGCTGGGCCTGGCTGCCGCCGCAGGCGGCAAGGCTGACGCAGAGCATGGCCGCCAGCACGAACGACAGCAGCCGGCGCAGGGGCTGCTGCAGGGCGGCCAGCGGCAGCGAGAGCGGCGAGGCGGGCAGCGGTGAAGTGATCAGCGACGTTGAGACCTGGGCAGGGGCCATCGTCGGGCGGAGCGGCAGTGGCAGGGGCTGACTGTATCGGTGCCCCGGTGCCTGGAGAGCCGGGTTGTCGCCGCTCGCAACCTCCCCGGACAGGGGCGCTAAAACGGAATGAGTATGAGATGGGCCGATGCGCGAAGCCGTGCTGCCCCTGGCCGCCATCCGCCGTCCCCTGCAGCGGGTGCTTGATGAGGCCAAGGTGGCCGCCCTGGCGGCGGCGATCGCCGCCGAGGGGCAACAGGAGCCCATCGACGTGCTCGAGGTGGAGGGGGAGCTGTGGGGCTTCAACGGCTGCCACCGGGTGGCGGCCCATGAGCGTCTCGGCCTCACCACCATCCGTGCCCGGGTGCGGCGCGCCAACCGCGAGGTGCTACGCATGCACCTGCTCTGAGCCCCTGCCGGCCCCTGCCGCGATGCCGCCTGCCACCGCCATCCTCCAGGTGATCTGTCCCGACCGGCCGGCCCTGGTGAGTGAGCTCTCGGGCTGGGTGGCGGCCAACGGCGGCAACATCCGCCACGCCGATCACCACACCGACGCCGGTGCCGGCCTCTTCCTCAGCCGCATCGAATGGCAGCTCGAGGGCTTCGGGCTGCCGCGGGCGGCGATCGCGCCTGCCGTGGCGGCCCTGGCCGAGCGCCTCGGCGGCGAAGGCCAGGTGCACTTCTCCGATGAGCTGCCCCGGGTGGCGATCTTCGTGAGCCGCCAGGACCACTGCCTGGTGGACCTGCTCTGGCGCACCCGCGCCGGCGAACTGCCGATGCGCGTGCCACTGGTGGTGTCGAATCACCCGCAGCTGCAGGCCACCGCCGAGGACTTCGGAGCCACCTACGTGCATCTGCCCGTGAGCCCCGCCACCAAGGCGGAGGTGGAGGCCGAGCAGCTGCGGCTGCTGGCCGAGCACGGCATCGAGCTGGTGGTGCTGGCCAAGTACATGCAGGTGCTCAGCGGCGAGTTCCTCGAGCGCTTCCACGCTGCCGGCCGCCCCGAAGGCGGCGCCGGCGTTTCAGCCCATGGCGTGATCAACATCCACCACTCGTTCCTGCCCGCCTTCCAGGGGGCCCAGCCCTACCACCGCGCCTGGGAGCGGGGCGTGAAGCTGATCGGCGCCACGGCCCACTACGTGACCGAAGAGCTCGACGCCGGGCCGATCATCGAGCAGGCCACCGTGCACGTGAGCCACCGCGATGAAGTGGACGACCTGATCCGCAAGGGCCGCGACACCGAGCGTCTGGCCCTGGCCCGGGCCCTGCGCCTGCATCTGCGCCGCCAGGTGATGGTGTACCGGGGCCGAACGGCGGTGTTCGACTGAGGCCCAGGCCACGGAGCTCAGATCATGGGGCTCAGGCCACGGCTGTGGGGACTCCGGCCGCCAGGGCCTCCTGGGCGTGTTTGAGCAGGGTGGCCGGGGGCAGCGGCCCCTCCAGGTGCTGCCAGGGCAGAACGCGCTCTGGGCTCCAGGTGGCGTGGATCACCTCCTCCCAGGGGGGCGGCGGCAGTTGGGTGTCCGCAGTGCGGGACGGTGCCGCCTCATGCTCACCCGCCAGCACGGCGCGGTAGGCCTGTTTCCAGCCCCCCAGGCTCTCGTGGCGGCCGCGGGCGGCGGCGATCACCGGCGCCAGGCGGCGGTCGCTGCGGGAGATCAGGGCCTGGATCACGCTCCAGCCGTAGCTTTCCGGGCGCAGCTCGATGCCCTTGGGCTTGAGCCGCTTGGCCAGCAGCTTCAGGCGCTTGTCGGCTTCGGGGCGCACCCCCTGCCACTGGAACGGCGTGTGGGCCTTGGGCACGAAGGTGCTCACCCCCAGGGAGAGCCGCAGGCCGGGTGTGGCTTTCTTCAGAGCCAGCAGCAGGGCGGCGGTGGCCTCCACGTCGGCCTCCTCCTCCGTGGGCAGGCCCACCATGCCGTAGAGCTTCAGGCCGGTGAGGCCGCCCTCTTTGGCGTAGCGGGCAGCCGCGTAGATCTCCTCGCTGGCGAGCTTCTTGTTCACCACCTGGCGCATGCGCTCGCTGCCGCTCTCGATGGCGATCGTGAGTGACCTGCTGCCCCGTTTGGCCAGGATCCGGCCCAGCTCCGGGGTCACGGTGGCGGCGCGCACCGAGCTCACGCTCACCCGCGTGTCCTCGAAGCGATCCTGATCCAGCCAGCCCAGCAGCTCGGCGAACTGGGGGTGCTGGGTGACCGACGCCCCCAGCAGGCCGAGGCGCCGGGTGGCGGCCAGGCCCTTCTCCACCGCCGGGATCAGGCCGTCGTCGAGGCTGGGGGTGCGGAAGGGCAGGGTGAGGTAGCTGGCCAGGCAGAAGCGGCACAGCTCCGGGCAGCTGCGCACCACCTCCACCATGTGGATCGACGGCCAGGCCGCCGCAGGGGTGATCACGGCCGAATGGCTGAGGGTGTTGCCGCGCCAGGTCTGTTTGGCCACGGTGGCCGGGATGCCCGGCTCTGTTGGCTCGATGCCCAACAGCTGGCCCTCTGACCCGTAGCGGGGGGCGTAGAGACTGGGCACATAGACGCCCGGCACCTGGGCCAGCTGCCGTAGCCGCTCGGCCCGCGGCGCCTCCCGGCAGGCCTGCAGGGCATCGAGAAAGGCGGGCAACAGCAGTTCGCCATCGCCCAGCAGCACCACATCGAAGAAGGGCGCCAGGGGCTCGGGGTTGGCGGTGAGCACCGGTCCGCCGCCGAACACGATCGGGTCACCGTCGCCCCGGTCGTGGCTCCACAGGGGGATGCGCTGGCGCTCCAGCAGCTCCAGCAGCACCGGCCCATCCAGCTCCCAGCTCAGGGAGAGGCCGAACAGATCGAGCCTGCGGTGGGGCGGATCGCCCTGGTCGGTGAACAGGCGGCGCACATCCACATCGGCCCGCTGGGCCAGGGTGGCCCACACCACCTGGAAGCCCAGGCTGGTGATGCCCACCGAATAGGTGCTGGGGAAGGCCAGCACGGTGCGCAGCGCCCCGGGCTGGGGCACCGCCGGCGTGAATAGCAGCGTTTCCTGATCCAGGGCTGGGCTGGGGGCAGCGTCGCCCCCAGCGTGTCACCCAGGGCAGGCCTACTGACCGATCAGGCCGTTGAGGGGACCGATGAGGCCGCTGATCGCCGAGCTGGCGGCGCCCCTCGCCGGGGTGCCGCCCTCGAAGGTGCTGATCACGGTGTTGGCCGCCGACTCGATCCCGGGCCACTTGTCCCCGGCCAGGGGGCGGATCACCGGGGCGGAGCGCTCCCAGAGCGACTTGAAGCCATCCATGGTGACCGCGGCGGTTTCGAGATTGCCGTCCTCCACCTGGGCCTGGCCTTTCTTGAGCAGATCGAGGACGGGATTGACAGCCGCGGTCAGGGCGGCCTGGCCGGTGGCCGTGGCGGCGTCCTGGGCGGCATCGCCCACCCCGGTGGCGGCATCGTCCATGGTCTGCTTGGCCTGCTGGCAGCCACTGAGGGTGAGGCCACCGGCCACCGTCAGGGCCATGGCGGCGCCCAGAAAGCGGCTGCTGGGCCAGCGGCGGGGGTGTTGTGCAGCCATGGGTGTGCTCCGTGGTTTCACGTAAACCGTAGCTCTGGACACAAGAGCTGCCCATGGCCGCGGCTTGCCCGCCCCTTCAGGCCTGACCCTTCGCGGGGCCCGCGCCAGCGACACCGGCATTCCCCAGCCGCGGCCGCAGCGGCACCGAGCTGGGCGCCGGATCGGGTGTGGGGGCTGCGCCGGCCCAGCCCTGGTGGCCGGGGGGTGCCAGCTGGATCAGCCGCTCGAACAGCGACTCGGTGGCCAGCAGCCGCGCCACCAGGAAACTTCCCAGGCAGGCGCTCAGCACCGGCTTGAGCAGCAGCCACTGCTTGCTGAGGGCGAACACCAGAAACAGGGCCGTGATCGGTGTGCGGGCGGTGGCGGTGAGAAAGGCCCCCATACCGGCGAACACAGCCGTGTTGGGGGCCTGGATGCCCACCAGCTCCACCAGCTGCACCGCCACCAGGCCGAGGGCGCCGCCCAGGCTGAGCATGGGCGCGAACAGTCCCCCCGGCGCCCCCACCGCCGCGGCCAGGGCGGTGGTGACGAACAGCACCACGGTGACGCTGATGGCCATGGCCACGTCCACCTCGCCGCTGGCCACCGCCAGACGCACGCCGGCGTTGTTCACGAAGATCTCGGGCAGGAAGGCATCCACCCCCCCCAGCAGGGCGCCGGCCACAGCCAGCTTCAGGGCCAGGGAACTGCGCCAGCGGTTGCTGAGTCGCTGCAGGCTGAGCAGAAAGCGGCAGTAGGCCTCTCCCGCCACGGCCACCAGCCCGCCCAGGCCGAACAGCAGCAGCAGATCGATCGGCAGCACCTGCACGTACACGTACACCGCGCGCTTGAGCTGCAGTTCGCCGCTCACGATCAGACTGGTGCTGTCCACCCCCAGGCCGGCCAGCCCCAGCAGATCGGCCCAGATGTCGGTCAAGAAGGTGAGCGTGAGCACGATCAGCATCACCACCGGCCGGCCCCCGCGCAGCAGCGCCTCCAGGGTGTAGAAGAAACCGGCGATCGGAGCGCTGAACACGGCCGTGATGCCGGCGCCGCCGCCGGCGGCCACCAGCAGGCGCACGAACGGCCGCGGCGCCTGCAGCAGCCGGCCCAGGCTCCAGCCCATGGAGCTTCCCATCTGGATGGCGGGGCCGGAGGGGCCGAGGGGGAAGCCGCTGCCGATGGCCAGGATGCCGGCCACCAGCTTCACCACGGCGATGCGCAGGCCGATCGGCACGCCCCGTTTGCGCAGAAACAGCATCACCTGGGTGATGCCGGCCCCCGAGGCCGCCGGGGCAAGGGTCTGGATCAGCAGGCCGGCCAGGAGGCCGCCGCCGGCGCCGATGGCGGGGAGCACCAGCCAGTCCGCAGCATGCTCGATGCTGCGGATGCGCCAGCTGCCCAGGGCGTCGATACCGAGGGTGAACAGCAGCACGGTGGTGGCCACCGCCAGACCCGTGAGGGCCAGGCCCAGCACCACGCCCACGCCGCGCTGCTGGAGCAGCTGGCGGATGGCCCGCAGCTGCAGCCATTCGTCGTGTCTGCCGGTGACGCTGGCCTTGCTGACCACCCCGGGCTCAGCTCACCTCCGCCAGCATCCGGGCCTCATCCTCGCTGCTCAGCACCCGGCCGCTGTCCTCGAAGCCCTCGATCTGGTCGAAGTTGAGGTAGCGGTAGAGCTCGTCGCCGTAGGGATCGATCTTCTCGGCGGCGATGGCCAGATACTCCTGCTGGCTGGGGATGCGGCCCAGCTGGGCGCACACCGCCGCCAGCTCGGCGCTGCCCAGGTACACCTGGGCGCCGTTGCCGAGGCGGTTGTTGAAGTTGCGGGTGCTGGTGGAGAACACGGTGGTGTTGTCCTCCACCCGGGCCTGGTTGCCCATGCACAGCGAGCAGCCGGGCATCTCCATGCGGGCGCCGGTGGCCTCGAAGATGGCGTAGTAGCCCTCCTCCTTGAGCTTCTCCTCGTCCATGCGGGTGGGCGGACACACCCACAGGCGTGCGGCGTTCTCGCCCTGGCCCTTGAGCACGTTGGCGGCGGCCCGGTAGTGACCGATGTTGGTCATGCAGGAGCCGATGAACACCTCATCGATGCGGTCGCCGGCCACCTCGCTCAGCGTTTTCACGTTGTCGGGGTCGTTGGGGCAGGCCAGGATCGGCTCGCGGATCTCATCGAGGTTGATCTCGATGGTCTCGGCGTACGCGGCGTCGGCGTCGGCCTCCATCAGCTGCGGGTCGGCCAGCCAGGCCTCCATCGCCTGGATGCGCCGCGCCAGGGTGCGGGCATCGCCGTAGCCGCGGGCGATCATGTTCTTGAGCAGGGCCACGTTGCTGCGCAGGTATTCGCTCACCGTGTCCACGCTGAGCTTGATCGTGCAGCCGGCACAGGAGCGTTCGGCGGTGGCGTCGGTGAGCTCGAAGGCCTGCTCCAGCTTGAGATCGGGCAGCCCCTCGATCTCCATGATGCGGCCGTTGAACACGTTCTTCTTGCCCTCCTTGGCCACCGTGAGCAGGCCCTTCTGGATCGCCACCCAGGGAATGGCGTTGACCACATCGCGCAGGGTCACGCCCGGCTGCAGGGAGCCGGAGAACTTCACCAGCACCGACTCGGGCATGTCCAGCGGCATGGCGCCGATGGCGGCGGCGAAGGCCACCAGCCCCGAGCCGCCCGGGAAGGAGATGCCCAGGGGGAAGCGGGTGTGGCTGTCGCCGCCGGTGCCCACCGTGTCGGGCAGCAGCATGCGGTTGAGCCAGCTGTGGATGATGCCGTCGCCGGGGCGCAGGGCCACGCCGCCGCGCGAGGCCATGAAATCAGGCAGCTCGGCGTGGGTCTTGAGGTCGACAGGCTTGGGGTAGGCGGCGGTGTGGCAGAAGCTCTGCATCACCAGATCGGCCGAGAAGCCCAGGCAGGCCAGCTCCTTCATCTCATCGCGGGTCATCGGCCCGGTGGTGTCCTGGGAGCCCACGGTGGTCATCAGCGGCTCGCAGCTGGTGCCGGGGCGCACGCCCGCCAGGCCGCAGGCCTTGCCCACCATCTTCTGGGCCAGGGTGTAGCCCTTGCCGGTGTCGGCCGGCGGGGTGGGGCGGATGAACAGCTCCGAGGAGGGCAGGCCCAGCTGGGCGCGCACTTTGTCTGTCAGGGCGCGGCCGATCAGCAGCGGGATGCGGCCGCCGGCGCGCACCTCATCGGCGATGGTGCTCGGCTTGAGCTCGAAGCGGGCCACGATCTCACCGGCGTTCGGCTCGCCGGCGGCGCGCTCGATGGTGCCGGCCTGGGGGCGGATCGTGATCACATCGCCGCTGCTCAGGGCGCTGACGTCGCACTCGATCGGCAGGGCGCCGGAATCCTCGGCCGTGTTGAAGAAGATCGGCGCGATCTTGCCCCCCAGGAGCACGCCGCCACTGCGCTTGTTGGGCACGTGGGGGATGTCGGTGCCGATGTGCCAGAGCACCGAGTTGATGGCGGATTTGCGCGAGCTGCCGGTGCCCACCACATCGCCCACGTAGGCCAGCGGGTGGCCCTTGCCCTTGAGCTCGGCGATCAGCTCCAGCCCGCCCGGCATGCGGGTTTCCAGCATCGCCATCGCATGCAGGGGGATGTCGGGCCGGGTGGTGGCGTGGGTGGCGGGGGAGAGGTCGTCGGTGTTGGTCTCCCCCTCCACCTTGAACACCGTGACGGTGATGGCCTCGGCCATCTCCGGCCGGGCGGTGAACCACTCGCCCGCAGCCCAGCTGTCCACCACCCGCCGGGCCCAGGGGTTGGACTCCGCCAGCTCGAGCACGTCGTGGTAGGCGTCGTACACCAGAACGGTGCGGCTGAGCCCGGTGGCGGCCGCCTCGGCAATGGCGGCGTCGGCGCTGCCGAGCAGCTCGATCAGCGCGCCCACGTTGTAGCCGCCGATCATGGTGGCCAGCAGCCGCACCGCCTCCAGGCCGCTCACCAGGGGGCTGGTGGCCTCCCCCTTGGCCACCGCCAGCAGCCAGCTGGCCTTCACGTAGGCCGCCTCATCCACCCCGGGGGGGATGCGCTCGCTCAGCAGGTGCTTGAGAACGGCCTCCTCGCCGGCCGGGGGTGCCGCCAGCAGCTCGGTGAGGTCGGCGGTCTGCCCGGCGGTGAGCGGCAGGGGCGGCACGCCCAGGGCCTCCCGTTCGGCGGCGGCGGCGCGGTAGTCGGCGAGAAAGGTGGTGGCGCTCATCGCGGATCGTTGCACGTTGCCCCCATTGTTCTTGGCCGGGGCCCAGGTTGTTGGTGACGGTCGCTGCCGTCTCCCTCCCTAGGCTGGTGGGCTGAGCGCGGCACCCCCCCGGCAGCCTGTTTCCCATGCACGCCTCCACCCACGCCATCACCAGCGATCTCCATGTGGTGGAGACCAGGCCGCTGGTGCCGCCGGCGGTGCTGCACCGCGACCTGCCCCTCAGCGACAACGCCGCCGCCACCGTGCAGCAGGCCCGCCTGCGCATCCAGGACATCCTCCACGGCCGTGACGAACGCCTGCTGGTGATCGTGGGCCCCTGCTCGGTGCACGACGTGGCAGCGGCCAAGGAGTATGCCGGCTTCATCGCCGAGGCCCGCCGGCGCCACGCCGCTGAACTGGAGGTGGTGATGCGGGTGTACTTCGAGAAGCCGCGCACCACCGTGGGCTGGAAGGGCCTGATCAACGACCCCCACCTCGACGGCAGCTACGACATCAACACCGGCCTGCGGCTGGCCCGCTCGCTGCTCCTGCACGTGGCCGATCTGGGCCTGCCGGCGGCCACCGAGCTGCTCGATCCGGTGGTGCCTCAGTACATCGCCGACCTGATCAGCTGGACCGCCATCGGCGCCCGCACCACCGAGAGCCAGACCCACAGGGAGATGGCCTCGGGCCTGTCGATGCCGATCGGCTTCAAGAACGGCACCGACGGCAGCATCGCCACGGCCGTGAACGCCGTGGAGGCCGCGGCCCGGACCCACCATTTCCTGGGCATCAACAGCGAGGGCCATGCCTCGATCGTGACCACCACCGGCAACCCCGATGGCCATCTGGTGCTGCGGGGCGGCAAGCACGGCACCAACTACCACCCGGAGGCGATCGAGGAGGCCGCGGCGGCGCTGGAGAAGGCGGGCTTGCCCTGCCGGCTGATGGTGGACTGCAGCCATGGCAATTCCAACAAGGACTACCGCCGCCAGGCGGAGGTGGCCGAGCAGGTGGCCGCCCAGGTGCGAGCCGGCTCGCGCCACGTGATGGGGGTGATGCTCGAGAGCCATCTGGTGGCGGGCAACCAGAAGCTCGCCGCCGACCTCAGCCAGCTCGCCTACGGCCAGAGCATCACCGATGCCTGCATCGACCTCGACACCACCGCCGCGGTGCTGGCGGGCCTGGCCGCGGCGGTGCGCGCCACGGCGGAGCTGGCCCCTGTGCCCCAGGGGGTTGAGCCGGCTTTGGCTACCTCAACTGGCACTCGTGTGCCGTGAGTGCCAATCATCGACGGCTGCAACATCCTGCAACGAACTGTTCTTCCTGAACAGCTTTCTTGCGCTGAGCCCATAGCGTCATCACCCATCAATCCGAGGTGCGTGATGAGCTACCTGCTGCAGTTCTGCGGGCTCTCGGATCCCTTGCAGGTGTTCTACCTCGAGCAGAGCGAGGGCCCGGGCCCGGCCTTTGCCGGCTTCCGTCCGGTGCAGCTCGACCAGCTGCTGGGCTGGGCCCAGGCCATCGGCCGCCAGCGGCACTGGGATCTGGATGTGATCCACCAGGCGGTGATGGAGGCCTGGCTGGAGCGTGCCGACGTGATCCGCCAGTGGCAGCTGCGGCTGCGCCACGAACCCCACGACCGGCTGCTGGTGGCGGGTCTGGGCACCGCCCACGACTGGGAGCGGCGTTGCGAGCAGCTGCTGCGGGCCTGACTCAGCTGAGCTGCTGCCACAGCCAGGCCACTCCCAGGGGCACGCTGAGGTTGTCGATGCCGCCGATGGCCACTTGCTCCAGCAGGGTGGCGCTGGCGGCGATGGCCAGCAGCGCCGGCCAGGGGGGAGCGGCCTGCTCCAGGCCCAGCGCCATCAGGGCCAGGCGCAGCAGCACCAGCACCAGCAGGCTGGCGCCGGCCATCACGGCCGTGCCCACCAGGGAACGGCGCTGGCCCAGCACCTGCCAGCTGGGGCTGGCCAGCAGCGGACCCAGCAGCCCGGCGAGGCCATCGCCGAGGGCCATCACCAGCACACCGGCCGCCACCGGTGCCGGCTGCTGGGGCCAGTACTGCCAGAGCAGCAGGGTGATCGAGGCGCCGTAGGCCACGGTGCCGTAGCTGGCGCGGCCCACGTCCTCCACCGCCGGCAGCAGGCGCAGGCGGTGGTTGAGGGCGGCCACCACCGTGATCGCGGCGGCGGCCGGCAGGGCAATCAGGCGGTGGATGCCGGTGGCCCAGGCGATGGGCACCACGGCACCGCTGCCGATGTGCACCAGCTTGCGGCTCCATTCCCGCCGGGCCGGGCTGGCGGCGCCGTTCCAGCGTCGCCGCACAGCCACCGCCGTGGCGGCCAGCAGGGCCAGCCAGCCGGCCACCGCCGCCACCCCGATGACCTGGCGGGGCCAGTCCAGTTCTGGCCCTGTCAACGCCGCAACCAGAAGCCCGTCAGGCGGCTTTGTGAACGTTACTGAGCAGCCGCAGCTTCATGATCGCCTTGGCCTCCAGCTGCCGCACCCGCTCCCGCGACACGTTGATCAGGCGGCCGATCTCGGCCAGGGTGAGGGGCTCGCTGCCCTCGAGGCCGAAGCGCAGCTTGATGATCGTCTGCTCGCGCTCGTTGAGCTGGGACAGCCAGGCCCCCAGGTGCTCCTTCTGCAGATGGCGATCCATCGCATCGAAATGCTGGTTGCTCTCGGGGTCGGCGATCAGTTCCCCCAGGGTGCTGCGGTCCTCATCGCCGCGGGCATGGGCGTCGAGGGAGGCGCAGGGGGCGCTCTGGGCGATCAGGTCCTCCAGTTCCCCAGGCTTCATGCCCAGGGCGTGGGCCAGCTCCAGGCGGTTGGGCTGGCGGCCGAGACGGTGGGAGAGCTCCCGGCTCACCCGGCGCATCTTCGAGAGCTTCTCGCTCACGTGGATCGGCAGGCGGATGGTGCGGGCGCTGTTGTCGATCGCCCGGGTCATGCCCTGGCGGATCCACCAGTAGGCGTAGGTGGAGAACTTGTAGCCCATGGCCGGATCGAACTTGTCCACCGCCCGCTCCAGGCCGATGGCGCCCTCCTGAACCAGATCCAGCAGTTCCAGGCCCTGGTGCTGGTATTTCTTGGCCACGCTCACCACCAGCCGCAGGTTGGCGGACATCATCCGCTCGCGGGCCCGCTGGGCCATGCGCACCTGGCGGCGCTGCTGGGGGTTGAGCTGCTCTGCCGGCTGCTGCAGGAGGCGCTTGCCGGCCTGCACGTGGTGGGCCAGCTCGATTTCCTCGGCGGGGGTGAGCAGAGGCACGCGGCCGATGTTGCTCAGATACCAGCCGATGGAATCGGCATTGATGCGGGTGCCCCCGCCCGTTTTGCCAGAGCTTGATCTGGTTGTTGCGGACCGTTTCACGGCGCTATTGGTAGAAACGCCGGAAGCGGATTGCTCAGGCGTCCCCACACCCTTGCCTCCCGAAATCAATTGTGCGCGGAATGTAGCACCTGCACGATGGCTTGGGGGCCGAATCTTGAACGGTTTGCGGATCGGCGACCCTCGGTGATTGGCCAGCGCCAGCTATGTGGTGCGAAAGGGACAACGATTTGGTGTCAACCGATGCCAACCGCCGTTGCCGTCGCTCCCTCAGCGGGCCTCCACCAGTCCCCCGCGCCAGCGGGCCATCAGCTCCTGCTGCACCAGCTGGTCCTCGCCCTCCGGCTGTCGCTGGCTGAACTGGCCGTCCGGACCCATGTGCCAGGCGCCGGTGTCGCTGAAGTACACGTCCAGCAGCCCTTCGAGCTGCTGGCGCAGCACCGGATCCTCGATCGGAGCCACCGCCTCCACCCGGCGGTCGAGGTTGCGCGGCATCCAGTCGGCGCTGCCGATGTACACCTCAGGCTCGCCGGCGTTGCCGAACCAGAACAGCCGGGAGTGCTCCAGGAAGCGTCCGATCACGCTGACGACGCGGATGTGGTCGCTGATGCCCTCCAGGCCCGGCCGCAGGCAGCACATGCCCCGCACCAGCAGGTCGATCTGCACACCGGCCTGGGAGGCCTGATAGAGCAGGGCGATGATGCCCGGATCCACCAGGGCGTTCATCTTGGCCCGGATGTGGCCGCCGCGGCCGGCCTGGGCGTGCTCGATCTCCCGGCGGATGAGATCCTCCATGCCCTTGCGCAGGGTCACCGGGGCCACCAGCAGGCGCCGGAAACTCTGCTGCTTGGAGAAGCCGGTGAGGTAGTTGAACAGTTCCACCAGATCAGCCCCGAACTCGGGCCTGGCCGTGAGCAGGCCCAGGTCGGTGTAGAGGCTGGAGGTCTTGGAGTTGTAATTGCCCGTGCCGATGTGCACGTAGCTGTTGAGCCCCCGTTTCTCGCGCCGCACCACCAGCAGGATCTTGGTGTGGGTCTTGAGACCGATCACCCCATACACCACATGCACGCCGGAACTCTCCAGCTGCCGGGCCCACTGGATGTTGTTGTCCTCATCGAAGCGGGCCTTCAGCTCCACCAGGGCCATCACCTGCTTGCCGTTCTCGGCCGCCCGGATCAACGCCGCCACCACCGGTGAATCCTTGGAGGTGCGGTAGAGGGTCATCTTGATCGCCAGCACCGCGGGGTCGTCGGCGGCCTGGTTGAGGAACTCCTCCACCGAGGCGGCGAACAGGTCGTAGGGGTGCTGCAGCAGCACATCGCCGCGGCGGATCACCGAGAAGATGCTCTCGAACTCCTCCTCCTTGATCGAGCCGTCCTGCAGCTGGCTCTTCTGGGTGCGGGCCAGGGCGGGCGGGGTGCGGCCCTTGAACGACGGGTCCTTGAGCCTGGGCAGGGGCACGCCCATCAGGCCCATGAGGTCGTCGAGGCCGAGGGGGCCGTTGACGCGGTAGACGTCCTCGGCCTCCACGTTCGCCCCCTCCATCAGCAGCTGCAGCACCGCTTCCGGCATCTCATCGGTGACCTCCAGGCGCACCACCTCGCCGCCGCGGCGGCGCTTGCGCAGGCCCGCCTCCAGGGCCTCCATCAGGTCGTCGGCCTCCAGATCCCGCAGCTCCAGGTCGGCGTCGCGGGTGACGCGGAAGAAGTAGTGGCCCTCCACGCTCATGCCGGGAAACAGCAGCTGCAGGTTGAAGGCCACCACCTGCTCCAGGGGCACCGCGGTGAACACGGGCTCGGGGGAGCGGCCGCTGAGCTCGGCAGGGATGGGCACGAACCGGGGCAGGATCTTCTGGGGCACCTTCACCCGGGCGAACTGCTGCCGGCCGCTGTCGGGATCGCGCACCAGCACCGCCACGTTGAGGCTGAGGTTGCTGATGTACGGGAACGGGTGCGAGGGATCCACGGCCAGCGGGGTGAGCACCGGGAACACGGCGTTGCGGAAGTAGTCGTCCGCCCAGCCGCGCTGCTCCTGGTTGAGGTTGGCGTAATCCACCAGGTGCACACCCTGTTCGGCCAGCTGGCCCTTGAGGGAGTGGCGGTAGTGCTGCTGCTGAAGATCCAGCAGAGGGCGCAGCTTGCGCTGGATGGCCTGCAGCTGCTGCTGGGGCGTGAGGCCGTCGTCGCTGAGAGCGGTGACGCCGGCCTCCAGCTGGCTCTTGAGGGAGGCCACCCTCACCATGAAGAACTCGTCGAGGTTGTTGCTGAAGATGGCGCTGAACTTGGCCTGCTCCAGCAGCGGCGTGTGCTCGTCGAGCGCCTGGGCCAGCACCCGGTAGTTGAAGTCGATCCAACTCAGCTCCCGGTTGATGTAGAGCTCGGGGGAGACCTTGGGCGCTGCTTTGCTCATGGTGGAACCGTAGCAATCGCGGGCCGATGGCCCAGTGCCCCGCTTACTTGACGGCGCCCATGCGCCGGGCGCCGCCGGCGACGATCGCCGCCACCCCCAGCAGCAGGGCCAGGGCCAGCCAGAAGGGGCTGGTGCGGCCGAGGGTTTCGTAGGCCAGTCCGGCCAGGGCCGGGCCGATGAAGCTTCCCAGGCTCTGCAGGCCCTGGAGACTGCCCAGGGCCGCCCCCTGGCCGCTGGCATCGAGGCGGCGCGACACCTGGGAACGCAGGCAGGGGGTGACCAGGCCGGTGCCCAGGGCCAGGATCGCCACCGCCGGAAACACCACGGCGCGGGAGGTGTCGGCCGTGGCCACCAGGATCAGGCCGCAGCCGCTGATCACGAAGCCGATCCCCGCCAGGGTGAGGCGCCACTCGCCGAAGCGCGCCACCAGCGGCCCGATCAGGCCCCCCTGGACCACCGTGGCCACCACCCCCACCACCACGAAGGCGGCGCCCGCCAGGCCCGGCCCCCAGCCGAACTGCTGCTTGAAGTAGAGGATCAGCACGGCGGCGAAGCCGTTGAAGGCCAGGAAGAACAGGAAGAAGGCGGCGCACAGCCGCCGCACCTGGGGGTTGCTGAACACCCGGGCCAGCTGGGTGAAGGGCTGCAGCTCGCGCTTGCGCGGCAGCGCGATGCGGGCGTCGAGCGGGTGGGTTTCGGGCAGCAGGGTGATCACCAGCACCAGGTTGAGCACGGCGATGGCCACGGCCACCAGCACCGGCAGGTTCACCTGCACCCGCCCCAGCAGGCCGCCCAGAGCCGGGCCGAGGATGAAGCCGAGGCCGAAGGCCACCCCGATCAGGCCGAAGGCCCGGGCCCGCTGCTCCGGCGCTGACACATCGGCCAGCACGGCGCCGGCGGTGGCGGCGGTGCCACCGCTGACGCCATCGATCAGCCGGGCAGCGAACAGCAGGGCCAGGGGCAGAGCAGAGCCTGCCGCCCAGGGCAGGGCCTGCCAGTTGATGGTGATGGTGAGGGCGAACAGGCCGATGCCGAGCACCGAGCCGGCCACGCACACCGCCATCACCGGCCGGCGGCCGTAGCGGTCGCTGAGGGCGCCGATCAAGGGGGTGACGGCGAACTGGGCGATGGCGTAGCTGCCGGTGAGCAGGCCGAGCACCCGGCCATCGCCGCTGAAGCCCGCCAGCAGGAAGGGCAGCAGCGGAAAGATCAGCGTTTCGCTGAGGCGGTCGTTGAGCAGGGTGACGAACGCGCAGAGCAGGGCCGAACGGCGCAGGCGGCTCACCGGCATGCCACCAGCACCCGGTGGCGGTGGTCGGAGGCCACGCGGCGGATGGCGGCGAAGCCGGCCTGGTGCAGGGCGGCCTCCATGTCGAGGGCGAAGTAGTCGGCCAGGTAGGGCTCGGTGCTCTTGAGCAGGGTGGCCAGGGGGGCCGGCATGGCGCGGATCGTCTCCGACTCGGGGTCCTGATCCACCATCGCCAGCACGCCGCCGGGGCGCAGCAGCCGGGCGGCTTCGGTCAGCACGGCACGGGTGGCGCCGGCGGGCAGCTCGTGGCACACGAACTGCAGGGTGATCAGATCGAAGCTGGCCTCCGGCAGGCCTGTGGCCTCGGCGGTGGCGTGGTGCCAGGCGTGGATGCGGCCTTCGGGGTCGCGCACCCGGGCCACCGCCAGCATGTGAGGGGAGAGGTCGAGCCCGCTGACGCGCACCGGCTGGGCCTGGCGGGCCTCCAGCCAGGTTTTGAGCAGCTGGGTGCTGATGCCCACCGAACAGCCCAGGTCGAGGGCCTCGCGCACCGGACCGGTGAGGCTGGGCTCGATCGCCGCGAAGATCGCGTCGCGCATGCGCGCCTCGGCGGCCTCGGGGCTGAGCGGCTCGCGTTTCCACACCCGCAGCGCCACGGAAGCGGTGGCCTGTTCCGCCTCGCAGGCCGCCTGCCAGCAGAGGTTCCCCTGGTTGTAAGCGTGGAAGCGGGCCCGGTAGTAGTCAGGGGTGGTGGTGGCCGGGTTGGTGCTGGCCGCCAGCAGCGGTTCAGCCTGGCGGCGCAGCTGCTCGCGGCGGGCACGCCAGGGGATGCCCCGCTGCTCGGCGGTGCGGATCATCATGCTGCGGGCCTGCTGAAACAGCAGCTGGCGCAGCGGCTCCACCGCCAGTACAGCCGAGATCAGCCGCCCCAGCGGGGTGCTGTCGTCGGCCCAGGTGGGCGGGGCCAGGGTGGCGTCCGGCGCCGCGGAGCTGGTGCCGGCGGTTGGCATGGTCAGGCGCTGACTGGGGGGGGAGGGCATCATCGCCGCCACCCCCCTTGCCTGGAGAGCCGGAGCCGTCGGCCATGCTGGAGGCACGCCGCGGATGGGTTTGCAGTGCCGGAGCTGAGCCATCTCAACGCCGCCGGCGAGGCGCACATGGTGGAGGTGGGGGACCGCCCGGCCAGCAGGCGTGAGGCCGAGGCCGAGGGCCTGATCGCCATGGCGCCGCAGACCCTGGCGCTGGTGCTCGCCGGCGCGGCCCCCAAGGGCAACGTGCTGGCGGTGGCCCGGGTGGCGGCGATCCAGGCCGCCAAGCGCACCTGGGAGCTGATTCCCCTCTGCCACCCGATCGCCCTCTCCGGTCTGGTGGTGGCTACCGATGGGGCGCTGCTGGCGCGGGTGAGCGGCTCCCAGGCCTCCTCGCGCATCGGTTCTCTCGCCGCCGCCGATCTGCTGCTGGAGATCCCGGCCGAGCTGGGGGCCCTGGAGGCCGGAACAGAGCTCTGGGCCCAGCTGCTGCGCCTGCCGATCCTCTGAGGTCCGGCGGCGCCGGAGGTGGCGGTGATGGCTGACTGCTGCCGTTCAGAGCGGCGTGTTGCCGCCCAGCCAGTGGCCGCTGCCATCGGCCAGCCACTCCCGCTTCCAGAAGGGCGCCTCATGCTTGAGGGCCTCGAGGAGCTCCTGGCAGCAGCGCTGGGCGGGGCCACGGCGGTCGGCGGCCACGGCCACCAGCACGATCGGATCGCCCGGCAGCACCCGGCCGATCCGGTGGCGCACCAGCACGGCGGCCACCTCGGGGGCGCTGGCCGCCGCGGCGGCCAGGTGCTGCAGCTGGGTTTCGGTCATGCCGGGGTAGTGCTCGAGCTCCAGGGCGGCCAGGGGCTGGCCGGCGCTGGTGTGGGGCCGCACCCGGCCCACGAAGCTGCTCTCGGCGGCCGGCAGGCCGTCCAGGCGGGTGCGCAGTTGGCTGTGCCAACCCTCGAGAGCCGCCAGAGGCTGGAAGGGCCCGGGGTCCAGCTCGATCGTGAGCAGCGGCGCGGCCATGGGCACTGGGGGGTCAGCCGCCGCTGATCGGAGGCAGGAAGGCCAGCTCGTCGCCGCCGGCCAGGGGTGAGTCCCAGCGGGCGAAGCGCTGGTTGATCGCCACGCGGATGGTGGCGGCGGGATCGGCGGGCTCCAGCCCCAACTGGCCCCACACCGTGGTGGGGGTGGCGCCGCGGGTCGCGGCGAGCTGGCGTTCCCGCCAGCCGGCCCGCTCGCGCAGGGCGGCGAACAGCAGCACGCGCAGCTCCGGGGTGTGGCCCATGGCTCCTGGCGGCGGAGGTGGCGGTGGCCCCCACAATGGCTGCAGCGGCGGCGGAACGGTGGGACTGGCGGTGGCGTTGCTCACGGTGTCGGACACGCGCACCCTGGCCGATGACACCAGCGGCGCTGCCCTGCAGGCGCGGCTGGAGGCGGCCGGCCATGGTCTGGTGGAGCGGCTGATCGTGCCCGACGATCGCTACCGCATCCGGGCGGAGGTGAGCCGCTGGATCGCCGATGCGGCTGTGCAGGTGGTGATCAGCAGCGGCGGCACCGGTCTCACCGGCCGCGACGGCACCCCCGAGGCGGTGGCGCCTCTGCTGGACAAGACGATCGAGGGGTTCGGCGAGCTGTTCCGGGTGCTGTCGTTCGAGACGATCGGCACCAGCAGCCTGCAGAGCCGCTGCCTGGCCGGGGTGGCCAATGGCACGGTGATCTTCGTGCTGCCCGGTTCGCTGGATGCGGTGGAAAC
>SLIG01000145.1 GCA_007135755.1 Cyanobium sp.
CCCTGCTGGCGGTGAGCAAGGGGCAGCCGGCGGCCCTGGTGCGGCAGGCGGTGGCAGCCGGCCAGCGCAGCTTCGGCGAGAGCCGGCTCCAGGAGGCCGCCGCCAAGCAGGCCGAGCTGGCCGACCTCGAGCCCCTGGACTGGCACTTCATCGGCCGCCTCCAGGCCAACAAGGCCCGGGGGGTGCTGCGCCATTTCGGCACCATTCACTCCGTGGACAGCCTCGGCCTGGCGAGGCGCCTGGCCCGCATCGCCGCCGAGGAGGGCCTCAGCCCGGCGGTGCTGTTCCAGGTGAAGCTGCGTGCCGATCCGGCCAAGACCGGGTTCGAGCCCGCCGAGCTCAGGGCCTGCTGGCCCGAGCTGGCGGCGCTGGAACCCCTGCGGGCCGTGGGCCTGATGACGATCGCCCCGCTGGGGCTGGAGCCTGCCGAGCGGCTGGCCCTGTTTCAGGACTGCGCCACCCTGGCGGCCGAGCTGGGTGTGACGCAGCTGTCGATGGGCATGAGCGGTGACTGGCGTGAGGCTGC
Organism: Cyanobium sp.; assembly: GCA_007135755.1. Lineage (GTDB taxonomy): Bacteria > Cyanobacteriota > Cyanobacteriia > PCC-6307 > Cyanobiaceae > NIES-981. The sequence goes on from SLIG01000145.1 coordinate 527, forward strand.
CGCGGCCGGCAGCACCTGGGTACGGATCGGCACCGCCCTGTTCGGCTCCCGCCAGCCGTCGGACTGAGCGGGGCGTCCGGGCCGCGAATCGCTTGCCTGGCTTGCGATCCCGGCCATGAGACGCTATTCAGGTCGAAAGCTCCCGCCGAGGTTCGCTCCGTGTCGTTGTTCTCCCGCCTGCGTGCCGTCGTCTCCGGGGACGACTATCTCGATGGCGACTACGACGAAGAGCTCGATTACGACGGCGGTGAGATGGCCGAGCCCGCCCCAACCAGTGTCAGCCGCTCCAGCGCCCTGGCCCTGAGCAGCGACTTCGGCGTCGACGACCCCTTCGCCGGCACCAATGTGATCGGCATGCCCGGGATTGCCACCGCGGCCGCCGAAGTCATCGTGATGGAGCCCCGCAGCTTCGATGAGATGCCCCGGGCGATTCAGGCGCTGCGCGAGCGCAAGACGGTGATCCTCAACCTCACGATGATGGAACCGGACCAGGCCCAGCGGGCCGTGGATTTCGTGGCCGGCGGCACCTTTGCCATCGACGGTCACCAGGAGCGGGTGGGCGAGAGCATCTTCCTGTTCGCCCCCAGCTGCGTCACCGTCACCACCGCCGGCGGTGAGGATGCCGCCTCCCCCAGCGTGCTCAGCCGTGATCAGGCCCACGAGCAGGAGGCCGCCCCCAGTCCTGCCTGGGGCCGCCAGGGCAGCGCCCTCTGAACCCTCCCGCGACCCCGCCGCCGACCACCCCGCCGCCGGGCGCGGCCGATGGGCCTGACCTGGCGCCGTCAGCCTTCGGTGTGGTGGGTCTCGGGCGCATGGCCCAGGCCCTGCTCCTCCCCCTGCTGGAAGCCGGCCTGATCGCATCCGAGGGGGTGCGCGCCGTGGTGGCGAGCAGGGCTTCGGCCCAGCGGCTGCGTGAAAGCCTGCAGCTGGCCGTGGGCACCGAGCCGGAGGCTGCCTGGGCGGCACCGGTGGTGCTGTTGGCGGTGAAGCCCCAGCAGCTGGAGGTTGTGGCGGCCACGGTTCCCCCGCAGGCCTCCGGCCTGCTGATCTCGGTGCTGGCGGGGGTGACCGTGGAGCGGCTGGAGCGGCTGTTCCCGGCCTGGCGCTGTGTGCGCGCTGTGCCCAACACCCCGGCCCTGGTGCGCCAGGGGCTCACCGGACTGGCCTGGGGGAGCGGGCTGGATGAGGCGCAGCGCCGCTGGGTGCGGCAGCTGTTCGGCCAGGTGGGAGAGGTGCTGGAGCTGCCGGAGGCTCAGCTGGACGCCTTCCTGGCCCTCACCTCCTCGGGGCCGGCCTTCGTGGCCCTGGTGGCGGAGGCCCTGGCCGATGGTGCCGTGGCCGCCGGTCTGCCCCGGGCCCTGGCCGGCGCTCTGGCTCAGCGCACCTTGGCCGGCACCGCCGCCCTGCTGGAGCAGCAGCGGCTGCATCCAGCCGAACTCAAGGACATGGTGAGTTCGCCCGCCGGCACCACCATCGCCGGCCTGCGCGCCCTGGAGCGGGGTGGTCTGCGCTCGGCCCTGATCGAGGCGGTGCTGGCCGCCGCCGAGCGCAGCCGCCAGCTGGCCTGATCACCGGTTGGCCTGGTTCCGGCTTGCCTGCTCAGTTGGGCGGGCGGGCCTCCCCCAGGCGCGGCTCGCTGCCCTCCAGCAGCCGCCCCAGGTTGCTGCGGTGGCGCCAGATCACCAGCGCGCTGGTGAGCAGAGCCAGCACCAGGTAGGGCCAGCGCAGGCCCAGGCCCTGATCCCGGAACCAGGCCAGCATCAGCACGGGCAGGGCCGCGGCGGCCACCACGCTGGAGAGGGACACGATGCGGCTGAGGCTGAGCACCGTGAGAAACACCCCGAAGCAGGCCAGGCCCACCGGCCAGGCCAGACCCAGCAGCATGCCGAGGGCCGTGGCCACCGCCTTGCCGCCCCGCCAGCCCAGCCACAGCGGCCAGATGTGACCCGCCAGGGCCGCCAGACCCGCGGCCACCACCCAGCTGTCGGTGCTCCAGCTGGCTGTGGTGCCTGCAGCGGAGCCGGCCAGCAGCAGCTTGGCCAGCAGCACCGCTGCCGTGCCCTTGAGCACGTCCACCAGGAACACCGCCAGGGCAGGTCCCTTGCCGACCACCCGCAGCACATTGGTGGCGCCGGTGGAGCCCGAGCCGTGCTGGCGGATGTCGATGCCCTCGAGCCAGCGACCCGCCAGGTAGCCGGCCGGGATCGAGCCGAGCAGGTAGCCGAAGACCAGCAGCAGGAGGGGTGTGAGGGCTGCCATCAGTACACCTCCTCTTCCCGCATCAGCTCCTCGGGGGCCGGGGCGAAGGCCAGCCAGAGCGGGAACTGCAGGATCGGGATCTCCACCCCGGGCTCGGCGGCATCGATCACGATGAAGGGGAGTTCGCCGCGCTCCTCCAGCCGGTCGGCCCGTTCGATCAGGGCCTCGGGGCGCTCGAACAGCACGATGCCGCTGCTGGGGCCGAAGTCTTCCCGGCTCAGGCCCAGGCAGTCCTGCAGGCTGCGCCGCCATTCCCCCAGGCGCTCGGGCTGGCTGGCCAGCACCAGGGTCTGGAAGCGGTCGCCGTAGAGCTCCCCGAGGATCGCGATCGCGGCCGCTGTGAGCAGGCCGTTGCGGCTGCGGCTGCCGCCGCTGGGCTGGGCGCCGCGGCCGCCCTGCTCGAGAAACCAGCTCTCCAGGGCTGCGGCCCCGGGCGTCTCCAGGGTTCGGCGCAGGCTCCAGGGCTCGGCGTAGAAGTCGGGCTGGCCCTGGAAGGCCGCCAGCCGGGTGCGGATCAGCTCGGCGTCGCCGCTGAACGGCCCGCCCGTTGCCGCCCCGGCCGGCATCGCTTCCACCGCCGCCGCGGCGGTCTGCTCCCGGGCCGCAGCATCGATCGGCGAGGGCTGCACCAGCACCGGCTGGGGCACCAGGTCGATCTGCTCGGCCGCCACCGCCAGATCCTGCAGGGCCCCCACCAGGTAGTCCTGAAAGCCCTTCAGGCGTCGGGCCACGGCATCGGCCTGGCCGGCGTAGCTGCTGGCGATCTCCTTGGTGATCGCCGCGCGGCGCGTTTCCAGCTCGGCGATCTCACGCTCCAGCTCGCCGCGGCGCTGGCGCAGTTCCTGGAGGGCCAGCTCCTGCCAGGCAGGGGGCTCAGGTACAGACACGCCAGGCATGGGCACGTCAGGCATGGCCGTCTGGGCGCTGACGGGATTGTCGGGCTCGGGGACAGCTGGCGTGAGGGGGGCGTCGGACATGGACCGTTCAAGCGGCGTCTTCGGGGCTGGCGGAATCGGCGGCGGCCGCGGGGTTGAGCTGGGGCAGACGGCTCTGCAGCTGCTCGCGCAGGCTGGCGGCATTGAACAGCACGGGCAGCAAGTGAATGCTCTGTTGTTCCCGGAAATAGAAGATCACCGGCAGCCCCGGCCAGAACAGCCGCCAGCCCAGCCAGGCGTCATAGGGAAAGCGGCGCAACTCCTGCCCCCCGCGCCGCACCAGCAGGGCCTCACCGTTGAACTCCAGCCGCAGCAGGGCCGTCTGCAGCACCAGGAACAGCCCCAGCAGGCTCACCGCAAGGGCCAGCCAGAGCGCCCCGGTCCAGAGGGGCAGCAGGGCCAGACAGGCCAGCCCCAGGCCCGTCATGCCCACGGCGACGCCGTAGTGGGGGCTGAGCAGCACCGGCTGGGCAGAATCAGAAACTGCCATCGGGGATCAAGCGAACAGCACGTCCTTCAAGCAAACAGCACCGACGTGAGCACGGCGTTCATCAACGCCACCGTGACCAGGATCATCACCACCGCCCCGGTGGTGCTGGTGCCCACCTCCTTGGGACCGCCGCGGGTGGTGAGCCCCCAGCCGCAGGCCAGCACGGCGATCTGCAGCCCGAACACCAGCGCCTTGAGCAGCATCGAGGGCAGATCCTCCGGTTGCATCCAGGTGCGCACGGAGGTCCAGAACACGCTGGGCGGGATGTTGTAGAGGAGGGCGCTGCTGGTCTGGCCCGACCAGATGCCCACCCAGAAGAACAGCAGGCACTGCACCGGCGCCATGATCACCATCGCCAGCACCCGCGGCACTACCAGGTACTGCACCGGGTCGGTGCGCAGCATGGTGATGGCGTCGATCTGCTCGGTGACCTTCATCGTGCCCAGCTCGGCGGCGTAGGCCGTGGCCACCTTGCCGGTGAGCAGGGTGGCGGTGAGCAGGGGGGCGATCTCCCGCGCCAGACCCAGGGCCAGCAGCCCGCCCACGGCCGCGTTGGCGCCCTGCTTGGAGAGCTCCGCCACTATCTGGATGTTGAACACGGTGCCGGTGGCCAGGGCCGTGATCAGCACGATCAGGAAACTGGCGGGGCCGGCCTCCATCAACTCATGCATCAGGTCGTTGAAACCGATGCGGCCGCGGGCGATGGCGCTCACCGCCTGCCCGCCGATCATGGTGCTAGCGCCGAGGCGCCGGGCCCAGCGCGGCGGCTTCAGGCGTTGCCTGGCCAGCGGAAGCCGGAACCGGCGGGACATCACGGTTGCGGGGGGCGATGGGGCCAGCGTCGCATCACCACCAGCCCCAGCACGATCAGCGTGGCCGGAATCAGCCCCATGCTCAGCCGGATCGCCACCAGCGCGCTGGTGGGCTGGTTGGTGATCAGTGCTGCCTGGTAACCACTGAAGCTGAGCAGATTGCCGAACAGAAACAGGGCCAGGCTGATGCAGAGCTTCTGGCTCAGCACCATCCAGGCGCTGTACTGACCCGCAGGCTTCTCGGAATCAGCGTCGATGGCGTCGGGCAGCAGGGACCAGGGGATCAGGTAGGCGGTGGCGGCCCCCAGCCCGGCGAGCACGATCGTGAGCAGCACCAGCGCCAGGCGCAGAACGTTGTCCGCGGAGCCGAAGGGGGAGATGGCGCTGTTGAGGGGCGGCAGCACCATGGCCAGAAGACAGCCGCTGATCCACAGGGCCGCGCCCAGTTGCAGGGCCCGCACCCGTCCGGCGCGCTGGCTCACCGCGTTCCACACCCACAGGCCCGCCAGGCTGGAGACGATGAACGGCAGCAGGATCCAGTTGCTCCAGGCCTGGGGCAGGCGCAGCACCACCGGCAGATAGATCAGCGCCGAGGTCTGCATGATCTGCAGACCGCTCCAGAGCAGCAGGTAGAGGCCGATCACCCGCAGGAAGCGGCCGTTGCTGGCCACCCGCCTGAGCAGGCGTCGGGTGGTGCCCTGCTGGCGTTGCGGGCGCTGGCAGTGCAGGGCCACCGGGGCCAGCCCCCAGCCGCACACCAGGGTGGAGGTGGTGACCAGCAGGCCGGCGATCATGCCCACCTGCAGGAAGCGGGGGGCATCACTGTGGTCCTGCAGCAGCAGGGCCCCGAGCACCGCCCCCACCAGGGTGGCGGAGATCGATCCGGTGAAGCGGGCCGTGTTCAGCCGCGTGCGCAGGGCCACGTTGGCCGTGAGTTCGGCGGCCAGGGCCGTGTAGGGCAGGTTCACCGCCGTGTAGAAGCTTTGGGCCACCGCCGAGATCACGATGAACACGATGAACTTCACCCATTGATTGCCGGGCGGCACCCACCACATCGCCGCGAGCGTGATGCCCAGGGGCACGGCGCAGGCGAAGATCCAGGGCAGGCGCGGCCCCCAGCGGGTTTGCGTCTTGTCGCTCAGCCAGCCGATGATGGGGTCGTTGATGCCGTCCCACAGGCGACCCACCATCAGCACGGCTCCGGCCATCCAGGCCGGCAGGCCGGCCGCCGAGGTGTAGAAGACGAACAGATAGAAGCCGATCAGGGAGGCGGCCATCCCGGTGCCGGCATCGCCGAGCCCGTACGACCAGAGCAGGCGCTGGCGGTGGCCCCCACGCAGATCAGCGGCATCGCGCACGGGGCTGGCCGGACTGGGCATGCGCGTTGGGACCGGCGGGGGCGACGGTCATAATGGCGGAGCAGACCGGCAGACCCTGGTCCGGCCCTGGCACCCAGGACCGGCACTCTGAGATCCGCGCAGATGGCAACGTTGTGTGCCGCTGACGCTAGTGACAACATCCGGCGATTGGGCTGAATGTTGTTAATCAACCGGCAGTTCTGCGGGCGTAGTTTAGTGGTAAAACCTCAGCCTTCCAAGCTGATGATGCGGGTTCGATTCCCGCCGCCCGCTTTCTTTTCTCGGCCAGCGCTGTCGGTTCGCTGAGGGCGGGCGTTTTTCCCCACGCCATCGCTCCATAAGCCGTCTGGGTCGGGGATCAGACCGCCCCGGCTCTGGGGAAAACAGCCCAAAACCTGTGGAGAACGACGGCTGGCTGTGGAAAAGTGCAGTTTCGGCTGGGGGCGTTCCCCCCTCAGGGGTTCAGCTGCTGTTCGCTCCAGCCGTCCTCCCGCCGCCAGCGTCGGCGCTGGTGGGGATGGCCGACGAGCTCGAGCAGTTCCACCTGCTCCAGGGTGACGCGCAGCAGGGTGAAGTGCTCCGGCATGGGCGTGTCGGCCGACAGCTCCTCGGGGAAGGCATCCGGCCCGGCCCGGGCAGCGGCCGGCTGCGGCCAGCCCCACAGGGCCCGGCCCGAGGGGCTGAGGGACTGCCAGTGGCGCAGCCGTTCGCGCTCTTCCAGCTCCGGAGCCAGCAAGGCCCGCTGCCCGCGCAGGCGGAACTGGCTGCGGGCCCGGGGCAGCAGCCAGCACAGCTCCACCGCCGGTTGCGCCGCCAGCTCGGCGGGCTTGGCGCTGCGGCCATCGGTGAGCAGGTCGAGCTCGGCCGGTCCGCCCCATCCCCTGAACACCAGCGTGCGCACGCGCGGAGTGCCATCGGCCGCCACCGTGGCCAGCTGCAGCCAGCGGGCCAGGGGCGAGCGGCCTTCGCGCTGGCGCGCTCCGCGCAGCAGGGCCCGCCAGGGCGGCAGGGACTGGGCCTGGGGCACCCGCGCTAGAGCTCCACCCCGTCCAGCAGGCGCTCGGCCACCAGCAGCATCAGGCTGCGGCTCTCCAGGGGGGCGCCGGTGGGTTTCCAGGGCTGGGGCCGGCTGGGCAGGTCTTCCCCGGCCGGCAGGGCGGTGTCGATCACCCGCACCCAGCCGGAGGGGCACACCGGCAGCTCGAAGTGAACCGCCCTGCTGTAGGCGTTGAGGCCGCACCACAGCAGCGGCCCCTGCACCCGCTCATTCACGCTCCAGGCCAGGGTGTGCGACCACTCCGCCCAGTCGGGACGGTTGATCTCCACGCCGTGCCACTGACGCCACAGCGAGTGCTCGTCGTCGCTGCGGCGCTGGGGGCGCACCGGCAGGGGCAACTCGGGGTTGAGTACCTGCTTGAGGGCGCTGCGCAGGTTGAGCAGCCGCCGCAGGTAGGTGCGCAGGGCCTGGTCGTCGGTGTCGGGCTGCCAGTGCATCCAGCCCAGGGGGTTGTTCTGGCACCAGGTGTTGTTGTTGCCACCCTGGCTGCGGCGCACCTCATCGCCCATCAACAGCATCGGAACACCGGGGGCCAGCAGCAGGGTGGCCAGCAGGTTGCGCAGCTGACGCTCCCGCAGGGCGGTGACGGCATGGTCGCTGCTGGGGCCCTCAACGCCGTGGTTCCAGCTGTTGTTGTGGTTGTCGCCGTCGCGGTTGTCCTCGCCGTTGGCGAGGTTGTGCTTGCCGTTGAAGCTCACCAGATCGGCGAGGGTGAAGCCGTCGTGGGCGGTGAGGAAGGTGATGCACTGGCCGGGGTGGGGCGGCCTGGGCTCGTAGAGATCCGGGCTGCCGCTCAGCCGCAGCCCCAGGGCCCAGGCCGTGCCCTGATCGCCCTTCCAGAAGCGGCGCACGTCGTCGCGAAAGCGGCCGTTCCAGGTGGCCACCCGCAGGGCCGGGAAATCGGCGAGTTTGTAGAGGCCGCCGCAGTCCCAGGGCTCGCTGATCAGCTTGAGATCGGCCAGTTCCGGATCGGCCTCCATGGCCTCGAACAGCGGCGGCGCATCCAGCGGCTGCAGATGATCCCCGCGGCTGAGGGCGATGCCGAGATCGAAGCGGAAGCCATCCACCCCCAGCTCCACGGCCCAGCAGCGCAGGGATTCCAGGATCAGGCGCCGCACCAGGGGGCGGTTGGCGGCGATGGTGTTGCCGCAGCCGCTCACGTCCAGGTATTCCCCGTGATGGCCCTGCTGGTAATAGAGCTGGTCGCAGAAGCCACGCCAGCTCAGGGTGGGACCCTGCTGGTTGCCTTCGCTGGTGTGGTTGTACACCACATCGAGAATCACCTCGATGCCGGCGCGGTGGCAGGCGCTCACCAGCTCGCGCACCTGGTCGCGGGCGGTGAGCGGGTCGTCGCCCACCAGGTAGCCCTGGTGGGGCGCCATCCAGCTGATCGGGCTGTAGCCCCAGTGGTTCTGGCGGCCGGCCGGCGCGTCGGCGGGATCGAAGGCCATCACCGGCAGCAGCTCGATGGCGGTGACACCGAGCTGCTGCAGGTAGGGCAGGGTGTCGATCAGGCCCAGCAGGGTGCCGCGGCGCTCGCCGGGCACCGGGCAGCCGGCGCCCTGGGTGAAGCCGCCCACGTGCAGCTCGTAGATCACGCTGCGCTGCCAGCTGTGGCGTGGCCGGGGGGCGGCGTCGAAATCGAAGCGCTCCCGCTCGGTGACCACCCCTTTGAGGCAGCAGCCGGTGTTGGGCACCGCTCCCACCGCCGCCTCGCGGCGGTAGCCGCCCCAGCCGGCGATGGCGCGGGCGCAGGGGTCGAGCAGCACCTTGGAGGGATTGAAACTGTGGCCTCCGGCCTGGAGCGGCCCGTAGACCCGGTAGCCGTAGCAGCTGCCCAGCCCCACGCCCTCCACTTCCACGTGCCAGTGGTCGCCGGAGCGGTAGCGCTGGTCGAGCTCCACCACGCGCTGGGGCTCGGTGGCCTCGCCGTGGCTGAACAGCAGCAGCTCCACCCGGGTGGCCTGAGGGGCCACCACCGAGAAGTTGACGCCGCGGCGGGTGAGGCTGGCGCCCAGGGGCCAGGGGTGGCCGGGGTGCAGCGGGGCGCCGCCAGTACCAGCCGCTGCCGGCGTTGGGGTGTCGGCAGTGGGGCGGGCGGACACGGCCACGAACAGAATCCGTATCGCCACAAACTAGTGATCCGATCGAAACCGCACCGCCGCTGTTACAAACCGCCCCGCCAGCCCCCGGCCGCCCGCCTCAGCTCGTAATCCCGGGGCTGTGGCTGTTCGCCCCCAACCGCGACACCGGGGGTGGCAGCAGCTGGCTGGTGGAGGCCGGTGCCCCCGGGGAGCAGGGGCGGCTGCCCGGGGATCTGCTGATCGACTGCCCTGCCTGGAGCCAGGCCAACCGCGACTGGCTGGCCCAGCGCGGCGGCCCGGGCACCATCGTGCTCACCGGCCGCCAGGGTCATGGCCGCTGCCGCCAGGTGCAGCAGGCCCTGGGCTGGGAGGTGCTGGTGCAGGAGCAGGAGGCCTACCTGCTGCCGGGGGTGGAGCGGCTGTGCCGCTTCGGGCCCGAACACGCCCTGGCCCCGGGCGTGCGGCTGCTCTGGACCCCCGGCCCCAGCCCCGGCGCCTGTGTGCTGCACCTGGCGGCCGGCGGCTTCGATGGCCTGTTCTGCGGCCGTTTGCTCCAGCCCCTGGCGCCGGGCCGGCTGGCCCCCCTGGCCACCCCCGGCACCTTTCACTGGCCCCGCCAGCTGCGCAGCCTGGAGCGACTGCGCCAGTGGCTGCCGGCGGGTTCGCCGGCCTGGATCGCCTGCGGTGGCGGGCTGGGGGCCCTGCGCGGTGAGAAGCTTGTGCCGGCGGCCGGCGGCCTGCCGGTGTGACGGCATCAGCCCAAAGCCATTGCGGCATCGGGCTTCTGTGTTGCGGAGTGCCAGCACTGCCCATACCATTGGCGCGCCACAGGCCAGGCCGGTCGGGGTTTCCGACTCGCCACACTCCCCCCGACAGCCCCTCAGCAGGCTTTCTTTTTCATGAACAAAGCAGATCTCGTCAACGTGGTGGCTGCCCGCACCGAGCTCACCAAGACCGACGTCGCCCAGGTGGTGGACGCCCTGATCGACACGATCATGGATTCGGTGGTGGACGGCAAGAAGGTGTCGATCCTCGGCTTCGGATCCTTCGAGCCCCGCGACCGTTCCGCCCGCCAGGGCCTCAACCCGAAAACCGGCGAGAAGATCAAGATCGAGGCCAAGCGCGTGCCCGCCTTCACCGCCGGCAAGATGTTCAAGGACAAGGTGCAGGCCGGCTGAGGCGGCTCCCCTGAGCCCAGCCCAGTCGCTGCTGCCCGCCCATCTGCGCGATCAGCTGGCCGCGGCCGCTGAAAGCCGCAGGCTGGGCTACAGGGGCCGCTTCGCCCCCTCCCCCACCGGCGCGCTGCACCGCGGCAACCTGCGCACTGCCCTGCTGGCCTGGCTGGATGCCCGCCTGGCCGGTGGGGAATTTCTGCTGCGCATCGACGACCTCGACACTCCGCGCAACCGTCCCGGCGCCGAGGCCTCGATCCTGGCCGATCTGCGCTGGCTGGGGCTCGACTGGGACGGTGAGCCCCTGCGCCAGAGCGAGCGGCGGGGCCTTTACGGCACGGTGCTCTCGGCCCTGCGCCGTGCCGGGCTGCTCTACCCCTGCCGCTGCAGCCGCCGGCTCCTGGCCGATGTCTCCGCTCCCCACGGCGGCTGGCCGGTGTATCCGGGCTTCTGTCGCCAGCGGCCGGTTCGCTGGGGTGCAGAGGGCGGGCGGCTGCCCAGCTGGCGGTTGCGGCTGCCGGATGCCCCGATCACCTGGCCGGAGCGCCATGGCCGTCCGGGGCGGCTGGATGGCCCCGGCCAGGTGGGCGATGTGGTGCTGCGCCGCGCCGACGGCTTTCTCGCCTATCACCTGGCCACGGCGGTGGATGAGCTCAGCCTTGGGATCAGCGATGTGCTGCGCGGCCAGGACCTCTGGCCCTCCACGGGCGCCCAGGTGGCCCTGATCGCGGTGCTCGGTCACACGCCGCCCCGCTACGGCCACCTGCCGCTCTGGTGTGATGCCTCGGGCCGGCGCCTGAGCAAGCGCGAGGGGGCCGAGGGGCTGGAGGGCTGGCGGCAGCGCGGGCTCGATGCCCCGGCGGTGATCGGTGAGCTGGCCGCCAGTGCCGGTCTGGTGGCGGCGGGATCCCGGCTGAGTGCCCGCGAGCTGCTGGCGGAGCTCACCCCCCAGCGGCTGGCGGCCTGCCTGGGGGCCTGGGCGGCGGAGCCGGCTGCCGGTGGCCACGGGGAGGCTTAAGGAAGGTTTTGGGATCAGGGGGCCGAATCAGATCCACAGTGATGACATCCCAGCGCCCACGCCGCCTTTTTCGGAACACCGCCGATGTTTGCCGATTCAGCCGCCGAGCTCCCCTCCGGGGCCTCAGGGAGTGAACCCTGCCCGCGGTGCGGTGGCAGCGGCGTGCTGCGGCTGGATGGCCAGCGGTTTCGCACCTGTCTGCATTGCCTTGGACAGGGTCGGATGAACCGGCTGCAGCCCGCCACCACCACGGCGGCCCTGCGGCTGCGGGCGCTTCCTGAAGACCCCTCGCCTGGGCGCGCTCAGCTGGACGTCGTCACGCTCAGCGGATCTGCTTCTTCTTCTGCTGCCAGATGAAGAAGGTGGCGGTGGCCACCACCGCCAGCAGCGGCACGGCGGTGAGCAGCAGCAGGATCACGGCGGTCCAGTCGGTGTACATCGCGGCGAAATCCGGGCGTGCGCCAGTATCCCAGCCCGCCGCCGCCGCCAGCCATGACCGATGCGCAGGCCAGGGACGGCGGCGACCCCATCGATCCCCTTGACACCCTCCTGCGCCGCCAGCGGCAGCCGCTGCGGGCCCTGTTCAGCCCCGGCTGCGTGGCGGTGATCGGGGCCAGCGAGCGGCCCGGCAGCCTGGGCCGCGGCCTGCTCTGGAACCTGATCCGCTCGCCCTTCGGCGGCACTGTCTATCCGGTGCATTCCAGCCGCCACAGCGTGCTCGGAGTGCGCTGCTGCCCCACGCTGGCGGCGGTGCCCGAGCCGGTGGACCTGGCCCTGATCGCCACCCCGGCGGCGGCTGTGCCCGCCCAGCTGGCGGCCTGCGCGGCGGCGGGGGTGAAGGCCGCGATCGTGCTGTCGGGCGGTTTCCGGGAGGTGGGAGCCGAGGGGCTGGCGCTGGAGAACGAGCTGCGGGCCATCCTGCGCGGCTCCGGCCTGCGTCTGCTGGGCCCCAACTGCCTGGGGCTGATGAACCCCCGCCTGGGCCTCAACGCCAGCTCCGCCACGCGCCTGGCGGCGCCCGGGCATGTGGGCTTCCTCAGCCAGTCGCGGGCTGTGGCCACGGCGATGCTGGATTGGAGCCATCAGCAGGGAGTGGGCTTCAGCGCCGTCGTGTCGATCGGCTCGATGCTGGATGTGGGCTGGGGCGATCTGATCACCGTGCTGGGGGACGACCCCGCCACCCGCAGCATCGTCATCCATATGGAGACGGTGGGCGACGCCCGCTCGTTCGTGTCGGCGGCGCGGGAGGTGGCGCTGAGCAAGCCGATCGTGCTGATCCGCGGCGGCCGCAGCCCCGAGGCGGCGCGGGCGGCGGCCCTCCACACCGGCGCCCCCGCGGGCAGCGATGCGGTGCTGGAGGCGGCGCTGCGGCGCTGCGGGGTGCTGCGGGTGGACCGCCTCTCCGACCTGTTCGACCTGGCCGACGTGCTGGCCCGGGAGCCGCGGCGGCCCAGCGGCCCGCGGCTGGCGATCGTCACCAACGCCGGCGGCCCGGGCGTGCTCGCCACCGACGCCCTGGTGCGCAGCGGCGGCCAGCTGGCCGCGCTGGCTCCCGCAAGCCTGGCCGCTCTGGAGGCCGTGCTGCCGCCCCACTGGAGCCGGGCCAATCCCATCGACCTCCTCGGCGACGCCGATCCGGAGCGCTACGCGCGGGCCGCGGAGATCGCCCTCGCCGATCCGGGTTGCGATGGCCTGCTGGCGATCCTCACCCCCTTGGCGATGAGCGATCCCACCACCACGGCCCAGCGCCTGCGGGAGCTGGCCGGGCGCAGCGGCAAACCGCTGCTGGCCAGCTGGATGGGTGGTGAGGAGGTGGCCGCCGGGGTGGCGATCCTGAAGGGCGCCGGCATCGCCACCAACCCCCATCCCGATGCCGCCGCCCGGCTGTTCAGCAGCCTCTGGCGCTTCAGCTACACCCTGCGCGGGCTCTACGAAACCCCCGCCCTGCTGCCCGAGAGCGATGGCCAGGCCGGCCCAGCGGCCGACCATGACGCCGGCGCCATGGTGCTGGCCCAGGCCCAGGCCGCGGGCCGCGCGTGGCTCAGCCGGCAGGAGGCCCGCCAGCTGCTGGCCAGCTACGGCATCCCGGTGCCCGATCCCGGCGAGGCGCTCGCGCCAGCCGGCTCTGGGCCGGGGGTGCAGGAGGGGGTGCTGGAACTTCGCCTGGACAGCCGGGTGGATGCCCAGTTCGGCCCGGTGATCCTGTTTGGTTGTGGCGGAGCCCTGGCGGAGGTGGTGGACGACAGCGCCGTGGGCCTGCCGCCCCTGAACACCACCCTGGCGCGGCGGTTGCTGGAGCAGACCCGGGTGTATGGCGCCCTGCAGGGCCGGGGCGGCGGCCCTGCGGCCGATCTGGAGGAGCTGGAGCGGCTGCTGGTGCGGCTCAGCCAGCTGGTGCTGGAGCAGCCGGCGATTCTCGAGATCACCATCGATCCGCTGCTGGTGCGGCCCGGCGACCGCCGCCGGCCCCTGCTGGCCCTCGAGGCCCGCATCCGCATCCAGGCGGTGGCGGGGGCCACCTGCCACCTGCCGCGGCCGGCGATCCGGCCCTACCCCAGCCAGTACGTGCGGCCCTGGCGGCTGCGGGACGGCACGCCGGTGACGATCCGGCCCATCCGTCCGGAGGACGAGCCCCTGCTGGTGACCTTCCACCGCAGCCTCTCCCAGGAGAGCGTGTACACCCGCTACTTCCACCTCACCTCCCTCAGCCACCGCATCGCCCACGAGCGGCTGGTGCGGATCTGCTTCAGCGACTACGAGCGTGAGCTGGCCCTGGTGGTGGACCGGCGCGATCCCGCCAGTGGAGAGCACCAGCTGCTGGCGGTGGGGCGCCTCAGCCGCCTGCACGAGCGCAACGACGCCGAGTTCTCGATGCTGATCGGCGACGCCCACCAGCACCAGGGTCTGGGCACGGCCCTGCTGGGCCAGCTGCTGCGCGCCGGCCGCGACGAGGGCATCGAGCGGGTGACGGCGGAGATCCTGCGCCAGAACGGGGCCATGCAGCGGGTGTGCCGCCGGCTCGGGTTCCAGTTCCAGCCGGGCGATGAGCTGATCGAGGCCTGGATCGACCTGGCCACGGCCGTGCTGCCGGGCGATCCGGACTCCGGCGATCAGGCCGCCAGCAGCGCCTCCACATGGGCGGCGGCGCCGCCCGCCAGCCCCTTGAGTCCGTAGCCCCCCTCCAGCACCGACACCAACCGGCCCTGGCCGTGTTCGGCGGCGATCGCCAGGCAGAGCTCGGTGAGGGCTGTGTAGTCGGTGTCTTCGAGCAGGAAGTGGCCGAGGGGATCGTGGCGGTGGCCGTCGAAGCCGGCGGACACCAGCACCAGCTGGGGGCGGAAGCGGGCGGCCGCCGGCGCCAGGACCGCCTCCAGAGCGCCGAGCACCGCCGCACCGTCGCTGTGGGCGGGCAGGGGGCAGTTGAGGGTGAAGCCCAGGCCCGCCCCCTCGCCCCGCTCCTCGACCGCGCCGCTGCCGGGGTAGTTGCCCCACTCGTGCACGCTGGCGTAGAGCACGCTGGGGTCGCTCCAGAAGATCTCCTGGGTGCCGTTGCCGTGGTGCAGGTCCCAGTCGACGATCAGCACCCGCTCGAGGCCGTGCACCGCCTGGGCGTGGCGGGCGGCCAGGGCCACGTTGTTGAAGATGCAGAAGCCCATGCCCCGGTCGGCCTCGGCGTGGTGCCCGGGGGGCCGCACCACGGCGAAGGCGTTGCTGAGCCGCCCGGCCAGCACCGCATCCAGCGCCGCCAGGGTGCCGCCGGCCGCCAGCCGGGCCACGTCTTCGGAGTGCTCGCCGATGGGGGTGTCGCCGGTGGAGAGCTGGGCGGCGCCGTAGGCCACCTCGCGGCGCACCGTCTGCAGGTAGCGGGCGGTGTGGCAGCGGCGCAGCTCCCGGTCCACCGCCGGCCGGGCCTCGATCAGCCGGCAGCGCTGCAGCAGGCCGCGGCGCGTCAGCTCGGCCTCGATCGCCTCCAGCCGCCGGGGGCTTTCGGGATGGCCCAGGCCCGTGTCGTGCAGGCGGAAGGCCGGATCGATCACCAGTCCGGTGACAGCCATGGTGCACTCCCCGGCCACGCTTCTCCCACAATCGCTGACACCGGCCCCGGCGCTGGCTAGGCAGGAGTGAGGACTGCACCCCGCGTGCGTGCCCCCGCCCCAGCCTGCCCCTCGCCGGCCACCAGCCGATGATCGCCCCACCCGCCGCGCCGTCCCCGCCGCCTGAGGCCCTGCCGCCGGCGGCGGTGGAGCGCACCACGCGGCTGATCCGTCAGCACCGCGGCCGCGCTGATGCCCTGATCGAGGTGCTCCACCAGGTGCAGGAGCTCTATGGCTACCTGCCGGCGGGAGCCCTGGCCCAGGTGGCCCGGGAGCTGAAGCTGCCGCTCTCGCGGGTGCACGGGGTGGCCAGCTTCTACCACCTGTTCCGGCTGGAGGCCCCCACCGCCCACCGCTGCGCGGTGTGCCTGGGCACCGCCTGCTTCGTGAAGGGCGGCGGTGAGCTGGCCGAGCGGATCGAGCGCCGCCTGGGACTGCGCATGGACGATGCCGCCGGCAACGGCACGTGGGCCCTGGAGCATGTGAGTTGCCTGGGGGCCTGCGGCCAGGCGCCGGTGCTGGTGGTGGACGGCCAGCTGGAGCCGCGCCTGCCGATGGACGATCCCGCCGCCCTCGACGCCCGCCTGGCCGCCCTGGGGCTGACGGCCGCGGCGGACCCTGACCCCAGCGGAGCCTCGTGATGGCGGCCACTCCTCAGTTGCAACTGCGCTGCTGCGCCGCCAGCGGCTGCCGCTCCGCCGGCTCCGAGGCGCTGCAGGCGGCCCTGCTCGCCGCCCGCGACCAGCTCGGCGGCGCCGCTGATGCGGTGACGATCAAGCCGGTGGGCTGTCTGCGGCTGTGCGGCCGCGGCCCGCTGGTGGCCGTTGACCGCAGCGGTGGCGACGGCCAGGAGCCTTCCGCCGGCAGCACCGAGCTCTACGCCGAGCTCACGCCCGAGCAGGCCCCCGCCCTGCTGGCGGCGGCCACCGGCCTGGGGGAGGGTCCGGCGGCCGCCCAGCGCCTCGATCCCGCCCATCCCTTCTTCGCCCTGCAGAAGCCGGTGGTGCTGGAGGGCTGCGGGGTGGTGAACCCGGAGTCGATCGACGACGCCCTGGCCCACGGCAGCTACGCCCAGCTGAAGCGGGTGCTGCTGGAATGCAGCCCCGAGCAGGTGCGTGACCAGGTGAAGCGCAGCGGCCTGCGCGGCCGCGGTGGCGCCGGCTACCCCACCGGCCTGAAGTGGGACACGGTGGCCCTGCAACCGCCAGGCCCCCGCTATGTGGTGTGCAACGCCGACGAGGGCGACCCCGGCGCCTTCATGGACCGCAGCGTGCTGGAGAGCGATCCCCACCGGCTGATCGAGGGCATGGCGATCGCCGCCTACGCCGTGGGCGCCGAGCAGGGGTATGTGTATGTGCGGGCCGAGTATCCGCTGGCGATCGAGCGCCTGCGGCTGGCCCTGCGCCAGGCCCGCGGCAAGGGGCTGCTGGGGGGCGGCATTGCCGGCAGCAGCTTCAACCTGCGCCTGGAGGTGCGGGTGGGCGCCGGCGCCTATGTGTGCGGGGAGGAAACGGCGCTGCTGGCCTCGATCCAGGGCCAGCGCGGCACGCCCCGGCCCCGGCCGCCCTACCCGGCCCAGAAGGGTCTCTGGGATGCCCCCACCCTGATCAACAACGTGGAGACCCTCGCCTCGATTCCGGTGATCCTGCGCGAGGGCGGCGACTGGTATGCGTCCATCGGCACCGAGGGCAGCAAGGGCACCAAGGTGTTCGCCCTCTCCGGAGCGGTGGCCAACACCGGCCTGGTGGAGGTGCCGATGGGCACCAGCCTGCGCACGGTGGTGCAGACCATCGGCGGCGGCGTGCCCGGGGCTGAGGGGCCTGACGGCGGCGTCAAGGCGGTGCAGACCGGTGGCCCCTCCGGCGGTTGCATCCCCGCTCACCTGCTCGACACCCCGGTGGACTACGAGAGCCTGAAGGCCCTGGGCTCGATGATGGGCTCGGGCGGTCTGGTGGTGATGGGCGAGACCACCGCGATGCCGGAGGTGGCCCGCCACTTCATGCGCTTCAGCGTCAACGAGAGCTGCGGCAAGTGCGTGCCCTGCCGCGCCGGCACCGTGCAGCTGTTGCAGCTTCTGGACCGCTTCGTGGAGCGGCGGGCAACGCTGGCCGATCTCGAGCGCCTCGAGGAGCTGTGCACGATGGTGGGGGCCACCAGCCTCTGCGGCCTGGGCCAGGCGGCCCCCAACCCGGTGCTCAGCACCCTGCGCTACTTCCGCCAGGAGTATCAGGCGGCCTGCCGCGACCCCGACCAGTGCGAACCCCTTGATGCCTGCCTGCTGCAGGAGGTGACCCGATGAGCGTGCACACCCTCACGGTGGATGGGGTGGAGGTGGCGGTGCCCGAGGGGGCCAGCCTGCTGGATGCGGTGCGGGCCGCCGGCGTGGAGCTGCCCACCCTCTGCCATCTCGATGGTCTCAGCCCGGTGGGGGCCTGCCGGCTCTGCCTGGTGGAGATGGAGAGCAGCGGCCATCTGCAGCCCGCCTGCGCCACCGCCGCCGGCGAGGGGATGGCGGTGCTCACCCAGACGCCCCAGCTGCAGCACTACCGGCGCATGGCGGTGGAGCTGTTCTTCGCCGAGGGCAACCACGTGTGCGCCTTCTGCGTGGCCAATGGCAACTGCGAGCTGCAGGACGTGGCGGTGGCGGTGGGGATGGACCACTCCCGCTTCCCCTACCAGTACCCCAACCGGCGGGTGGACGCCTCCCACCCCCAGTTCGCCATCGACCACCACCGCTGCATCCTCTGCACCCGCTGCGTGCGGGTGTGCGATGAGATCGAGGGGGCCCACGTGTGGGACGTGGCCAACCGCGGCAGCGAGTGCTCGATCATCGCCGGCCTCGATCAGCCCTGGGGCGAGGTGCAGGCCTGCACCTCCTGCGGCAAGTGCGTGGACGTGTGTCCCACCGGCGCCATCTTCCGCAAGGACGACACCACCGGCGAGAAGGAAGCGAACCGGGAGCGGGCCGGGCTGCTGCGCAGCGCCCGCGAGCACCACCAGTGGCAGAACCAATGACCATCCCTTCAACCAAACTTCGCTTCGCCACCGTGTGGCTGGCCGGCTGCAGCGGCTGCCACATGTCGTTCCTCGATCTCGATGAGTGGCTGTTCGAGCTGGCCGAGCACGTGGACGTGGTGTTTTCGCCGGTGGCCAGCGACCTCAAGACCTATCCCGAGCAGGTGGACGTGTGCCTGGTGGAGGGGGCGGTGGCCAACGTGGACAACCTGGAGCTGGCCCTGCAGCTGCGCCAGCGCACGCGGCTGGTGATCTCCTTCGGCGACTGTGCGGTGACCGGCAACGTGCCGGCCCTGCGCAACCTCTGGGCCGATGTGGATGGCGGCAGCCGTCAGAGCGTGCTCGACCGGAGCTACCTGGAACTGGCGGACACCGGCGCCCAGCACCCCCATGCCCCCGGCATCGTGCCGGAGCTGCTGGAGCGGGTGCGGCCCCTGCACGAGGTGATCCCGGTGGATCTCTACCTGCCCGGGTGCCCGCCTTCGGCGGAGCGCATCCGCGCCGCCATCGAACCGCTGCTGCGGGGCGAGACGCCGGCGATGGAAGGCACGGCGATGTTGCAGTTCGGCTGAGGCCCCCCATGACACGCACGATCACGATCGATCCTGTGACCCGCATCGAGGGTCACGCCAAGATCACGCTCCATCTGGATGAGGCGGGGCGGCTGGCCGATGCCCGCTTCCATGTGGTGGAGTATCGCGGCTTCGAAACCTTCTGCGAGGGCCGGCCGTTCACCGAGATGGCCGGCATCACCGCCCGCATCTGCGGCATCTGCCCGGTGAGCCACCTGCTGGCGGCGGCGAAAACGGGCGACAAGCTGCTGGCGGTGCAGCCGCCGCCGGCGGCCCGCAAGCTGCGGCGCCTGCTCAACCTGGCCCAGCTCTGCCAGAGCCACGCGCTCTCGTTCTTTCACCTCAGCAGCCCTGATTTCCTGCTGGGCTGGGAGAGTGATCCGGCGCGGCGCAATGTGTTCGGCCTGATGGCGGCCGACCCGGATCTGGCCCGCGCCGGCATCCGCCTGCGCCAGTTCGGCCAGCAGGTGCTGGAACTGCTGGGGGGCCGCAAGATCCACTCCGCCTGGGCGGTGCCCGGCGGGGTGCGCACGCCCCTGAGCGCCGAGGCCAGGGAGTGGATCCTGGAGCGCCTGCCGGAGGCGAAGGCCACGGTGGCCACGGCCCTGCAGCTCTACAAACAGCTGCTGGATGGGCCGCTGCAGCGGGAGCAGAGCACCTTCGGTGATTTCCCGTCGCTGTTCATGGGCCTGGTGGGGCCGGGCGGGCGCTGGGAGTGCATCGATGGCCTGATCCGCTTCATCGACAGCGACGGCCGGATCGTGGCCGATGACCTCTCGGAAGACGACTACGCCAGCTACCTGGGCGAGGCGGTGGAGAGCTGGAGTTATCTCAAGTTTCCCTATTACAAGCCCCTGGGCTATCCCGAGGGGATCTACCGGGTGGGGCCGCTGGCGCGGCTCAACGTGTGCGAGTCGATCGGCAGCCCGTGGGCCGATGCCGAGCTGGCCGAGTTCCGCCAGCGCAGCGGCACCGCGGAGAGCGGTGGCCGCATCGTGACCTCCTCGTTTGCCTTCCACCACGCCCGGCTGGTGGAGATCGTGGCCTGCCTGGAGGGGATCGAGCAGCTGGTGGTGGACGACAGCCTGATGACCGACCGCATCCGCGCCCGCGCCGACCTCAACGCCAACGAGGCGGTGGGGGTGAGCGAGGCACCGCGGGGCACCCTCTTTCACCACTACTGCGTGGACGACGACGGCCTGATCACCCGGGTGAACCTGATCATCGCCACGGGGCAGAACAACCTGGCCATGAACCGCACCGTGGCCCAGATCGCCCGGGAGTTCATCACCGAGCCGGTGGCCGATGGTGCCGAGATCCCCGAGCCCCTGCTGAACCGGGTGGAGGCGGGCATCCGCTGCTTCGACCCCTGCCTGAGCTGCAGCACCCACGCCGCCGGCCAGATGCCGCTGCACATTGAGCTGGTGGATGCAGGCGGGCGGACGCTGGCGGAGCGGGTCCGGGATTGAGCGGGCAAGAGGGGCTTTTGTATCCCGATGAACGGTCTTCTACGGATCCGCATAAGATCCGGGGCCTTGACAACGAGAGTTCGAAAGCCCGTGCAGCGGCTTGCTTTACGGGGTGCTGTGTGTTCAGGGTTGGGGGCTCTTATGCTGCTGAAAGGGGTGAATGGGAGATTTTCTGCAGTCCGCACAAGAACTTGTTAGAGCAAAGGAGAACGTAACGTGACGTATGCCCTCATTGACAATGCAACTCTTACGGCGGTGCAAAGAGTCACGGGCCAAGTCACGAGCAAGTCCAAGGATTCGGCAGACACTGATATCGTTGCACTCGAGAATCTGGTACAAGCAATCCTCCTATATGATCAAATCGTCGCAGTGGACGATTACATTCCAAGGTATAGGGAAGAACGGATTTCTGCTTTTCCATTCATTACCTTCCTTAATTCTCAAGAATTTAATCTTGCCTCAATTGAAGAAACCGCATCAAATAAGGCTGCAGAGATTCGTCCTGTAATCAGAGGTGGTGAGTTTGAGAACGAGGACTTTAAGAAATTAATTGAGTTGCTTCAAACCCACATAATTTGCACATGGGACATTAGCTCTAGCATTTATTACCTAACATTAAAAGGCCTTTCAGCGGCTGGAAGCGAAGAGTTTGAAAAATATGGCCAATTGGCCGCATCTATATTTTCTGAGTTGGGAGATGCTACAGAAACAGGAAATCGCACATCTGGAGATGTCGCGTTAATTGATCGCTACGGAAACCCAATTACCAAGGGTTATAAGGTGCCGGGCGCACGGTGGGGCGATGGAAGTACAGGCGGAACTACAGGGGCAATTCATGCCTTTGTGGCGGCTTTAACTTGGCTGAGTAATCGGTCGATATTCTATTCGCTCAGCGCGAAATACCTCCAAGCAGATACGTTTCTATATCCAATCAGGCAGGCATACCAGCAATATTACATCAGCAAAACCTGCGGCTATGGCCTTAACTACCCGAAACATATCGTAGAACATTTCTCTTCTGCCTTGGGTGGCGATTTAGTGAGTATTAACAACGCTGGAATGGCAAATTCCACTGCCGTTGATTACCCCATATTTTCAGCATGGCTCGCTAAGGAAGCTGGCGATGTGGCTGGAATCCTTCAAGCCGCATTCCAAGTTAGAAACGAACCAGAGTTTGCTGAGGCAAGAGAGCAACTTAGGGCAATACGAAATGCCTTCGATGGCGATGATGTTGCAACTGCCAACGCTCACATCAGGAAAGTTGTATTGGATCTTGCAAAAGCATCTGTATATATCCGCGATAGATACGGAATTCAAACTCGGCAAGGAGTGCCTGTTACCCGCTTAGTCCATGTATATAACACGTATGCCGCTCTAAACGGCTTTCCGGTGCTTCCTGATTACAATTTCAAGATCAAGCTGCCGAGCTTCATCAGGGATCTGGCAAGGCCTTCTGGTTTCAGCGCAATTTATAGAAATATTTCCAATGATCTATCTAGCGTATGGGCACTGGGTGAGGCGAGAGATATTTTAGGGGCCGGAATAGTCAAGGAGAAAGATGCAGTAGCATACAACCCAAAAAGCGAGGCACCAGAGTATCGACACGCGCATTCACCATTTAAAAGCCCGATGTAATGCTCTAACAATGGGCTGCACCGGACATCCAAAAGCTAGGCGGCTTTTCGCTTCGCTACTAGCCACTCCGCTTTTGGCTGCCGGTGAGCCCAAGCGTTAGACACACCAACAACAGCCCAGAGAGGCGATCAATACATTTGCCCGGCTGATGTAACCGCCCCACCCCCGCTACCCTGTGCGTGCGCCGGCGCGTATGCCGTTGTCACATCTCTTCCTCTCCCACAGCAGCGCCGACGACGGTTTCGTGGGGGAGCTGCGGCAGGCCTTGGCCGATCTGGGGCAGAAGGTGTGGATCGATTCGAGGCAGCTCAAGGGGGGTGATCCGCTTGAGAGTGAGATCAAATCGGCCATTGAGGCGGCATCAGGCCTGGCGGTGCTGGTGAGCGCAGCTTCTTTGCAGTCCCGCTGGGTGGGCAAGGAGCTGCGGCATGCCCTGCAGGTGCAGAAAGAGCGGGGCCGCGAACGCTTTGCGGTGGTGCCCCTCTCGCTGGATGGCAACAGGCTCGGTGTGCTGGAGGAGTTCTTTGAGGAAGAACCCACCTACATAGCGGTGAGCAGTGCCCCCGGCGGCGCCACCGCCGCCCTCGACGACATCCTGGTGGCTATGGGGTTGCGCCTGCCCACTGCCCGGCCGCCGGTGGTGCAGCCCCGGCCGGAGCCGGTGAAGGAGCTCGTGCTGGAGCTCAGCAACCTGCGCTTCCACGAAGAAGACGGCAAGCGTCGAGCCGCCGGTACCGCCCAGCTGATCTACGAGCCGGCCACCGCCGGCCAGCGGCCGGTGGAGAGCGGCAAGTGGCGGCTTGTCGCGCCCTTGGGGCCGATCGAGGCGGAGGAGCTGGGCTGGTATCTGGAGCGCTGGCCGGTGTGGCCCAACCCTGTGCTGGCAGGGCGGGCCAAGAAGGTGGAGGGCGACCTCAAGGCCTGGGGCCAGGCGCTTTACGCCGCCGCCCTGCCGCCGGAGCACACGGCCGCCGTGCTGCAGGCCTGGGCGGGGGACGGCGCGAACGCCAGCCGCCGCTTTTCGGTGAGCGTGGATCCCTCCCTGGAGGCCGGCGTCAGCGACGGCGAAACAGCCGCCGCCCAGGAAGCCGCCACAGCCCTGCTGGCCCTGCCCTGGGAGCTGCTGCACAACGGCGATGGCTTCCTGTTTCAGGGGGCCCGGCCCACGCGAGTGCGGCGCCGCCTGCCCAACACCCGCAACCTCTCGGTGCCGGTGGTGGCCCCGCCGATCCGGGTGCTGCTGATCACCGCCCGCCCGGAGGACGAGTCCTGCGGCTACCTCGACCACCGCGCCAGCGCCGGGCCCCTGGTGGCGGCCATCGAGGAGCTGGGGGAAGCGCTGCAGCTCACCCTGCTGCATCCAGCCACCTACGCGGGCCTGGAGGCCGAGCTGGCGCGGGCCCAGCAGGCTGGAGAGCCGTATCACGTGGTGCATTTCGATGGCCACGGCGTCTACGACCGCCGCGTGGGCCTGGGGGGCCTCTGCTTTGAGGATCCGAACGACAGTCAAAAACTCACCGGCCGCCGCCACGAAACGGTGCTCACCGACCGGCTGGGGCCGCTGCTAACGGGCTACCGCATCCCGCTGGTGATCCTGGAGGCGTGCCAGAGCGCCCAGGCGGAAGCAGGCGGTGAATCGGTGGCCAGCGAGCTGCTGCAGCGGGGTATGGCCTCCGTGGTGGCGATGAGCCACAGCGTGCTGGTGGAAACGGCCCGGCGGTTTGTGGCCGCCTTCTACGGCGAGCTGGCCCGTGGCCAGCGGGTGGGCCAGGCGATGCTCGCCGGCCAGCGGGCCTTGCACAGCGACCCCAGCCGCGGCGAGCGCTACGGCATCGGCGAGCTCACCCTGGCCGATTGGTTTGTGCCGGTGCTCTACCAGGAGGAGAACGACCCGCAGCTATTCACGGCCATCCCCGCGCCCCAGACCACAGAAGACCTGCAGGCCCGCCTGCGGGCCCGACTGGGGGAGGTGCCGCCGGAGCCGGTGGATACGGGCTTTGTGGGCCGCAGCCGCGATCTGCTCGCCCTGGAGCGGTTGCTGAGGAAGGAGCGCTGGGCGGTGGTGCGGGGCCAAGGGGGCGAGGGCAAAACGGCGTTGGCGGCCGAACTGGCCCGCTGGCTGGTGCGCTCCCAGCAGGTGAAGCGCGCCGCCTTTGTGAGCGTGGAGGTGAACAGCCATGGGGGCGCCGTACTGGATGCTCTCGGCCGGCAGCTGGTGGGGGGCGACTATTCCGCCGCCAAGTTCGAGAGCCCTGAGCAGGCGTTGCTGCCGATCGAGCGGGCATTGAATGAGCAGGCCACCTTGCTGGTGATCGACAACATGGAGAGCGTGCTGCTGCCGCCCTATCTGGAGGCCCCCGAGCTGCTGAGCGAGGCGGCGGCCGAGGAGCTGCAGGCGATCCTGGCGTTGGCGCAGCGGTTGCTGCGGGTGGGTGAGACGCGGATCGTGTTCACCAGCCGCGAGGCCTTGCCGGCGCCGTTCGACGCGGAACGCCAGCGGCGGGAGCTGCGACAGCTGGGGCGCAGCGATGCGGTGGCCCTGGTTGAACGCTCCCTGGCGGCGGGGGACAACAGCCCCCGGGGGGCGTCAGAGGGGTCTGCGCCAAGGGGCGGGGCACTGGAGGCCCAGCGGGAGGAGATCGAGGCGCTGGTGGAGGCGGTGCAAGGCCATGCCCGCACCCTGGCGCTGCTGGGGCTAGAGCTCCGCCGCCGCGGTGTGGCCGCCACCCAGGCGGCGTTGGTGGAACTGATGGAGCAGATGCAGCAGCAGGTGGCGCATCTGCCGGCCGATGATCCGCGCCGCCGCGAGCAATCGCTTTACGCCAGTGTGGAGCTGAGCCTGCGGCGCCTTTCAGCGGACATCCGGGAGCGGGTGCGGGTGCTTGGAGTGTTTCACGGCGGGGTGGCTCTGGATGTTCTAAGGAGGATGACGGGCTGGGAGCATGCGGAGGGAGAGGGGCTGGCGAAGGAGCTGGTGGGCACCGGCCTGGCCACAGCCAATCCCTACAACCACCTCTCGCTCAACCCCGCGCTCTGCTCCTTCCTCAAGGCCAACCTCAGCGAAGCAGAGCATCAGGCGCTTTCCAGGAGCTCGCTAGAAGCTATGCTGATATATGTATATAATGATCTTGAGAGGAATCGAGGGATAAACACACAACGTTCAAGGACGTTAACACTTCTTGATTTACCCAACATCTTAGCTCTACTTGATTTCTTCCAGTCCGCCTCCGATCCTCAATCTACATTTAGCTTGGCTGCACTTCTTTACGGGCTTCTTGAAAGACTGGGCAGGCCTAAGTTGTTAGCGCGAATTGCCGAGGTGTGCGAGGCAGCTTTCTTGACCCTAGGGGACGGCTGGAGCCACGATCACTTCGAGGCCATGCGAATTCGAATTAAGCAGCAGGGAGCGAGCGGCCGCCTCGGGGAGGCATTATCAAATGCGCAGGAGTTACTAAAGCAAGCCGAGGCGGCAGGGGAAATGGCATATTTCGGCGCGGGCTATGATGTAGCGATAGCCTACTTCACTCTAGGCCAGGTGTTCAAACAAGCAGGATATCCGCAGCGGGCATTGAGGGCTCTGAAGGAAGCCAGCCGACGTTTTGCTGACCAAGCCTCCAACGGGGATTCCGATGAGACATGTGAAAGCATGTCAACAATTTGCTTGACGGAACAGGCCGGCTGCTTGCTCTCCTTGGGCCAGGCTGATTCTGCAGTGACTGCGTACAAAGAAGCTATTCTCTGGTGCGAGAAACACGGAGCACAACATACATTGGCTGTTGCCAAAGTAAATCTGGGCGCCACTCTCTGCAACCTAGGTTGCCACAGTGAAGCCCTAGATTCATATCATGAAGCATGTAAGGCATTCATGGAGCTTAATGAACCAGTCGCCATCGCTGAATGCTGGCATCAGATAGGATTAGTTTACGAAATAACCAGCCAACCCATATTGTCGGAAGAAGCGTATAGCAGTTCGTTGGCGATCAAGATACGGCTTAATGATCAAGGTGGCCAAGCGCGTACTCTTGGGCGTCTTGGCGCTCTCTATGTCAATGTGCTGCACCGACCAGAGCAAGCGGTGATTTTCTTCCAGAAAGCAGCAGATATTAGTCGAGCCATAGGTGATGTCACGTCTCAAGGGCTGTGGTTAGGATCTCTAGCAGAAACCTTGCAAAAGCTGAAACGCCTTGAGGATGCCCGATTTGCCATCAATAGGGCAATTGAATGCATACCAGACCACGGGTATGAGGCTGCGCCATGGAAAGTCTGGGCAATCCAAGGGGCAATCGAGACGGAAGCAGGCAACCCCGCCGTCGCTGCTGCATCATTCCAGAAGGCCAAGGCTGCTTTTATAGCCTACCGGCGCGATGGGGGTAAAAACAACTACAGAAGTGGGTGCCTAGCACTTGCCATCTACCAAAACCTAAGCATGGGGGATGCAGTAGAAGCTTACTCAATCATAAATCAAAGAACCGCTGATCCCGACTGGGCTACATCCTTACACTTCATTACCGTCCTCCATGCGATTACCGCCGGCAGCCGCGACCGCTCCCTCGCTGATGATCCCAGCCTGGACTACAGAGAATCGGCCGAAGTGCTGCTGCTGATCGAGGCGCTGGAGGGTGGAGCCGAGAGTGAATACATCACATAGCTGAGATGCAATGCCGCTGGAGTTTTCATTGCCAAAGTTTTCGATACTTTCTTTTTCTATCCACAATCCTTTATCTTTGGCGAAGATGGGTGCCTAACAGTGAGATCCAGAGGACGGAGCCGATGGCGATCTTCAATGCCGTGATTTATGCCCGCTTCTGATCTTCTGCGTTAGATTTCTCGCGTTATATCAAATTATTATAAAGAGGAGTATTAAATGATTTTAGAGCGAATAAAGCAGCCTATTTTCTCCAATCTGAATATCACAAAAGGCTCAACACCAATTCCTCATTTTGGTCGATATGATAGTGCTAAAGCTTGCACCATTTCACTGAATCCAAGCGATAGAGAGTTTTGTGATAAAAACGGCAATATTC
>SLIG01000105.1 GCA_007135755.1 Cyanobium sp.
CTGCCGCCGCGTGAGGCAGCAGGGGCAGGGGGCGGGATGCGCCGGCGGGCGGATGAACGGAGCGGTCTCCATGGCGGGCAGGCTATGGAGCAGCAGGGCGGACGACGGCCATGGGCAACGGGCGGCGCCCGCTGATCGGCGTGATGGGGGCCGGCGACGGGGCGGGGCCCCGGGAGCTGGAGCTGGCCGAGCAGCTGGGGCGGGCGATCGCCCGGCGGGGCTGGGGCCTGCTCAGCGGCGGACGGCCCAGCGGCGTGATGGCGGCGGCCAGCCGCGGCGCCATGGCCGTGGACGGCCACCTGGTGGTGGGCGTGCTGCCAGGTGACGGCAGCAGCGACAGGGACGCGACGGAGCTGGATGTGGCCGTGTTCACCGGCATGGGGCAGGCCCGCAATGTGATCAACGTGCTCAGCAGCGACGTGGTGGTGGTGTGCGGCACGGGCAGGGCCGGCACCGCGTCGGAGGCGGCCCATGCGCTCAAGGCCGGCCGGCCCCTGGTGCTGCTGGCGGCCCCGGAGCCCTGGATTGCCCTGTTCCGTTCCCTTGCTCCGGGCGTGGTGGTGTCCACCACGGTGGCGGAGGCCATCACCGCCATCGCCGGCCAGCTGGGCGAAGCGACGCCGGCTCAGGCCACCGCCACGGACCCGCCAGGCGAGCACCTGCCGGTGGCCCTGGTGCAGCTGCGGGCCGGGGAGGATGCCGCCGCCAACCGCCGCCACGCCGAGGCCTGGCTGGAGCGGGCCCTGGAGCCTCCACCCGGTGGCCGCGCACCGCGGCTGCTGATGCTGCCGGAGGTGTGGAACGCCCCCTACGCCGCCGAACGCTTCGGGGCGTTTGCCGAGCCGGTGCCCGAACCCGGCAGCTGCCTGCTGGAGGGGCCCTCCCCGTCGCTGGCGATGGTGGCGCGGCTGGCGCGGCGCCATGGGGTGGCGGTGATCGCCGGTTCGATCCCCGAGCGCGGGGCCGACGGACGCCTCTACAACACCGCCACCGTGATCGATCCCCAGGGGCGGCTGCTGGCGAAGCACCGCAAGCTGCACCTGTTCGATGTGGATGTGCCCGGCGGCATCCGCTTCCGCGAATCCGACAGCCTCAGCCCCGGTCAGGCGCTCACGGTGCTGCCGGGCGACGGTGACCCCCTGGCCACGGGCCTGGCGGAGCCACCGGGCCTGGGCCTGCTGATCTGCTACGACATCCGCTTCCCGGAGCTGGCCCTGCTGATGCGGCACCGCCATGGCTGCTCCCTGCTGGCCTGCCCGGCGGCCTTCAACACCACCACCGGCCCACGCCACTGGCATCTGCTGATGCGCGCCCGGGCGGTGGACAGCCAGTGCTGCCTGCTGGCCTGCTCCAGTGCCCGCCCGCCGGATGGTGAGAGCTACCCGAGCTACGGCCACTCGCTGGTGGTGGATCCCTGGGGCGCAGTGATCGCTGAAGCGGGCACGGGCGAGCAGGTGCTGCACGCCGAACTGGATCTGGCCCAGGTGGCCCAGGCCCGCCGGGCGATCCCCACCGGCGAGCAGCGCCGCGGCGATCTCTACCGCCTGGAGCCCGCGTGAGCCCCGGCGCCGTACTGGCCGGCTCGGCCCTGACCTGGACGCTGATGCTGCTGAGCGCCGGGGCGGCGCTGGGGCTGGCGATCCTGCTGGGGGGCCTGGCGCGGGTGTTCGCGCGGGCGCCCCGGCTGGCGGCGCTGCCGGAACAGGCCCCACTGCCGGTGGGTTCGCTCACGGTGGTGGTGCCCGCCTACAACGAGGCCGTCAACATCGGCCCCTGCCTCACCAACCTGCTGGCCAGCGAGCCGCCCTGCAGCGATTGGCGGGTGCTGCTTGTGGACGACGGCTCAACCGACGCCACGGTGGCGGCGGCTCGGGCGGTGGCGCTGGACAGCGGGGCACCAGCAGAGCGTTTCGCGGTGCTGGAGGCCGGCCCGCGGCCGGCGGGGGAGCGCTGGGTGGGCAAGAACTGGCCCTGCAGCCGGGCGATGGAGCAGGTGGCGAGCGACTGGGTGCTGTTCGTGGATGCCGATGTGCGCCTGCAGCCCTCGGCCCTGGGGCGGGCGCTGGCCCAGGCCGAGGCGGAGGGGGCCGCACTGCTCAGCCTGGCGCCGCGGCTGAGCTGCGGCTGCCTGGCCGAGTGGATGGTGCAGCCGGTGATGGTGAGCCTGCTGGGGCTGGGCTTTCCGATCGAAGCGGCGAACGATCCGGCCAGCCCGGTGGCCTTCGCGGCCGGGCCGTTCATGCTGTTTCGCCGTAGCGCCTACGCGGCGATCGGCGGCCACCGGGCCCTGGCCGGGGAAGTGGTGGAGGATCTGGCCCTGGCGCGGCGGATCAAGGAATCGGGCCAGCGCCTGCGCTACCTGCTGGGCCTGGATGCGGCCGAGCTGCGCATGTACGCGAACTTCCCGGCCCTGTGGGAGGGCTGGACCAAGAACTGGCTGCTGGGGCTGGAGGGCGACGTGCCCAGAGCCCTGGGTGCCGCCGCGGCAGTGGCGCTGATGTTCAGCGGCCCCTGGCTGCTGACGCCGGCGGCGGCGATCGCGGGGCTGCTGCTGCCGGCTCAGCGGCCGCTGCTGCTGGCGGCCCTGGCACTGGCCCTGCTGGGGATCGGCCTGCAGCTGGCGCTGCGGCTGTGGACGCGGCGGGAGTTCGCACTGCCGCTGCAGCACTGGTGGCTGATGGGGGCCGGCGGCCTGGTGGTGGCGGGCATCGGCCCGGTGTCGGTGTGGCGCACCCTCACCGGCCGGGGCTGGACCTGGAAGGGCCGGCAGCTCACCTGAGAGATCGACGCCCTGGGCCCCGCAAGTGAGCCGCTGCCCACATCAGCAAGCAGCCCCGGTCCCTCCTCCATAGGGTCTGAAAGCACCCAGGCCGGCGCAGGCCCATGGAACGCTTCTTCCTGGAGCTCGACCCGCCGGCCGAGGTAATGCGCACCTGGCCACATGTGGTGATCGTGGGCGGCGGCTTCGCCGGCCTCAAGGCCTGCCACGCCTTCACCCGTCAGCCGGTGCGGGTGACGCTGATCGACAAGCGCAACTTCAACCTCTTCCAGCCGCTGCTGTATCAGGTGGCCTCGGGGCTGGTGAGCGAGGCGGATGTGGCCTCGCCGCTGCGCCAGATGGTGGGCCAGACCCCCAACATCCAGATCCTGCTGGGGGAGGTGAGCGACATCGACCCCGAGGCGCGGGAGGTGGTGTTCAACGAGCAGCGCTACGGCTACGACCAGCTGATCCTGGCCACGGGCTCGGGCAGCACTTACTTCGGCCGGGAGGAGTGGCGGCCTCTGGCGCCGCCGATGAAGATCCTCGAGCACGCCGATGAGATCCGCCGGCGGCTCCTGATGGCCCTGGAGGAGGCGGAGCAGACCCCCGACCCGGAGCGGCGCCGCTTTCTCCAGACGGTGGTGGTGGTGGGGGCCGGACCGGCCGGCTGCGAGCTGGCCGGATCGCTGATCGAGCTGATGCACCGGGCCGTGCGGCGCGAGTTCAAGCAGCTGCGGCAGGACGACTGCACAGTTGTGCTGGTGGACGTGGTGGACCGGGTGCTGCCCACCATGGCCGAACCGCTGGGGGCAGCCGCCGCCCGCTACCTGGAGGCCGCCGGCGTGGAGCTGCGCCTGGGGGCGAAGGTGGAGGCGATCGCCCCAGGCCGGGTGCGGCTGGCGGGGGCGGCGGGCGAGCAGGAGCTTGCGGCGGCCACGATCTGCTGGACCGCAGGCGTGCGCGCCTCCCGTCTGGGCCGGCTGCTCGCCGAGCGCTGCGGCTGCCCGGTGGACCGCGGCGGCCGGCTGGTGGTGGAGCCGGATTTCTCGATCCCGGGCCACCCGGAGATCCGCGCCGTGGGCGATCTCTGCAGCTACGGCCACACCTCCGATGGGCGGGCTCTGCCCGGCATGGCCGGCCCGGCGGTGCAGATGGGCGGCTGGGTGGCGCGGGATGTGCTCGCCCGCCTGCAGGGCCGCAGCGTGGCGCCGTTCCGCTGGGTGGACCTGGGCAGCATGGCGGTGATCGGTCCCTGGTATGCGGTGGCCGACCTGCGCGGCTGGCATGTGACGGGCCTGCCGGGCTGGATCCTCTGGGCCCTGGCCCACCTGGCCTTCATCCCCGACACCGAGAACCGCATCGCCCTGTTCAGCAAGTGGATGTGGCAGATCGCCACCCGCCAGCGCACCGCCCTGCTGATCACCGGCCGCCCCGACCAGCACATCGGCGTGGACGTGGGGCTCTACCGGGCGCCGTGGGAGGAGAATGCCGGTGCAGAGGACACGCAGGACGATTCCATCCAGACCAGGACTGCGGCCTGACACCCCACCTGCCGGCAACGCATCCTCCGGTCAGGTGCCGCGGTGCTCGGCCGCCGTGGCCCGGATCGCCTCCAGCTCCTCGGCCGGCAGTTTCTCCAGCTGCTTCATCACCAGGGCCATGCGCGGATTGCGGCCCAGCTGCTCGCGGTGGCGGACCAGGAAATCCCAGTAGTGGGCGTTAAAGGGGCAGGCGTCGGGGCCGCTGCGCCGTTTCACGTTGTAGCAGCAGCCCTTGCAGTAGCTGCTCATGCGGTTGATGTAGTTGCCGCTGGCGGCGTAGGGCTTGCTGGCCAGCAGGCCGCCATCGGCGAACAGGCCCATGCCGATCACGTTGGTCTGCATGACCCAGTCGTAACCGTCGATGAACAGGCGCGAAAACCAGGCGGTGAACGCCTGGGGATCCAGGCCGGCGATCAGCCCGTAGTTGGCCAGCACCATCAGCCGCTGGATGTGGTGGGCATAGCCGCTGGCCTCCAGCTCCCCCAGCACCGTGTCCATGCAGGCCATGCCGCTGCCGCCCAGCTGCTCCAACCAGTCCGGCAGGGGCTGATCGGCGCCGAAGTGGTTGCGGGCCGGGTAGTCCGGCCCGAACCACCAGTAGAGGCCGTGCGTGTATTCCCGCCAGCCCAGGATCTGGCGGATCACCCCCTCCAGCCCAGCCAGCGGGCTGCCCCGCTCGCGGCCCGCTGCCTCCAGCCGCCGGATCACCTCCAGCGGATGCAGCAGCCCCAGATTCAGATAGGGCGAGAGCAGCGCATGCCAGAGGGTGGGCTCACCGCTCACCATGGCGTCCTGGTACGGCCCGAAGCCATCCAAGCGGGTGGCGATGAAATGCTCCAGCACCGCCAGGGCCTGATCCCGGGTCACCCCCCAGCGGAAGCGGCGGCCATCGCCGGGCAGCCGCAGGCCGCCACCGGCCTCCAGGTCGTCCGCCAACCGCTCCACCTTGGCGATCACGTCCGCGGTGATGGCGTCGGGCTCGAACCACAGGGGCTCGGGCCCCTTGAGGCCCTTGGGCGGTGGCTTGCGGTTGGCCTGGTCGTAGTTCCACTGCCCGCCCAGGGGCTGGCCATCGGGGTCCATCAGCACGCCGAAACGCCGCCGGCCCTCCCGGTAGAACAGTTCCAGGCGCAGCTGCTTGTAGGGGCGCGCCCAGGCGGCGAAATCGTTCCGGCTCCAGAGAAAGGCATTGGAGGGGTGCCACACCAGCCGCGGAGCCCCGGCGCCCATCGCCGCCACCGCCGCCACGATCGCCGCGCGGAAGGGTCGCTCCACCGGCTCCATCAGGTGCAGCTCGCTGATGCCGTGCTCGGCGGTCCAGGCCGCCAGGCCCGCACGGAAGCTCTCCACCTGCCGATGGTCCACCGACCAGCCGGCGGCCGCCAGTTCGGCGGCGAAGTGGCGCATGGCGCTCCACACCAGCACCAGCTTCTGGCGGTGGCAGCGTCGCCGGCGCAGCACTGAAGCGCTCTCCAGCAGCAGCACCCGGGCCGAGCCGGGCTGCAGGGCCGTCAGGGCCGACTGGGCGAGCGACAGCTGGTCGCCCAGCACCCAGAGGCCCCTCACCACCTCAGCAGCGCTCAGCGCTGGAGGCGGGGGTCGTTCTCCAGCCAGCGCTCGAACGCCGCCAGGCCCTCGATCAGTCCCCACACGCTGAGGCCCAGAGCCAGCAGCCCACCGGCGGCCATCACCACCGCCAGCAGCAGCGGGATCGCCGCGAGGGCCACCAGGGGCACCACCACCACAGCCCCCACGGCCGCCAGCCCCAGGATCGGCGCCACCAGCGCGGACGGTGGCCCGTTGCGCAGCGGCCCGTTGCGTAACCGCTCGATCGAGGCCATGGCGAGATCACTAAACACAATTTTCATTTTGGGGCTGGGGCGCCACCGGTGCAGCCGGCGGAAGGGGTGGAAAACCGGTGCTGGGGCAGGGTTCAGGGCGCCGGCTGGCACCCCTCTCCCCGCAGCGCCTCCAGCTGGGCCACCCGGCTGGCCTGCAGGGGGTTGAGGTTGTCGTCGCTCACCAGCAGCAGGCTGGGCCGGCCGTCGGCCAGTGGCGGGCCGGGCGTCAGGCCCTCCCAGTTGTCGGGGCTGAGGCCGGCTGCGATCAGGTCCCACTCCGCTACTGGCGCCGCTGCCGGCTCGTCGGCTGAGCTCGGCAGGGGATAGACGGCCAGGCGGATGTGCCAGCGCAGGGGAGGCTCAAAGCGGCGCAGCAGGGCCAGCACCCGCCCCGAATCGAGCGCCAGCAGCTCGGTGAGCCCCCAGCCCGGTTCCTCCGGTAGCAGCAGCGATCCCTGGGCCTGGGCCTGGGGAGTGACGCGGCGCCCATCCTGGCCAGGCTCCCAGCTCCAGCGCAGCAGCCGCACCTCACGGGGCGGATCCTGCAGCAGCGGTTTCTCCGCAGCCATCAGCAGCGCCGGGGAGGCCTCCGCCTGCGGCAGCAGCGCCAGCGACTCCGGCCCGGCGTTGCTGGCCAGTCCTCTGCCCTGGCCCGGTTGCCAGTCGACGGGCAGCTCCAGCGCCTGCAGCAGCAGGCCGCTGCGTTCATCGAAGCGCAGCAGCTGGGCCGGAAACTCCCGCAGGCGCCGCCCCTCGCTGGCCACCCACAGCTCACCGGCCAGCCGCACCATCCCCTCGCCATCGATCACCGGCGGCAGCGGCTGCTCCGGACCACTGCGCAGCTCCACCGTGCGCTCCAGACGCAGGGGAGCCGCTCCCGTGAGGGCGGCGTTCAGGCCGCTCCAGATCGCCACCGATCCCAGGGGCAGATCGCTCAGCAGCCAGAGCCGGTCGGTCCCGGGGGCGTGATGGGCGGCGGAAAAGCCACCGATGCGCTGACCGTCCGGCGCCCGGCGGGGCAGCTCCAACTCCCGCACCACCTGCCAGCCGGCGGCGGGGGGGCAGGGCAAAGGCAGGGATCCGGCAACGGCGCCCTCAGAACCCTGAACGGCTGCCGCCAGGGCGAGGGCCACGGCGAGGGCTGAGCGCATGGGACGGTCTGCCGATGAGCACGGGATGGTCCATTCATCCCCAACCTGCATAGCGTGAAGAGAAGGGACTCGCCGCCATGGAACAGATCACCCAGGAAGGGCTCCAGGTCGCTCAGGAGCTCGGCCAGCGCCATGGGTTCAGCGCCGGCGCCGTGGCCCACATGATGCAGGTGATGCTGCGCAGCCGAGGCGGCATGGCCCAGTTCAACCATCCCGAGTTCGGAGGCTCCGGCCAGTGGATGCCCGGCGGGATGCTGATGCTCAGCGACATGTTCAACAACGCCCTCAAGGCCCGGGTTGACGGGCTCTGCCGGGACGTTTCGGCGGCCCTCGCCGGCCAGCCGATGGCGGCCCAGGGCGCCAGCCACAGCTTCCAGCAGCAGAGCGGCGGCGGTGTCCAGCAGCAGAGCGGCGCCGCTTCCCCCTCCGGCTACCCGCCGATACCGGCCATGGCGGCCATGGCTGCGCCGTCGTCGGCACCCTTGTTCGTGCCCGACCCCCGTGACACCTGGTGGCCGGCGGAGCTGGGGGCCCCCAGCGCCACCGGCGAGCAGAACAACGTGCGTTATGCCCTCTTCCCCGATGCCGGCAGGCTGGCCGTGGACATCAACGGCCAGGTGAGCATCTACGACACCGGAGGCCACCAGATCGCCGGCTTCTCCCAGCAACAGGGCGGCGGCGTGCTCTTCTCCACTCCGTCAGGACAGGTGAGCCTGAGCAGCTTCTCGCCCAGCGGAGGCTTCGGCCAGCAGCAGCAGAACGGCGGTGGCTCCCAGCAGCAGAGCAGCACTGGCGGGCTGCACCAGCAGAGCAGCAGCAGCTTCGCCTCCCAGCAGGCCGCGGCGATGGCGCCCATGACGATGGCCCCGATGACGATGGCGCCCATGGCCGGGATGCAGCCCATGGCGGCAATGCCGGCCATGCAGCAGCAGAGCTGGTGGCCTGCTGAGCTGGGTGAGCCCGCGTCCTGCGGCGCCCAGAACGGTCTGCGCTACGCCACGTTCCCCGCCAGGGGCCGGCTGGCCGTGGAGCAGAGCGGCCACTGCCGGGTGTTCGACGTGGGAACCCAGACGATCAGCGGCCTCTCCCTGAACAGCGTCTCCGGCGAACTGGTGCTCTCCACCCCGGAGGGCGAGCGGCCGCTAGCCCAGTTCCCGGAGGTGAGCGCGGCAGCACAGTCCGTACCTGAACCGCCCCCAGAGCCCGAGCCACCAGCGGCTGCTGCCCCCGCTGCCGCCGCCCCTGCCGCCGTCGGCTCGGACGATCCCTATGCCGCCCTGGAGCGCCTCGGCGAGCTCAAGGCCAAGGGGATCCTCACCGAGGAGGAATTCAGCAGCAAGAAGGCCGAGCTGCTGGCCCGGCTCTGAGCCCCGCCACCCGCAAGCCCCGTTCAGCCCATAGGCTCAGCCCTGTTCTGATCCGGAGCCCGCCAGCGTGGCCGAGCCGCAGTACCGCTACGAACCGATCGAGAGCTTCGGCTCCGGGCTCACCAGCTCCCGCCCGTGGAACACCCAGGCCCTGGAGACCGTGGAGCGGCTCAACGGCCGCGTGGCCATGCTCGGCTTCCTGGCCGCCCTGATCGGCGAGCGACTCACCGGTCTGGGCCCCGCCGGCCAGGTGTGGGCCATGCTGCGCTGGACCCTACCCTGAGCTTTCGGCCAGCCGGCAGGCCCGCCGCGCCACGGCGGCTGCGTAACCCCGGTCCACGGCCCCGTCCTGGGGGCTGACCTGGCCATTGCGGCAGTCCACCACCAGCCGTTCGCGGTGGCCCTGCTGGTCGCTCAGCCGCAGCCGCAACTGCCAGTGGTGTATGGCGCTGCGGGTGATCTCATCGGCGCACACCGGCCCCACGCAGACGCCCGGTGCCGCGACGGCCCGGGGGGTGAGCACCAGCCCCAGCAGCAGGGCCAGCAGCAGCAGCAGGCGCACCAGGCCCTTCAACTCGCGAGCTCGTGCACTGGCTGGTCCGCCTCAGCCTCGGCTACGGCCTCCGGGTGGAAGTAGGTCCACACCTGGCGGGCCAGGGACGGGCCCATCCCCGGCGCCGCGGCGATCTGGGCCACATCGGCGAGCTGGATGGCGTCGATGGAGCGGAAGTGGGCGAGCAGGTCGCGCACCCGCTTGGGGCCGAGGCCAGGGATGTCGGAGAGGCGCGAGCGCTTCATGCGCTCGCCCCGCTGCTGGCGGTGGAAGCTCACGGCGAAGCGGTGGGCCTCATCGCGCAGCCGCCGGAGCAGCTGCACCCCCAGCTGCTCCGGCTCACTCTCCAGCGCCGCGCTGGCCCCGGGCAGGAACACCTCCTCCCGCTGCTTGGCCAGGGAACACACCACCAGGTCCTCGTGCAGGTTGAGCTCCCGCAGGGCCTCCATCACGGCCGACAGCTGGCCCTTGCCGCCATCGATCATCACCACATCGGGCCAGTCGCCCATGCCGTCGGTGTGCAGGCTGGTGGCGGCATGGCGGCGCAGCTCGGCCAGGTCGGCACCTTCCGCCTTGGCCTGGGCCCAGCGGCGGAAGCGGCGGCGCATGATCTCGGC
Organism: Cyanobium sp.; assembly: GCA_007135755.1. GTDB lineage: Bacteria > Cyanobacteriota > Cyanobacteriia > PCC-6307 > Cyanobiaceae > NIES-981. The sequence continues at coordinate 9,832 of SLIG01000105.1, forward strand.
CATGGCCATGAAGTCGTCGGAGTGGCCGGCACGGATCGAGCTGCTGCGGATGCGGTATTTGCGGTAGTGCTGCTTGGCGGGCAGGCCGTCGATGAACACCACCTGGGAGGCCACCGCGTCGCTGCCCTGGATGTGGCTGATGTCGAAGCCCTCAATCCGCCGTGGCGCCGTGGTCAGTTCGAGCAGCTGAGCCAGGTCCTCGGTGGCCAGGAGATTCTGTTCGCTGGCTCGCTGGGCCCGCTGCAGCTCATAGCTGGCGTTGCGCACCACCAGCTCGATCAACTCGGCCTTCTGCTGGCGCTGGGGCACCGCCAGCTTCACACTGCGCCCGCGCTGCTCGCTCAGCCAGTCCTCGATCAGCGCCTGCTGCGGCAGGGGGTGCTGCAGCAGCAGCTGGGGCGGAATCTCCACCCCCTCCACCTGGCCGTAGTGCTCCTCGATCACCCGCTGCAGGATCAGGCCGGGGGTCTCCACGGCGTCCACGGCATCGGCCATGTAGCCCAGCCGCCCCACCAGCTTGCCGGCGCGCATCTGGAACAGCTGGACCGCCGCCACCCGCTCGTCGGCCGCCAGGGCGATCACATCCCGGCTCACCGAGCTGTCGCCCACGCTCATCTTCTGGTCGGCGGTGAGCGTGTCGAGCCCCTGGATCTGGTCGCGCACCCGGGCGGCGCTCTCGAAATCCAGCCGCTCGGCGTAACGCTCCATCTGCTCGTTGAGCAGGGCCAGCAGCTCCTCGTTGCGCCCCTGGAACACCATCGCCACCTGACGCAGGCTGCGGTGATAGTCGTCCGAGCTGATCTTCTGCTGGCAGACCCCCGGACAGCGACCGATGTCGTAGTTCAGGCAGGTGCGATCGCGATAGAGGGGCCGGGGCCGCTGGCGCAGGGGAAACACCCGCTTCACCAGAGCCAGGGTGCGGCGCAGCAGGCCCACATCCACGTAGGGGCCATAAAAGCGGTCGAGGGGGGAGCGGAAGCGGCGGCGGCGGGTGATGAAGATGCGCGGGTAGGCCTCACTCCAGGTGATGCAGAGGTAGGGGTATTTCTTGTCGTCCTTGAGCAGCACGTTGAAGTGCGGCTGGTTCTGCTTGATCAGGTTCGACTCCAGCGCCAGCGCCTCGGCTTCGCTGTCGGTGACGATGAATTCGATCTCGGCCACCTGGCGCACCATCAGCCGGATGCGGGGGCTGTGGCCATGGACGTTGCCGCTCTGGAAGTAGCTGCGCACCCGGTTGCGCAGCACCTTGGCCTTGCCGATGTAGAGGATGCGGTCCTCGCCGTCGCGCATCAGATAGCAGCCCGGCTCGCCGGGCAACTCCGCCAGCCGGGCCTTGAGCCGCTCCGGCTGCTGCAGCAGCGGCGGCCGCGACACCTGACTCTGACTCAACCGCCGTACTGCCAGCCGGTGCTGGACAGCTCCAGAGCCGCATCATCGCGGTTGAGCACGGCGCTCTTCACCTCGCCCACGAACACCGTGTGATCACCATGGGCCACGTGCCCCACCACCTCGCACTCCACCGCTCCGAGGGCGGCGTCGAGCACGGGCAGACCCAGGTCGCCGAGGCTGAAGGGGGCGGCGTCGAAGCGGCCGCCGATGGCCTTCTGGGGCTTGAAGAACACGGCCGCCAGGTCCTTCTGGTCGGCGGCGAGCACGTTCAGGGAAAACTTACCGGTGCGCTGGATGATGCCGTTGCTGGCGCTGTCGGCCCGCACCGCCATCACCACCAGGGGTGGCTCGAACGAGCCCTGGGTCACCCAGCTGGCCGTGAAGCCGTTCACGTCCGCGCCCTCGGCCACGCCGCAGATGAACACGCCGTGGGGGATCTTGCGCAGCAGGGTCTTCTTGGCTTCAGCGTTGAGGGCCATCGGGCGAAGGGGGAGGCTGCGCTGACTCTAGAAACCGCCCGGTGACCCATAGGCTGCCCCCTTGCGAGCAGGCTGCCCCCATGCGAGCCCTCTACCCCGGCAGCTTCGACCCCCTCACCCTGGGCCACCTCGACCTGATCGAGCGGGCCAGCAGCCTGTTCGAGGGGGTGGTGGTGGCGGTACTGCGCAATCCACTGAAAACACCGGCCTTCAGCCTCGAACAGCGGCTGCATCAGATCCGCCAGGCCACCGCCCACCTGGAGGGTGTGGAGGTGGGCAGCTTCGATGGGCTCACCGTGAGCTTCGCCCAGCAGCAGGGCACCGAGGTGATCCTGCGGGGTCTGCGGGCCATGAGCGACTTCGAATACGAGCTGCAGATCGCCCACACCAACAAGAGCCTCGCTCCGGATGTGGAAACCCTGTTCCTGGCCACGGCTGTGCACCACAGCTTTCTGAGCAGTTCGGTGGTGCGGGAGGTGGCCCGGTTCGGGGGCGATGTCAGCCATCTGGTGCCCACCGGAGTGGCGGACGACCTCACCAGGCTCTTTAATCGGATGAATTCAAGCCAGAACCGCAATGGCTGAGGCCAGCATCACCGTTCTCGACCAACTCGATCAGCTTGAGGAGGTCGTGCTGGAGGGCACCCGCGTTCCCTTCAGCGGCGGCCGGCTCGTGAACGAGCAGGACGCGATCGAGATGATGGATGCAGTGCGGGAGGCGCTGCCGGGCCAGATCAACCAGGCTGCCGATCTGCTGCGCCAGCGCGAGGAGTTCATCGCCCAGGCCCGCCGCCAGGCCGAGGAGATCGTGGCCAATGCCCAGCGGGAGCGGGAGCAGCTGATCAGCAACTCCTCGGTTCGCCAGGAGGCCGAGCGCCAGGTGACCGAACTGCGCGAACAGACCCGCCAGCAGTGCGAGCAACTGCTCTTGCAGGGCCGCCAGCAAGCCGCCCAGGCCGAGCAGGAACACCAGACCCGACAGGCCCAACTCGAGCAGCAGTTCGCCAGCCGGCGCCAGCAGCTCGAGCAGGAAGCCGGCGAGCGCAACCGACAGCTGGTGGAGCAGCACGAGCGCAACCGCCAGCAGGCCATGGCCGAGCTGGAACAGATCCGCCAGGAGGGCCTGCGGCTGCAGCGCGACAGCCAAAGTGAAGCCGAGCGCCTCCACAACGACGCCCTGCAGTTCCGCCAGCAGACCCAGCAGCAGTGCGACCAGCTTGTGGCCCGTACCCGCCACGAGGCCACCGAGATCAGCGAAGGCGCCAACCGCTACGCCGAGCAGGTCCTGGGTGAACTGGAGGGCCGCATCAAGGAGCTGGCCCAGGTGGTGATCGCCGGCCGCCGCGAGCTGGTGCGCTTCCAGGTGCCTGAGGTGGTGAGCGGCGACAGCGCCCTCTCCCCCCTTGCCGCTGACGCGGCCGGTGGCACGGTTCCCGCCCGGGCGACCAACGGCAAGGGCAGCAAGGGGGCTGCTGGCCGCACTCCCGGCAGCCGTCGCCGCCGGGTGGTGGACAGCCTGCGTCAGCTGGCGGGCTGAACCAAACCGGCCAGAGCACCAGCCCTCAGCCTCAGCCTGGGCAGAGGCTGGGGCTGGCCTGCACCTGACGCAGCACCTGGCCGATGGTCGTGTTCGGCTGAGCGCTGCCATTGGCGATGGCGGCCACGTAGCGGGCGCCATCGTTGGTGAGCAGAACACCGCTGATGGCACGCACACCGCGCAGGGTGCCGGTCTTGGCGTAGAAGCGGCCCTGCAGCGACGGGTCGGTGTAGATGTTGCGCAGGGTGCCGCGCTGGCCGGACACCGCCATCGAGGAGAGGTACTGGCGGGCGTAGGGGTGCTGATCCATGCGCAGCAGCAGGGCCGCAATGAAGTGGCTGGTGAGCCGGTTGGAGCGGTCGAGGCCGCTGCCATCCACCACCCGCACCCCCTGCAGCGGCAGGCCCTGGGCCATCAGCCAGGCGGTGGTGCGCTGCTGGGCCAGGGCCAGATCCCAGGTGCCGGCCGTCTGGCGCATCAGCACCTCAGCGGTGAAGTTGTGGCTCTCGCTGTTGGCCAGGCTGAGCAGGTTGTGCATCGGCGCCGAGGGCTGCTCATAGAGCAGCACCGCCCCGTCCGGCAGGGGTGAACGCGACGACACCAGCCGCAGCTGGGCCTGCCCCCCCTGCTGGCTGATGGAGCGCTCCATCAGCGTCTGCAGGCGGGCCGGGGGGTTCTGCACCGCGTCCTGGATGGCGTTGCTGGTCACCGCCAGGCGGGTGATCGGGGCCCCATAGGCGTAGACGCGATCGGCCGCATTCCAGCCGCTGGGCCACCACACCTGGCTGGGTTCCTCCGCCAGCTCCAGCCGCACCACGCCACCCGGGGCACCACTGGAGCCGCCGTTGCGCAGGGCCAGCTGGGCAAAGCGCTGCAGGTGCGGCAGGGCCAGATCCGGATCGCCTTCCCCGGTGAGCCGGAAGCTGCCGTCGGGCAGCTGCCACAACCGGGTGGACAGGCGGTGGTCGGGGCCGAGCTGGTCGAGGGCGAAGGCGGTGCTGATCAGCTTCATATTGGAGGCCGGCACCCGGGGGGTGCGGCCGTTCACCTCCGCCAGCAGACGGCCACTGGGGTCGGCCACACTGATGCTCCAGGCGCCGACTTCACCGCCCAGGGTGGCCTGGATGCGCTGCTGCAGGGCCGGGCAGCTCACCTGGCCCTGCAGCTGAGGCAGCCCCATGGGGGGGGGTGGGCCCGGCAGCCGGGCCAGGGCCGGCGTGGTGACCGGGCCGGGAGCGGGAACGGCCGGGCGGGTCTGGGCCAGGCCGGCGGCCGGCTGCAGGGCCAGCAACAGGGCGAGGGCACCGAGACGGGCGGCGGGCAAGCGCCGCTGGCGGGGGCTGGAGCGGGGGGAAACGGGCGCCATCTCAGGCCTCATCGAGCTGGATGCCGGTCACCGTGCCGGTGACCCGGAAACCATCGCCCTCGATCTCCACCGGGGCCCCCACCTTGATGCTCTGGTTGCCGAACACCACGCCCCCCTCACCCCGGCGCCCCTGGCCCTGGAGCACGAAACGGGCATCGAGGTTGGGGAAGGCACCGGCCGGTGCCGTGGCGGTGACCACGCTGCCATCGGGTTGCAGGGCCACCAGCTGACGTTCCAGGGGAATGATCTCCTCCACACGCACGCTGCCGTGGGGCTGGTTACGGATCACGATCGCCACCCGGCCCTCCCGCCGGCTGGATTCGATCAGGCCCTCCGGATCGGCCACCGGGATGCCGCGCACATCCACCAGCACCGTCACGGGCGCCAGGGCACCGGTGGCCTGGGCCACGCTGGTGGAGAGCTTGGGGCTCCAGATCACCCCGGCCGCAGCCACCAGCACGGCGCCGACGGCCGCGGCATCCACCAGGCCGAAGCGCAGCTTCGTTCCGGGCTTCGCTGCGGGATTCTCCGGGAGGTTCACCTGCAGGTTCTCCGGGGGCATGGGTGCACACCGGCGGAGCCGGACAGAACGGTGTGGCCGAAGTGTACGGAGGGCAGCCCGATCCGACGAGGGCGGACCTCAGCTGCGCAGCCCCTCGATGAACGTCTCCAGGGAGCGCAGGTTGGCGCCGATCCCCACGCCACCCTCGCCGGCCAGCGCCTCGGCCTGAGCCTCGGCGTCGGGCTTCTGTTCGAAGCGGGCCGCCAGCCGGAAGCCGTCGTCATCCTGGCGGTAGAGCTCCCAGTCGCCGGGGTAGGCCCGGCGCAGGGCGCTGCCGGCCAGGGGCTGCAGGACGTAGGCCGCCTGCCACTCGGCCACGAAGCCCCGCCGGCGCTCACGGGCGACGCTGCCGATGCCCACGGCGGCGTCCTCCAGGCGCCCGTTGAGCATCGCCACCGGCCCGCGGTGGGCGGCGCAGAGCTGCTCGAACTCCTCGTAGTCGGGCATGGCCGGCGCCACCGCCAGCAGCAGGTCGGCGCCAGCCCCATCCGACTCGGCACTCCTGCGCTGCTGGCCGCGGAAGTCGCCGATGCGCTCGGCCAGCCCTGGGGCATCGCGCTTGGCCAGGGCGCAGGCTCCGGCATCGGGAAACACCAGCCGGGTGGCCTGGCCGGCCTCCAGCAGGGCCTGGCAGAAGCGCAACGCCACCGGCAGCAGCCGCAACCCCTCGAAGCGCCAGTCGACACTCCAGCGGCCGCTCCCGCCGCTGGGCAGGGCCGCCAGCAGGGCCGCCAGGGCCTGGCTCTCGGCCTGGCGCAGATCCGCGGGAAGCATGGCTGGGCGGTCAGGGAGCCCGACCCTACGGGGCGGTGGTCAGACGCTGACGGGCCCGCCCCAGGGCCGCCGGCAGACCCTCCAGATCGGCGGCGCTGAGCCAGGGGCCAAAGCCCAGCCGCAGACCGCTGGCCGCCTCCGCCTCCCCGTAGCCCAGGGCCCGCAGCACCGGGCTGGCGGCCGAGCCGCTGCTGCTGCAGGCCGAGCCGCTGCTGAGGGCATAGCCCTCCCGCCAGAGCTCCCGCACCAGCTGGCGGCCACCCAGGGGCATCCCCTCCGGGCTGGACACCAGCAGGCTGAGGTGGTGGGGCAGCCGGGCCGCGGGGCTGAGGCGCGGGTCGGGACCGCTCAGCCGCAGTCCGGGCAGGGCCAGCAGAGACGCCAGGGCCGCGTCCCGCAGCGAAGCCAGGGGATCGCTGCCGCCATGGCGCTGCAGCCGCTCGGCGGCCAGCTCCAGGGCCCGCGCCAGCCCGGCCGCCAGCACCACGGACTCGGTGCCGCTGCGGCGGCCGCCCTCCTGGCCGCCACCGCCGATCTGGGGCAGCACCACCACCCCCTGGCGCACCAGCAGGGCCCCGATGCCGCGGGGCCCCTGCAGTTTGTGGGCCGCCAGGCTGAGCAGGTCCACGGACAGCTCCTGGAAGCTCAGGGGCCGGTGGCCCACCACCTGCACCGCGTCCACGTGCAGCAGCACACCGGCCTGGCGGCAGCGGGCGGCGATGGCCTCCAGGGGCTGCAGGCTGCCCACCTCGCTCTGCCCCCAGATCAGCGACACCAGCCGGGTGGGGGGCTCCAGCCAGCGCTCCAGGGCCTCGGGATCCAGCAGGCCCAGGCGGTCCACCGGCAGCCGCTGCAGCTGCCAGCCCTGACGCTGCAGCGCGGCGGCGGCGGCCTCGGTGGCCGGATGTTCCACCGCCGAGATCAGCAGCCGACCGGGCGGCAGGGCGCCAGCGGCCCCCAGCAGGGCGAGATGGATGGCCTCGCTGCCGCCTGAGGTGAACACCAGCTCCTCGGGCCGGCAGCCCAGCAAGGCGGCGCAGCGCCAGCGGGCCCGCTCCAGGGCCTCGGCCGCCGCCAGGCCGTAGCCGTGCAGGCTGGAGGGGTTGGCCCAGGCCTGGGCCTGCAGTGCCGCCATCGCCGCCAGCACCTCCGGGGCCGGCGGCGACGTGGCGCAGGCATCCAGATACACCCCAGCGGCGGCGGCGGGCGAGGGGGCCGTCATTCCAGCGGCCGGCCCATCTCCCGCTCGAAGCGCGCCCTGGTGCGGGCCTCCAGGGAGTTGGTGGCCATCGCCACCAGGTCGTCAAGGGAGCTGCCGCTGAGCAGGGCCTCCACCCGCGAGCGGGCCTCGGCCGAAGGGCAGGCGTCCGGGCGGATGCAGCCGTTGACGCAGGCGGTGGCGCAGTCGATCGCTGGGGCCTCGCCGGCAGACCCAGGCTCGGCAGGGGCGGGGGCGGCAGGCGCAGGGGTGTCCCGCCCGGCGGTCTGCGGGTCCTCCCCCCACAGGGCCGGCGTCACCACGGCGTCGAACACCGCCTCGGCCGGACCGCTCATGAACAGGTGATCGCCGGCCGGATCCCAGTCGATCTCCAGGGGGCCGCCGGGCAGCTCCAGCCGGGCGCGGCGCTCCGCCAGGCCGAGGCGGTGGCACACCACCAGGGTGGCGCAGGCGCCGGTGCCGCAGGCCAGGGTGGGACCGGCGCCCCGCTCCCACACCCGCATCACCAGGTGGTCGGGGGCCACCACCTGCACGAAGTGCACGTTGGTGCGGGCCGGGAAGGCGGGGTGCACCTCCAGGGCCGCCCCCAGCCGTTCCAGATCCACCGCCGCCACGTCATCCACGGGCACCACCACGTGGGGGTTGCCCATCCCGGCCGCCCCCACGGCCAGCGCCTCCCCCTCCACCTCGAGCGTGCCCTGGGGAATGCCGGCCTCCCCCAGCGCCAGCGTGGTGGGGACGGCCTCGGGATCCAGGAACGGGGCCCCCATGTCCACCCGAATGGTGCCGTCCGCCTGCAGCTCGGGCACGATCCGGCCGGCCAGCGTTTCCACCGACCAGCGCCGGCCGGCGGCATCGCCGTCGCTGTCGGCCAGGAAGCGGGCCAGACAGCGGATGCCGTTGCCGCACATCTCCGGCTCGCTGCCATCCGCATTGAAGATCCGCATGCGCAGCTCCCCGTCGGCCTGGGGGGGCAGGGCCAGGATCAGCCCATCGGCCCCCACGCCGAAGCGGCGGTCGCAGAGGCGGCGGATGCGCGCGGGGGTGAGGCCCAGGCTGTCGTCGCCCGGGGCCGTCGCCCGGCCATCCACCATCAGGAAATCATTTCCCAGACCCTGGTATTTGCTGAACTGGAGCACGATTGAGCCACGGCATCCGGGCTGAAATCCTATGCAGAGCTTTTTCGAGGCACGCACGGCCGGCAACGCCAGCCTCGACACCGACCAGCCCAGCACCCGCCACATTCAGGGGTTGATCCGCCGCAAGGCGGCCGTGGTGCTGGAACTGCAGGGCGGCCGCCAGCTGGACGGTGTGCTCCGCTGGCAGGATGCCCACGTGCTGGCCCTCGATCCGGGTGGCGACCAGCCCCTGATCCTGGTGAACCGCCAGGCGCTGCTTCTGCTGCGGGAGCAGGCCTGAAGCGGCCTGTGGCACCATCGCTGGTCTCAGCACCGGGCTTGTCGTGAGCGAGAGCAGCCGCTACCAACCCCAGGCCATCGAGCGGCAGTGGCAGCAGCGCTGGAGCGACGACCAGCTCCACCAGACGCCTGACGCAGGCAGCCACACCTACATGGCCCTGTCCATGTTCCCCTACCCCTCGGGGAACCTGCACATGGGGCATGTGCGCAACTACGTGATCACCGACGTGATCGCCCGGGTGGCGCGCATGCGCGGCCACCAGGTGCTGCACCCCATGGGCTGGGATGCCTTCGGCCTGCCGGCGGAGAACGCGGCGATCGAGCGCGGGGTGGACCCGGGGGCGTGGACGGATCAGAACATCGCTGCGATGCGGGAGCAGCTCCAGCGCCTGGGGCTCTCGATCGACTGGGACCGGGAGATCACCACCTGCCACGCCGACTACTACCGCTGGACCCAGTGGCTGTTCCTGCAGTTCCTCGACGCCGGCCTGGCCTACCAGAAGGACGCCACGGTCAACTGGGACCCGGTCGACCAGACCGTGCTGGCCAATGAACAGGTGGACGGCGAGGGCCGCTCCTGGCGCTCCGGCGCCGTGGTGGAGAAGCGCCAGCTGCGCCAGTGGTTCCTGAAGATCACCGCCTACGCCGACCAGCTCCTCGACGACCTCGAGGGGCTGGTCGGCTGGCCGGAGCGGGTGCGCACCATGCAGGCCAACTGGATCGGCCGCAGCCGTGGCGCCGAGATCAGCTTCCCGGTGGTGGATGCCGCCGGCAACGACAGCGACAAGCAGATCACGGTGTTCACCACCCGGGCGGACACCCTGCACGGCGTCAGCTACGTGGTGCTGGCACCCGAGCACGGGCTGGTGGAGCGGCTCACCACGCCGGATCAGGCCCTGGCGGTGGCGGCGTTCCGCGATCTGGTGAGCGCCCAGAGCGAGCAGGAGCGCACCGCCGAGGACAAGCCCAAGCGCGGCATCCCCATCGGTGCCCGGGTGCGCAACCCGGCCAGCGGTGAGCTGGTGCCGGTGTGGATCGCCGATTACGTGCTGGCCGAGTACGGCACCGGCGCCGTGATGGGGGTGCCAGCCCACGACCAGCGCGACTTCGTCTTCGCGCGCCAGTACGAACTGCCGGTGCGGCAGGTGGTGATCCCCGAGGGCAGCGACGAGCACGCCTTCGAGGGCGGGGCCTGGTGCGGCGACGGCATCCTCATCCACTCCGGCCGCTTCGATGGGCTGTCCAGCGCCTCGGCCCGGGAGGCGATCGTGGCGGCGGCCGAACAGGAGGGCTGGGGACGGGGCCGCACCACCTTCCGGCTGCGCGACTGGCTGATCTCCCGCCAGCGCTACTGGGGCTGCCCGATCCCGGTGGTGCACTGCGACAGCTGCGGGGTGGTACCGGTGCCGGCTGAGCAACTGCCGGTGGAACTGCCCCGGGGCGTGGCCCTCGAGGGCCGGGGCGGCTCGCCCCTGGCCCAGCTGGAGAGCTGGGTGACCGTGCCCTGTCCCCGCTGCGGCAAGCCCGCCCGGCGGGAGACCGACACCATGGACACCTTCATCTGCTCCAGCTGGTACTACCTGCGCTACAGCGACCCCCACAACACCAGCCTGCCTTTCAGCCGCGAGTCGGTGGACCGCTGGCTGCCGGTGAACCAGTACGTGGGGGGCATCGAGCACGCCATCCTGCACCTCCTCTACGCCCGCTTCTTCACCAAGGTGCTGCGCGACCGGGGCCTGCTCGGTTTTGATGAGCCCTTCCAGCGCCTGCTCACCCAGGGGATGGTGCAGGGGATCACCTACCGCAACCCCCACAGCGGCCGCTACATCGCCCCCGCCGATGTGGCCGACCCCAGCGACCCCCGCGATCCCGAGAGCGGTGAGCGGCTCGACACCTTCTACGAAAAGATGTCGAAGTCGAAGCACAACGGCGTCGATCCGGCCGTGGTGATCGACCGCTACGGCGCCGACACGGCGCGGATGTTCATCCTGTTCAAGGCGCCGCCGGAGAAGGATCTGGAGTGGGACGACGCCGACGTGGAGGGTCAGTACCGCTTCCTGCAGCGGCTCTGGCGCCTGGTGGACGGTGCCCTGCAGCGGGAGCTCAGCCTCGCCGGCCTGGCCCCTGGCGCAGCCGCCCTGGCGCCGGCCGACCTCACCCCGGGCGAGCGGGAGCTGCGCCGGGCCGTGCACGGCGCCATCGCGGCGGTGAGCGACGACCTGCAGGGCGAGTTTCAGTTCAACACCGCCGTGGCGGAGCTGATGAAGCTCAGCAACGCCATGGGCGAGCACCTGGAGGCCGCCTCCCCGCCGCTGGCGGTGGAAGCCCTGCACACCCTGCTGCTGCTGCTCGCCCCCTTCGCCCCGCACCTGGCGGAGGAGCTCTGGAGCCGCCTGGGCGCTCCTGGCAGCGTTCACCAGCAGCCCTGGCCCCAGGCCGATCCCGCCGCCCTGGTGCGCGACACCATCCCCCTGGTGATCCAGGTGAAGGGCAAGGTGCGCGGCAACCTGGAGGTGCCGGCCGATGCCGACAAGGCCACCCTGGAGCGGCTGGCCCTGGGCAGCGACATCGCCGCCAAGTGGCTGGAGGGCCGGGCCCCGAGTCGGGTGATCGTGGTGCCGGGCAAGCTGGTGAACCTCGTGCCCTGACGCCGGCGGCACGCGCCCGCCCGCCACGCCCCCGGCCGCCCTGCTCTTCCGCCCCATGAACTCTCCGGTGCGCTTCACCGCTCTGCGCGGGCCGGCGCTGCTGGCCCAGCCGGCTCTGAACAAGGACACGGCCTTCAGCCCCGCCGAGCGCCGCGAGCTGGAGCTCGACGGCCTGCTGCCCGCCGCCGTGGAGACGATCGAGCAGCAGGTGCGCCGGGTGTGGGACGGCTTCCAGCGCCTCGAGGATCCCCTGGCCCGCTTCACCTACCTGAGCGGTCTGCGGCAGCGCAACATCACCCTGTTCCACCGCTTCCTTCAGGAGCACATCGAGGCGGTGCTGCCCGTGGTGTACACCCCAACCGTGGGTGCGGTGATCGAGGCCTACAGCCACACCGATCTGCCCGCGGCCCAGGGCCTCTACCTCACCCCCGACCTGCTGCCGCAGCTGCCGGGGCTGTTGCGGCGCGCGGCTCCCGAGGCGGTGGATCTGCTGCTGGTGACCGACTCGGAGGGCATCCTGGGCATCGGCGACCAGGGCATCGGCGGCATCCACATCTGCCAGGGGAAGCTGGCCGTCTACACCCTCTGCGCCGGCCTCAACCCCGAGCGGGTCTTGGCCGTGTGCCTGGATGTGGGCACCGATCGCCCCAGCCTGCTCAGCGATCCCCTCTACCCCGGGCTGCGCCGGCGGCGGCTGCGGGGCGCGGCCTACGACGCCGTGCTGGACGGGTTCGTGGCCGCCGTGGAGGCCGAGCTGCCGGGGGCGTTCCTGCACTGGGAGGACTTCGGCAGTCCCCAGGCCCGGCGGGTGCTGGACCGCTACCGCCAGCGGCTGCCCAGCTTCAACGACGATATCCAGGGCACCAGCGTGGTGGCCGCCGCCGCGGTGCTCGCCGCCTGCCGGGGTCAGGGGGTGCGGCTGGAGGATCAGCGCATCGTCATCTTCGGGGCCGGCACCGCCGGCTGCGGCATCGCCAAACGGCTGCTGCGGCTGCTCCAGGCCCGGGGGCTGACCCTCGATGAGGCCCGCGCCCGGATCTGGGCCATCGACCGCCAGGGCCTGCTGCTGGAGAACCAGGACGCCCTCTCCCCGGTGGCCCGCCCCTACGCCAGGCCCGCCGCCGACGCGGCTGGCTTTGGGCGCGACGATGAGGGCCGTATCGGCCTGCTGGAGGTGGTGCGGCGGGTACGGCCCACCGTGCTGATCGGCACCTCCACGGTGGCCGGGGCCTTCAACCGCGAGGTGGTGGACACCATGACGGCGGGGCTGCGGGAGGGGCAGGGAAAGGAGCAGACCAGTGGCGGCCAGCGGCCGGTGATCCTGCCCCTCTCCAACCCCACGGCTCTGGCCGAGGCCACCCCGGCGGATCTGATCACCTGGAGCGACGGCCGGGCCCTGGTGGCCAGCGGCAGCCCCTTCGCGCCGGTGCGGGTCGGCGGCAGGGAGCGGTCGATCGGGCAGTGCAACAACTGCCTCGTCTTCCCGGGCCTGGGCTTTGCCTGCGTGGCCGTGGGGGCGACCACGGTGAGCGAAGCCATGATCGACGCCGCCCTGACGGCCCTGGTGGAACAGATTCCCGCCAGCCGCGATCCGGAGCAGCCGTTGATGCCGCCCATGGCCGACAGTCAGAGGGTGGGGGCGGCGGTGGCCGAGGCGGTGGCCCTGGCGGCGGTGGCCGCGGGCCAGGCACGGCTGGCCACCACGGCCGATGACGCCAGGGCCTGTCTGGAGCGGGCCCGCTGGCGGCCCAGCTACCGGTCCCTGCGCCCCATCATGGGAGCATCAACGGCAACACCATGAAAGCCAGCTGGAAAGGCACCGTGATCGCCAGCAGCGACGACATCGTCACCGTGGAGGGCAACGCCTACTTCCCGGTGGAGGCGCTTGAGGCGGCCTGCTTCCGCCCCTCCGACCACCGCAGCGTCTGCGGCTGGAAGGGCGAAGCCCACTACTACGACGTGGTGGTGGACGGCCAGGTGAACGCCAATGCCGCCTGGTTCTATCCGGATCCCAAGCCGGCGGCGGCCGAGATCAAGGACCGCGTGGCGTTCTGGAAGGGCGTCAGCGTCAACTGAGGCGAGCTGGCGGGGCGTGGCGGATGTCCCGCCTTGGCACGGCCGTGGAGGCACCCCAGAGTGCCGACAACGACGATCCCGCCCATGCCCCGCCTGCTCCTCGAGCTGCGCCGCTGGCTGGCTCAGCGCCTGCGCAGCTGGGCCGGCTCCGTGGCGCCGTCCGCCAGGCCCGCGCCAACGCCGCCACCCGCCGCCACAGCTTCCACCGCCCTGCTGGCGCCCCTGGCCGCCTGCCCGGCCACCCGCGAGCCGCTGTCGGTGGAGCAGGCGGTGCTGGAACGCAGCCTGAGTGTGCTGCGCCGGGAGGCAGCTGATGCGTTAGCCGCCCTGGGATCGGCCCATGCCCTGGTGAGCTCGGCCCGCTTCAGCCAGCTGCAGGAGGTGCGCCAGCGAGTGGCTGAGGGCCAGTTGCCCCACGAGGCACTGCAGACCATGGCAGCCGACTACCAGGGCTGGCAGAGCGACCAGGTGCGCCTGTTCGACGCCCTGGCCCTGGTGCTGCGCATGCGCATCCCCAAGGGCATGACCCTGGAGCAGGTGGGCGAAGACCTCGAGGAGCAGGCCCGACACCACCTCACCAGCCTGGCGGTGGAATACCAGCGCGGCCTGCTGGCCCAGCAGTTCCGGCCCTCCCAAAACTCCGGCGGCGACCGCTCCGGGAGCGATCGCGGCGAGAGCGGCGTCTGAAGGCGGCGGGTCCCGCCTTCAGGCGGGACCGGCGACGACCGCAGCGGATCCGGGAGCTGCCGTCGGTTCCGCCGCCACCCAGGGAATCAGCAGGGCCAGCAGCGCCGCCATGAAGCACCACACCGAGGTGAACGCCTGGGTGGCGGCGATCCAGCTCACGGCCACCGTCACCAGCAGGGCGAGGGCATACCAGGCCAGGCGACGGGAGCCGCACAGCAGCAGGGGGAGCAGGACCACCAGGGCATAGCTGCTCACCCCCAGCTGGTGGGGGATCACCCCATCGCCCAGCAGACGGGCCTGATAGTTGATCGAACCACCGGCAATGACCGGGGCCACCCGGCTGGACTCCAGCAGCAGGGGCAGCCAGAGCCACAGGCCCAGCAGCAGGCCGAGGGCGCAGAACCGGCGCAGCAGCGGCACCACCTGGGGCCGCCACACCCGTGCCGCCCGCAGGGCACACCAGGGGATCCAGGCCGGCCAGAAGCCGTGAGCGAAGAACAGGAAACCCAGCGCGGCGGCAGGGGCGAAGGCCGGCGCCGGCGGCGCTTCCAGCCCCAGCCAGACCACACCCTCAAGGGCCTGCTGCACGGCGAACAGCCAGGGACACAGGGCCAGGGGCAGCAGGTCGGGCCGCTGCCGGTGCCGGCACACCCTCAGGGCCCAGGCACCAGCGGGCAGCAGGGATGCCGCCGCAATGAAGCTGGCCTGGCTGGAGAAGCACATGGCATGGCCGTGGCGGGGTGGTGTCCTCGGTCACCCTGGCAGAGCCAAGCCGGTGGTCAGAGCCGAGCCGGTCGCCATGGGCAATTCGGGGTGCGCCGCGTAGCTTGGCCCTCGTCGACGCCATCAGCCGAGCCCATGCATGCCCTGCCGCTGCACCTCGATGCCGGGAGCGACGTGCACCGCAGCCTGGCGGAGCTGGCCGCCGCCCGGCAGGCCGAGGGCTTCGTGCTCAGCGTGGTGGGCAACCTCTCCCAGGCCGCCTTCCAGTGTCCGGGCCAGAGCACGCCCACCCTGGTGCGCGGGGAGCTGGAGATCATCACCCTGCAGGGCACGATCGCCCCGGCAGGCGTGCATCTGCACCTCAGCCTCTCCGATGGCAACTGCGAGGTGTGGGGAGGCCATCTGGAGCCCGGCACCCTGGTGCTGAAGGGCGCCGACGTGCTGGTGGGTCTGCTGGAGGGAACCGCAGCCCCTGCAGCATCCGCCACAGCAGCATCCGCCACAGCAGCCCCAGCCCAGCCGGTTCGGCCCCAGGCCGGTCCCCACGGGGCACCGCGGGTGGAGATCGTGGTAGCCCGCGGCTGTCCCTACAGCGCCCGGGCCCTGCGCATGCTGCGCACCCTCACCATCCCCCACCACGTGCAGCACACCGACCAGGGGCCCGTTCCCCAGGTGTTCATCGACGGGGTGAAGATCGGCGGCTATGACGCCCTGGCCGAGCTGCACGGCAGGGGTGAACTGGACCTCCTCCGCGCGCCCTGAGCAGCACCCATGGAGCTGCAGCTCACCACCCTGCCGGGCTGCGCCCTGGCGATCGGGGCCTATCCGCGCTTCACCTACAACCCCCAGGGGGGCCGCGGGATCGGCTGGCTGGGGGAGGATGATGGGCGCGGCCGGCCCCTGGAGTTCAGCCCCGCCGAGCTGCGCATCCCGCCCCTGAGCTGGCGCAGCACCCGCGTGCTCGGCGTGCCCCTGCCGCCCGGACTGACGATCGCCATCGAACCACGCCAGCTCAGCGGCCATCTGCAACCCGGCAGCGGGGAACTGCGGCTGCGCTTCCGGGCCCGCTTCCACTGCAGCGCGCTGGGTTTCTACCGCCCGGCCGCCCTGGCGATCGACGCGGAACTGAGCACCGGCCCGGTGACCAGCCGCCGCCACAGCTGCCGAGGCGCTGCCCTGGACAGCGACGGCCGCGGGGTGCTGGTGGGGGTGGCGCAGGTGCCCCCCAGCGGCGATGCCTGGCTCGACCGTTTCCTGGGTCTGCCGGATGAGGCCCTGGCCCTGCTGCGCTGCCGGCTGATCCCGCTGGAGTCCCAGCTCAGGCGCGGCTGAAGCGCAGGCTGGCCGGTTGCCCCCAGTGGCCCTCAACCCGCAGGGCGTCGTCGTTGACCGCCTGATGGCGCAGGATCCAGAACAGGGAGTCGGGGCTGTCAGTGCCCAGCTGCCCCTGCAGCTCCACCAGGCTGCGGGTCTTCCCATCGGCCAGCAGGGCATCGAGGCGCTCCTGCAGTTCCAGCACCGCGGCGGCGGCCTTCTTGCCGGCCTCCACACCCGGCTGGTCGTAGGCGTTGATGTTCACCAGCTCGGCGTAGAGGCCCACCGCCCGCTCGAACAGCGCCACCAGGGCACCGAGGGCGGTGGCATCGAAGCGCCGCAGGCTGATCGAGAGGCTCTGGCGGCCCCCCTCCATCAGGGCGGCGCGGGTGCCCTGCAGGAAGCCCTGGAGCACATCGCCGGGACGCTCGCCGTTGAGCGCCGGCAGATCGCCGCTGTCCTCCAGCACCTCGATGAAGGTCACGAAGAAGTTGTCGATGCCGTCGCGCAGCTGCTGCACATAGGCGTGCTGATCGGTGGAGCCCTTGTTGCCGTACACCGCCAGCCCCTGGTGCACGGTGTTGCCCTGGCGATCCACCCGCTTGCCCAGGCTCTCCATCACCAGCTGCTGCAGGTAGCGGCTGAAGACCGCCAGCCGGTCGCGGTAGGGCAGCACCACCATGTCGCGCAGGCCACGGCCGGAGCCGGCTGCGTACCAGGCGGCGGCCAGCAGGGCGGCGGGATTGCCCTCCAGTTCGGGCGTGCGGGTGGCGCGGTCCATGGCGCCGGCGCCGGCCAGGAAGGCGTGGATGTCCGCATCCAGCAAAGCGGCAGGCAGCAGACCCACCGCACTGGTGATGCTGGTGCGGCCGCCCACCCAGTCGAACATGGCAAAGCGCTCCAGCCAGCCCTCCTGGCGGGCCAGCTGATCCAGACGGCTGTCGGCCATGGTGATCGCCACCGCCTGCTGGCTCCAATCGCCGCCCAGGGCCTCCAGACGGGCCCGCACCTGCTC